>JAGUWJ010000140.1 GCA_020062425.1 Actinomycetota bacterium
GGCGCGGTGTGCGAGCCCGGTGAACCCCCGTGCGCGATGCCTGCCGAGGCCAGGCCGGTGGTGCCGGAATTCCCGGGGTACGCGTACTTCGTCGACCTGCAGGCGGGGCCATATTTCCGCAACGAGGCGACACGTGAGAGGACCGCCGAAGAGGCCGGGGACAAGCTGGCGGTGGCGCCCGACGACCGCTGGGCGCACGTGAACCTGGGCAGGGCGCTGCTCGATTCCGGTGACGAGGCCGGCGCCAGGTCGGAGTTCGTGGAAGCCTTGAAGAGCGACCCCCAGTTCTCCCAGGCGTATGCCGGGCTAGGCAAGGTGGAACTGCTGGCCGGAAACTGGGAGGAGGCCTTCGAGGCATACTCGAAGGCGCGCAGGTCCGACCAGTCATCGGTGGAGGCGGTTTTCGGGATGGGCCAGGCGGAGCTGGGCTCGTGCGACCTGGAGCAGGCGGCAAAGTGGTACAAGGAGACACTCGAGCTCGAGCCCGGTGGGAGCGACCCGCTGGTGGGCCTCGGCGTGGTGAAAATCCTACAGGGGGAGACCACCGACGCGCTGCGGAACCTCAAGGAAGCGGTAGCGGACGGTTCGTCCGGGACCGGGGCGTACCACGTGATGGCTCTGGCGTACCTGCGCGACGGAGACCCGGCACAGGCCGAGAGGTGTTTCAGAAAGGCGCTCGAGACACGGCCCGCCGACAGCCGTGTGAGGAACGCTCTGGGCCACACCTGCCTGCGCCTTGGAGACACCGGCGGCGCCTCGGCGGTCTTCCGGGGGCTCGTCGATGCGGACGATTCTGCAACCCGGGCCGTGGGTTACCAGAACACGGGGGCTCTGAAGATGCGAGCCTGGGATGTCCGGGGGGCCCTCGACGACTGGACCAAGAGCAGCGAGCTCGACCCCGGGCGGCAGGCCGTGCTGGTCGACCTGGGGCAGGCCCACGCTGCTCTGGGTGACGGAGCGGCTTCCGCACGAGCGCTGGGCCAGGCGGCTTACCAAGAACCGTACTTCTGGTACCTGAGGGAGTGGCTCGCGAGGGCGATGCTGGAGAGCGGGGACTACGCCGGGGCGATATCGTACTGCGATGCGACGATCGACATGAATCCCTCCGCGTGGATATCCCACCTCGTGCGGGGGATAGCGCTGGCCGACATCGGGGCCGTCGATGAATCCGCGCTCGAGTTCGAGAAGGCGGGCGCGCTACGGCCCCCGGTGGGCCTTTCCGCCAGCGAGAGGGCGCTTCTGGGGATGAGCTATGCTCGGGGCAAGGAGTACGAGCTGGCGCTGGAGGAGTACCGAGCCGCGGCGCGGGCGGCACCGCGGTACGCTCCGTACCGGAGGCTGACAGGCGACGCGCTGGCCAGCCTGAAACGGCACGAAGAGGCGCTCGTGCGCTATAACGCGGCCATCGAGCTGGACCCCTCGGATGTGAAGACGTATCAGGCCAAGGCGGACCTCCTGAGCTTCCTCGGCAGGCGGGACGAAGCGGTCGATGTGCTGGAGAGAGCGGTCAAGGCGAACCCCGACGACGTGGCCACCGCTATCATGCTCGCTCAATATCTCATGGATGGCGGTGACGTTGACGGTGCGCTGGAGCGGCTGGATGCCGCCCGGGAGATCGCGGGCTCTCGAGCCGAGACCCTTGCGAGCGTAAGCGTAGTCAGGGGCCGCGCGCTGGAAAAGCGGGGCGACCCGGCCGAAGCCGTAGCGGAGTACCAGAAGGCGCTGGGCTTCGATCCGGCGCGCGGGGACGCCTGGTTCTACCTGAGTCAGGCGTACGAGCGTATGGGGATGGCGGTGGAGGCCGAGGACGCTTACGCGAAGGCGGCCGAGCTGTGTCCCGGCAACCCCGCCTGGAAGACCCTCCTCGAACCCTGAACTTCCATTGGTGTCAGGCACCAACGGAAGGCACCAGCGGAATGCACTACGTCTCCAAGGACTTCCATTGGTGCCTGACACCAATGGAAGTTAGAGGAAGGACAGGGCTATGCAGGCGACGACGAATGCGATAGTGAATAGCACCTCCATCGAGCCGGCCTTCATGGGATAGAGCCTGGTCCTTCCCTCGCCGCCCGCATAAGAACGGGCGTACATGGCGACCGCCAGCTCGTCCGAGTCGTGGAACACCTTCACGAACAGCGGTACCAGCACCGGCACTGTGTCCTTGACCCTCCTCAAGAGATTGGCCGACTCGAAGTCGGCCCCGCGCGCCATCTGGGACCTGATGACCTTCCTGCTCTGCTCGAGCACGTTGGGTATGAACATGAGGGTGATGCTCACCACCGTCGCCACGCGCGACACCGGGACCGCGAGGTACTTGAGCGGCCTGAGCAGCGACTGCATCCCGTCTGCGAGCTTCAGCGGCGGAGTGGTCATGGTCAGCGCCCCCAGCAGGACCACCAGCAGGATGATACGGGCGGAGAAGACCACCCCGTTCATCAGCCCGGTGTCGGTGACGCTCAGGAACCCCCACTGCCAGAGAACCTCCCCTGGCGTGAGGAAGAGCTGGAGCAGGAAGGTCAGCACCACTATCACCCACACCGCCCGGAGCGATTTCAACAGCGGCATGAGCGGGAGGCGGACCGCCAGCAGTATCACCAGCATCATCCCGGTGAAGGCGACGAGCCCCCAGCCCTCGTAAGTGAACACAAGTATCATGGCCGACACGGTGGCCGCTATCTTCAGCCGGGGGTCCGCGGAGTGGAGCGCCGTCTCGGCGGAGAGGTACTGGCCGATGGTGATGTCGCTACCGACCATCGGAAGCCCTCCTCCGCTCGGCCATGGCGCGGGCCAGGACCACCGGGTCGGAAGGGTCCGCTACGGCGACACCGCAGCGTATGAGCCCCCGCGCGAGGGCCCCCCACTGGGGAAGCCTCATACCGAGACCCGCAAGCTCGATGTCACCGCGGACAAGCTCCGACTTCTCCTCGACGGCCGCGCACCTGCCGCCGTCCAGCAGTACGAACCTGTCCGCCAGCGACCAGGCGTCAGCCAGCTCGTGGGTGACGATGACCACCGAAGCACCCCGCTCCTCCCGGTAGGCCCCCAGCACACCCTTCAAGCGCTCACCGTTGTCAAAGTCGAGCCCGATGAACGGCTCGTCCAGCACCAGCACTTCCGGGTCCAGGGCCAGGACGCCCGCCAGCGCGACCCGCCTCTTCTCACCCTCGGAAAGCGAGAACGGCGAGCGGCCCCCGAGCTCGTCGAGGTCGATGCCGGCGTGCCCGGCGGCGCTCGCAACGCGGGTCTCGAGCTCTTCGCCTTTCAGGCCGTGGTTGCGCGGCCCGAAGGCGACATCCTCGAACACCGTGTCAGCAAAGAGCTGGTCCTCCGCGTTCTGGAACAAGAGCCCGACCTTCCGCCGGAACGAGAGCAGCCGCCTGCGCCCCTCGATCTTCTCGCCGCCGTACCCCATGGAACCCGCCGTGGGCGCCAACAGCCCCGCGCACACCTGCGCCAGCGTCGACTTGCCCGAGCCGTTGGCCCCCGCGACGCACAGCACCTCGCCGGGCTCCACCGCGAGGGATATCCCGTCCAGCGCTGGCAGGTCCTCCCTGCCCGGAAGCGGGTACGAGTATGAGACCTCCTCCAGCGTCAGGCGTTCAGCCAAGACAGCAGCTCCTCAATATCGAGTACGCCGGCGGGGACGCGGTGCCCCAGCGTCGCCAGTTCGCGTATGACCACCGTCACCTCCAGGGGCCGCAGGCCCAGCCCGCGCACCTCGTCCGGGCTGCTCAGCACGTCCGCGGGAGCCCCCTCATCCGCCACCACGCCGTCCTCCAATATCACAACCGTGTCGGCAAGCAGTGCCTCCTCCAGGAAATGGGTGACGTGGACTATACCGAGACCGTCATCGCGCAGGCGCCCGAACAGTTCCAGGACCCTCTCCCGCGCGTCGTGGTCGAGCATCGAGGTCGATTCGTCACTCACGATGAAACGGGGTTCCATCGCCAGCGCGCCGGCCACCGCCACAAGCTGTTTCTGCCCCTGAGAGAGCTTCCGCGGCTGCCGCCGGGCCAGCTCGCGGATGCCGACCAGGTCCATGGCACGGTCCACTCGCCCCCTGATGAGCGCCGGCTCGAGGCCCAGGTTCTCGGGTCCGAACGCCACCTCCTCCTCGACGCTGGACGCTATCATCTGCGCGTCGGGGTTCTGGAAGACCATCGCCACGTTCCTTCTAATCTCGAGCCCGGATGCGCCGTCCGCGCTGTCGAGTCCCCCGACCGTGACACGCCCAACTGTCGGTACCAGCAGGCCGTTGAGGCACCGCGCGAGGGTGGATTTCCCGGACCCGTTGCGGCCCAGCACCGCGTACATGCGCCCCTGCTCGAACTCGAGGTCTATCCCGGAAAGCGCGTCCGAACCCGCGCGAGGATAGCGGTACCGGACCCCCTCCATCCTCATGCGGAAGCTGTCGGCATCGCCCATGTCAGTACCTCGCCTCGAGCGAAAGGGCCTCCAGTGACCGCCCCACCCTGCGGGACGCCAGGCCGACGAAGAGCCCGGTGGGAACCGCGGCCAGTATCAGGTACGGCAGGTAGTAGAAGAGGGCGGGTTGCCTCACCAGCAGGTACGCGGCCGCGAGCTGGAAGACGTTGTGTGTCACCGCCCCTGCCACCGAGACGCCGATGACGCTCATGAACCTCTTGAGGGTGACGTAGAGGAGTATCATCATCAGCGTGCTGGCGATGCCGCCCGAGAGGCTCAACACCAGGCCCACCACGCTTCCCCTCAGCAGCCCGCCCAGGGTCGCTCGTATCACGGTGACCTCGAGCGCCATGCCCGGTCCGAACAGGTAGAGGGCGATGACAGTGGCTATGTTGGCAAGGCCCAGCTTCGCGCCCGGCACTGGGAGCAGGGGAGGGAGTGAAGCTTCGATCACGCTCAGGACGAGGCCCAGCGATACCAGCAGGGCCAGGTTGGTTACGCGGCGCGTTGGTGCCAAGCGCGACCACCTACTCCGAGACTGTGTCCACGCCTGGTTCCCTGCCGCCGGTGATCCTTATGGTGACCCGGTTGGGAAGGCAGACGATGGCCCTTCCGGCCGTATCCACCCACCCCATGCCGATGCAGACCTTGTCCCGGCAGGCGCTCTCCACCATGCGCACGCGTCCGTCCTTGATCTCGAAGGTGCTTGTCCCCTGCGTGCCCTCGACGGTGAAGCGCCGCGAGGCCTGTCCGGGGCCGAGGGTGAAACGGCGAACCTCCCGGCCGCCGACCTCCACCACCGCGATAGAACCCTTCTCGCCCGCGTTCGCGCGCGAGACCAGCAGTATCGAAGCGGCGGCCGCCGCCAGCACCAGGAGCACCACTATTACATCGCCGGACCTGGTCTTCCAGGTGCTTCGACCAGCGGCGCGGGTTGGCTTATGCATGGCGATATTCTATCATCAAAACAGACCCGCTTTATCCCGCCGAGACCCGGGGGCGCTGATGCTGAAGATAGAAAAAGCTGGTGTGAAGGACCACGGAGTGGTGACCGGCCTGTTCATCGAGTTCGCGGAATCGCGCGGGTTGAGTCCCGCGGTCGACCGGGACCGCTGGGACAGGGTGATAGCGGAGCTCTTGAACTCCGACAAGTGGCTGTTCGTGGTCGCACGCGACGCCGGCAAGCCGGTGGGGTTTGCCGCCGCCACGTGGTTCCTTACCCTCCACGGCACGCGCCAGCAGGCGAGGCTGACCGCGGTGATAGTGGACGAGGAGCACAGGCGGAGCGGGGTGGGCACTCATTTGATGAGGTCCATGATGGAAGCCGCGCGACGCCGCGGGTGCTGGGAGCTCGAGGCGGTCGTGGAGACCGGCGACGAGGTGAGCGGCGCCTTCTACCGCAGCTTTGAGGGGTTCATTGAGAACACGGCCATCACCTGGCGGTGTGACGGGTAGCACTTTCCATCTGAGAATCCACGAGACACCGGTAGAGTAGAACTACGCCCGGTCCACTTCCTGGAGTCCGGCCACAAAGACTTCCAGGCTGTCCCTGTTGCCGGGATATTCCATTATCTCTGTCAGCACTGTTCCCTCGTCACCCGTCTGAAAGCCCTGGCGGTGCAGGAAGCTGATTATCTTGCCCTCGACCCGGTTGGTCGCGCAGGCAGCCCCCTCGCGGTCGGTATTGGGGAACAGCACGCTGAACCGCGCGTCCGTAAGACGCGCCGCCTCGTCAGCCGTACGGATGTTGCCTCTCACCACCGAGTTGCCCAGCTCCTTGACGAGCCTGGTGCGCACCCGCTTCTTGATGGGTTTCATGAGCTCCGGGTTCACCGTGAAGTTGACGACGGAGAACCTGGTGCCGTGACGGTCGAACGAATCCATGTGCTTTTCGATCAACTTGACGAGGTACACGTCGTTGTAGAGGCTGGTGATGTCGTCGACGAAGTCCTGGTGCTCCAGCTTCATGAAGAGGTACTTCAGCCGGACGTTGAGCTCCCCTCCCAGTATCGCGACCACCGCGTAGATGCCGGTGCGGAGAAGGAATATCTGTGTGGCGGAAGCCAGGTCCACGCTGCCCCGGAACCCGAACGCGAAGATGGCGTACGTGCCGGTGGCGACCAGGAACGACACCAGCGCTCCCTTTCTTCCCCAGTGAAGGCCCCCGGCCAGCGCCACCACAATCATCAGCTGACCTACCACGTCGGTGACGACGTTTGTCGTCGAGGCCGTGGTGAACAGAGTAACCACCGCGGCGCACGTAACGACGACGATGGCCAGCAGCTCGAATCTCGAGTACTTCACTGTCTCTTCCCCCTGCTCCTCGTCACGCCTGCCTGTCAGATGTTGTGCTCCGGGCGCGGGCAGGTGACCTCGCCCGTCTCGGGGTCGTAATGGTCTCTGTAGTCGCCGGACTCGGTCTCGGTGTCACCGGCCGGGCACATCCAGTCGAACGTTTCCTTTACGTATTTGGTCTCTTCCTCGACGAGGTCGTTCAGCTCCAGAGGGAACTCCCCGTCGTGGTCGACCTGGTACTGGAGGATGGCGCTGTGCAGCGTGCGCAGGTTCGCCTTGCAAGAGGACTGTTCCGCCTTTGTCCTGGAGAAGGCCAGGCTCAGCATGACGATGCCCACCAGGATGCCCATTATCAGGACGACTATCATCAGCTCCACCAGCGTGAAGCCCTCTTCCTCACGCGCTTCACACCATCGCCTCTTGCCCATCTCAGCCCCAATGCCTCAGAAGACGCCGTCACCCGGCGGTCAGCAAACGCGGGTCGTTAATGTTTTCTATCACCGCCAGCCTATGACCTGCGCGCGCGCCGGTTCTGCTATGATAGCGACGCGTCGCTGGGGTGCCGGCTCGCGGGGGCCGGAAGGCCCCCGGAGCGTTTTATCGGGGGTGCATCGATGCCGCTGGACGGTCAGTCCGGAAAGGCGATTGAGATCGGAGAGGTTCGGGTTTTCACGTTCGTATCGTCGCGGTTCCGCCTCGACGGGGGCTCCATGTTCGGAGTGGTCCCGAGGACGCTCTGGGAGAAGAAAGCCCCGCCCGATGACTATAACCGCATACTACTGAACGTGAATTCCCTGCTCATCGAGACTTCAAAAAAAAAGGTCCTGGTCGAACCCGGCATGGGCTCGAAGTACGGTGCCAGGCAGAAGGATATATACGACCTGACGGACTTTGACGTGGTCGACGGGCTGTCGGGGCTTGGCGTAGCGCCGGAGGAGATCGACCTGGTCATCCCCACACACCTCCACCTCGACCACGCGGGAGGCCTGACACTGGGCAGCCCGGGCGACTACCGGCCGACTTTCCCCCGCGCGAAAGTCCTGGTACAGAAGAGCGAATGGGAGGCGGCGACCCAGCCGCATCCGCTCTCGAAGGGCTCGTACCTGCCGGGCGACTTCGCGCCGCTCGAGGAATCCGGGAACCTGGAGCTCATCGAAGGTGACACGCTGGTGGCCGATGGGATCGCACTCGAGCTCACCGGCGGACATACCGCAGGGCACCAGGTGGTGAGGATATCGTCGGGTGGTAGCGAGGCCGTCTACATGGGGGACATAGTGCCTACCGTGGCCCACCTCAAGCCGCACTGGCTCATGGCGTGGGACCTGTTCCCCGAGAGGGTCTACGAGGTCAAGTCGAGGCTTCTCTCCGAGTGCGCTTTAGAAGGTGCGCTCGTGCTCTGGGCGCACGATCCGCACCTCGCCGCCTGCCGCGTGAAGTCGTCCGGCGGCGGGTCCTTCGAGGTCGAGGAGGGCTCGGAGGTCGAGGCGGGAGTGACCCCGCCCGGCTCGTCAGATACGCCTGCCTGAGGTGCCAGATGACCCATGACGACAGATGTGTAGGCATAACGACAACGGTCCCCGTGGAGGTCATCTTCGCGGCGGACCTGGTGCCAGTCGACCTGAACAACGTCTTCGTGGCGAGCCCAGAGCGCGAGGAGATGATGAACCGCGCTCTCGAGGCGGGTTTCCCCCAGGGTTCCTGCGCATGGATAAAGGGCATATTCGGCGCCGTGGTGACGGAAGGCGGCCCATCCAGGGTCATCGGCGTGGTGCGCGGCGACTGCTCGGGCACGGAGGTCCTGCTGGAGGCGCTGGAGCTGCGGGGCATCGAGGTGGTGCCTTTCGCATACCCCCTTCCGCCCGCCGCTCGTGACATGAGACGTGAGCTCGCCCGTTTCGCCAAGAGACTGGGCACGACGCTCGACGACGCGGAGGAGAAGAGACATGAACTCGCCGCCGCAAGAGAGCTTCTCGCCCTGGCCGACGCCCTCTGCTGGAGCGAGAACCGCGTCACCGGGGCCGAGGCTCACCGGTGGCTGGTCAGCTCCAGCGACTTCGACGGCGACCCAGGCGCGTTCAGCGGGGAACTCGCTCTCTTCATTGAGGAGACGCAAGGGCGCGAGCCGCTCGACACGCGGAACGGCATCCCGCACTCGAGAGAGGTGAGGCTCGGTTACATAGGGGTCCCACCGATCGAGCCGGGCATCTTCGAGATGGCCGAGCAGGCCGGCGCCCGATTCGTGTTCCACGAGGTCCAGCGCCAGTTCTCCATGCCTTTCGAAGCGAAAGACCTTGTGCGGCAGTACCTGCTCTACACCTATCCCTACAGCGTGATGGGCCGGGTGCGCGACATAAACGAGCAGGCGCGGGCCAGGCGACTGGACGGTCTGGTGCACTATGTCCAGAGCTTCTGCCACAGGAACATGGAGGATGCCATCTTCTCGAGCGCTCTCGACCTTCCGCTGCTCACCATCGAGTGCGACTGCCCGGGGGGCTTGGGCGCGGCCGCCCGCTCGCGCCTGGAGAGCTTCATCCAGATCCTCGGCGAGAACGTATAACCGCGACCGCTTACGCCTGGGGACAGACACCGTAAGGTAAATTCTCGCCAGACAGTCAAATAAGCGTGTTGGAACTTACCTTACGGTGTCTGTCCCCAGGCGTAAGCGCATTATTGCGACGCTGCATTTGCTATAATTAGGGCGCAATCCAACCGGTCCGCACGTGGATAACTTATA
>JAGUWJ010000107.1 GCA_020062425.1 Actinomycetota bacterium
CGCGAGGTCACCGCCAGCGTCACCGCGGTGGGCCCCCCGCCCAGGTTGAAGTCGCGCAGCAGGCCGCCTCGAATGACCCGGCGGTACGCCTCGGTCCTGAACCTGGGGATGTAAAAAGTGTAATAATCCCCGGAGGCGAACTTTGTAAAGGGAAGCCTGGTCCCGAAGCGCTCCACCATGAAGCACCCGAACGAGAAAGCTCCCGGCATGGAAGGCGGGCCCAGGTTCCGGTATATGAAGCGGCGCATGCGGCGCAGGGGGGGTTTCAGCACTTTCATGGGGGTCTGTTCCATCAGTTCCGCTCGGCCCGGTCGATGAGCTCTTTCTCCTCCCTCAGAGCGTCACGGAGCGAGCCGGCGCACTCTTCGCTGCAAGTCATGAAAAGGAGGTCGTTCCCCTCCAGGCGCGCCTCAGAACCCGGTGCGGTGACGATCGCAGGGACCAGCCTGCCCTGGATCATAACCGGCATCAGGAACCCCATGTCGTCACCCTTGCTGGTGAACTCGAGGTTTCCCCGCACCGCTGCCCCCACCCCGAAGACCTCCGCTTCCTCCCCGATCTCTCGACCGCACCATGCGCAGGCGTTCTCGTAGCGTCTGGTAAAGTTCCCGGCCAGCCACTCCAGGAGATGAGGGCACTCCGCGGGGAAGATCCCGCAGTCGCCGAATTCGTCCTTCTCCTCCTCACACCGGTCACAGAACTGCCAGTGCTCGCAGGTCTCACCGGTCACTGCAGAGCCGCACTCCAGGCACCAGGTGTAGCCACACTGCGCGCACCTGGCGAGTGTGGGGTCCTCCACTCCCTCCAGCTCGTCGCAGCTCATGGTGTTCTCGCTGCCGCAGTTTGGGCAGTCACCCACCAGCATCATCCTGATGAACTCATCCTCCGAGACATCGCTGTCGCGGGCCGCATCGAGCAGCCCTCCACGGTTCATGTCTGTGACCATCATCCGCAGGTAATCCTCGAGGGTCTTTCCTTCCTCGCCGGCCTCGTCCTCGACCTCGTTCCGGACCTCCTCGGGCATCTGCTCCAGCAGATCCGATATCAGCTTTTCGACTTCTTGGTCATCCATCTCACTCACCTCGAGGAGGCATGTCAGGCCGGTCCGCAGCGTGAGAACCCGCAAGACCTGCAGACGATGCACCCTCCCTCGAACTCCATGCGCGCCCCGCACTCGGGGCACGATACGCCTCCATCAACCGCCGTATCGAACGGCATATCGTAGCTCTCGACCGCGAGGTACTTCTCGATGGCCCTGCCGATAGCGTCCGGGCAGGACAGAACCTCGGCCTGCTTGCTGCGGATGGAGGACATGCAGCGGATGCCTTTCAACTGCTCGGTTATCTCGTCTATGTCTATGCCCGAGCGTAAGCCGAGCGAGATAAGCCGGCTGGTAGCCTCCGACTGGGACGGGCAGCCCCCCGCGCGACCCAGCGAGGTGAACACCTCGCATATTCCCTCGTCGTCTGAGTTGACGGTCACGTACAGGTTGCCGCAGCCGATGCGCACCTTCTCGGTGGTGCCAGAGGTGACCTTCTGCCTCTCGCGCGGTCTTATCGCCTCGTCCGGGGCTTCGGCATGCCCCCGGTAGAGCACCTGGACCGGCCTGGAGCCGTAACGGTAGATGGTGACCCCCTTGCAGCCGAGGCTGTAAGCCAGCAGGTACAACGACTCCACGTCTTCGATCGTCGCCTTCTGGGGGAGGTTCACCGTCTTGCTCACCGCGTTGTCGGTGTACTGCTGGAAAGCGGCCTGCATGCGCACGTGCCACTCGGGCGCCACCTCGTTGGCGCTCACGAAGAGGCGAGCCAGCTCATCGGGGACGCCTTCCACTTCGGAGAGGCATCCCGTGGCGGCAATTTCGCGCACCAGGCCGTCTCCGTCGAGCCCGTACGTCTTTGCCGCATCCTGGAAGGCGGGGTGAACCTCCAGCAGGCTCTCCCCGTCCAGCACACGTCGCTCGTAAGCAACCGCGAACAGCGGCTCGATGCCGCTGGAGCAACGCGCGATGATGCTGATGGTCCCGGTCGGGGCTATTGTGGTGGTTGTCGCGTTGCGCACCTGGGGGCGGCCCTCACGCGAGGCCGTGCTCATCTCGAAGTTCGGGAAAGCACCCCGCTCCGCGGCGAGAGCCTCCGAGGCCTCGTGCGAGACCCGCTCCACGAACGACATCACCTCGCTACCCACCTCGAGCGCACGCTCGGAGTCGTATGGGATGCCCAGGCTCACCAGCATATCCGCGAACCCCATCACCCCCAGGCCGATCTTGCGGTTGGCGCGGGTCAGCTCACCTATCTTCCTCAAGGGATAGCGGCTCACGTCTATCACGTTGTCGAGGAAATGCACTCCCTCGCGCACCAGGAACTCCAGCCTCGCCCAGTCTATCTTCGGGGCTCCGTTCTCGACGTGAACCAGTCGCCCAAGGTTGATGCTGCCGAGGTTGCACGACTCGTACGGCAGGAGCGGCTGCTCACCGCAGGGGTTGGTGCTCTCTATCTCGCCCAGGCTCGCAAGCGGGTTGCCCTCATTCATGCGATCGAGGAAGATGACCCCCGGCTCGCCGGATTCCCAGGCGGAGGTCGCTATCTCGTCGAAGACCTCGCGCGCGTCCAGCATCGACTCCACCTCGCCGGTGCGCGGGTTCACCAGGGCGTAAGTGCGCCCGTGCTCGAGCGCCGCCATGAACTCGCGGGTGAGCCCCACCGAGATGTTGAAGTTGTTCAGGAGGTGGTGTTCGCTCTTGGCGCTGACGAAGTCAAGGATGTCAGGGTGGTCAACCCGGAGCACTCCCATATTGGCGCCGCGGCGGGTCCCTCCCTGCTTGACCGTCTCAGTGGCGGCGTCGAACACGCTCATGAAAGAGACCGGGCCGCTGGCGATGCCCCTTGTGGACATCACCACGTCGTTCCTGGGGCGCAGCCGTGAGAAGCTGAATCCGGTGCCGCCGCCCGATTTATGGATGAGGGCCATGCTCTTCACCGCGTCGAAGATGCCCTCCATACTGTCCTCGACGGGGAGCACGAAGCACGCGGAGAGCTGGCCCAGGGGACGCCCCGCGTTCATCAGGGTGGGGGAGTTGGGCAGGAACTCGAGCGAGGTCATCATCTCCAGGAACGTCTCGCGCGAGCGCGCGGCCCCCTCCTCGCCCCTGAACGGGTCGTCGGCACTCGCCACCGCGTCGGCCACTCTCTCGAACATCTCGAGAGGCGTCTCGGTGAGGTTCCCCTCGGCGTCGCGCGCGAGATACCGGCGCTCCAGGACCTTTATGGCGTTGTCGGAAAGCTCGACTGTCATAGTCTCTTCACTCCTGCGGACTGCCTACTCCCGGTAAAGGGTCCATCCCCAACGGAAATTTCCTGTATGGTGCCTGACACCAACGGAAATCCGGCAGGCCTCCCTAGAACAGTCACGGGCCGCTCGAACCGCCGGCCCGCGCTGCCCGTGCATCCGGTTTCTTTGACTCTAATTATACGCCTGTGGGACGACTCCTTTCAGGTGGAATGCGCAAGAAAAAGCCCGGGTCCTGGGCCGGACCCGGGCTTCTCTCACTGCATAGACTGCAGTGATATCGCTTCCTACGGTATGGTTACAAGGTTGCCCTCGAATAGCATTGGCTGCGAAAGCGGCCACTTGTTCAAGCTCGTCCCGGTGATGTCGGCGCTTTCGACCACCCATACCTTACCCGTGAAAGCAGGAAGGTTAACAGCGACCGTCGCGTCTCCGTTCCCATCGGTCCCGAAGGAGCTGACTACGGTTACCGGAGAGCCCCATGCAGTGTAGTAGATCAGGCTGTAGTTGGTGCCAGCCTTCAGGCTGTTCACACGAAGCTTCGCGTTAGCCGCGCCCGCGTTCCAGTCGAGCAGGCCCCAGGTGTCGTCGATAATATAGTCCCAGGTAGGATCACCGGTCTTGTTGTCGAGGAACAGCTTCTTCCCCGCCTGCGCTGGGCCGGGGCCCATCTTTTGCTCCGCGTACACCTCTATCTGGAACTTGATGGTCTTACCCTGCATTATGTCGGGTGTCTTTGCGTCCAGGTGGTAGCTCTGGGTGACTTTCCAGGTTTCACCTTCCGGAATCGCGCCCATGGGCATCCACGCGCATTGAACGTCGTTGACCATGACCTCGTCAGAGTCGATGAAGACCGGGTCGAAGCCGCCCACGGTGAGGTCGTAGCGGACCCACTTGTCGAGTTCGCCGGCGGCCTCGATCATGGTTATGTGCTTCCAGAGGACAGCAGGATTTCCGCCGGTATTCTTGATGTTGAACGTGATGTAGCCCGTGTAGCACGGCTTGAAGTCGTCCTCGCCGTTGTCCGGCTTGAGGATGAAGTCACCCGTGTAGTTAAAGGGTCCATCCGTGCAGTCCACCGAGATGGTCCCTGCATTCATGACGACCGGGCTGCTTTTCTCCCCACCGGTCCAGAAGGTGAACGTCCCCGCGCTGAGCAGTGCCACCACCAGCAGCACGCCGATCGCGAGGTATACGTACTTTTTCATCTCTTTCTCCCCCTTCGTATCAGGTCTCAATCGGCGCCCGCTCCAGACACTTGCGTCGAGACCGTTGCCTGACTTGAACTCAACTATCTCAACCGGTCTTTCCCGTTCGTCAAAGGTCTCTCCCTTTCGTCCGCTTTACCTCTCCTCCCCCCTTTCGCAAGGTTCACACTTCGTTTGTTTCTGTTCCACCGCGGCCGCCGGCTTGAGCGGGCCTGCCCCTCCGTGACGACCGCACGAACTGGAAGACCACCAGCCCCAGCAGCACCGCCGCGAGCCCCATGAGCAGCACGGCGCCTCCCCTGCCTTTCAGGAAGCTCGCCGCGTAGCCGAGGTAAGGCACCCTGAACAGGTAGGTGCCCTTGACGTGGTCCGCCGATATCGGCCAGGTGTCGGGGTTCTTCACCGCGTCGCCCTTCGTGACCAGGCGCAGTCCTTCGATGCCCACCAGCCGATGGGTGATGCTGGTGCCGCTTACGTCGAAGCTGATCACCTGGCCGATCTCCAACTCCTCTCCCTTCCTGTATGACTTGAGCACAATGAGGTCGCCCATCTGTATCGCGGGCTTCATGCTCTCGCTCCTGACGATGAGCACCTTGTACTTCCCGGTGACGACCAGGAGGGTGAAGCCGGCGCAGAGCAGGACCACCAGCGAGAACACCACCCAGTTGGCGGTCTTCTTCAGCGCCTGCCGGCTCATCACTCTCGTTCCCTCTCTTCCTCAAATGCCTCTTCTGCCCGGGCGCGCTTTCCGGCTATAATCAAGTAAGCGCAGTGAAAGCCTGACCGGGCTATCTCTTGTGCTGCCGGGGGTAGTTGCAGCTACCCCCACCTCTTTTTCCGGCTATCTCCCGACGCGGGTGTCCTCTATTCGCCCGCGGGCTCCTCCCCGGCCGGTGGCTCCTTCGCCTCCGACACCACGATCATGCCGTCGAACCTGAGCGCGCCGCCGTTCCCCTCCGCCAGTAACAGCTCGTACTCGCCCGCGGAGGCCTCCCCAAGGTCGAAGACGCAGTGCATCTCGTCCGAGGTCCGCAGGATGTACTCGACCGCCCAGGTGTCCTCTCCGTTCAAGCTCAGCCTGGCCAGCATCGTCCCGGTGAACCCGCTTCCCCTGATGATGAACGTGACCTTGCCGCCCACTTCGCACTCGAGCGGGGTGACCTCGATTATCGCTGGAGGGAGCTCATCTTCAGGCTCCGGCCCGGGCACGGGCTCGGGAGACGGCCTTGGCTTCGGCGAAGGCGCCGGGGCCGGTGATGGCTCTGGCACGGGAGATACGACCGGCGCCCTGGCGGTCACGGTGAAGCACCCCTTCAGTATCGCCGCCGAGCCCCCCGGGCCGCACGCATAGACGTCATAGATGCCCACCGGGGCTCCGGTCAGGTCGAACGTGCAGACCATTCCCCTGCCGCTGCCGCTTGTCCCGAGAGGCAAGAGCTGCCGCTCCGCTATCACCAGTGCCACGTACTCGCAGCCGGCCAGGTTATCCCCTGTGATCAGCAGGTCGACGGTCTTCCCCTCTTCGGCAGAACCCGGCTTCACGCTCTTGATGACGAGCGGCCCGTAAAGCGGCTCGTTGTTTGGAGCCACGGTGACCGCGCTCTCCAGCAGGAGGCTGCTGTCGTCCTCCCTGGTCAGCAGCAGGTCGTACGGCCCGTCGGTGAGCTTCTTCCGGTCGAACCTCGAGACGCATCTGCGCTCGGTCAGCTTCTCTATAGTGCCCTCGACGAGCAGGTCCGGCGACACCAGCGCCGCGCCCTGGAACTCCGAGTTTATAGCCCCTTTCACGTCCACGACCAGCGACTTGTCGTCCCTGAAGACCCGCGGCATCTTGAAGTTCGCGGGGTCTTCGAGGACACCGGGCTTGTCCGGCGGTGGTTTCTGATCTTCCTGCACCGACTGCAGCACCGCGCTCGCGCTGTAGGCCGTCGCCTCCGACCCGCCGCCGCAGGGCATCAGGCCGCACCTGTAGACCCTGTAGCCCTTGAAGAGGACGTACTCCTTGCAGCCGGAGTCCGCTGTGCGGGCCACCATGTCGTAGTCGCCGAGCGGGACCCCCCGAAGGTCGAAGACGCAGTAGATCTTGGAGTCGCAGATGGGCCATACCTTTTTCGCCGTCACGACCACATCACCCTTGACCAGCTTTATCTCGGTGATGTCTTTAAGATTTCTACCGAAGATGAAGACCGGCCAGCTGCAGAGACCCGTCGGTCCATACCACGGACAGACGCACGTGACGCAAGGAGGCGGTCCCCAGGTCCCCACCCTCATGGTGACCTGAACGCTGGTCTCGCCGTCTGAGAAATGGGCCCGGGTCGGGGACGAGCGTACTCCTACGGCGGCCGCCACCATCACCAGCATTATCGCCATCACCACCACCCGGCGGTAGTTCACACGTGCCGCCAGGCGCGACAAACCTACCATTGTCATGCCATATTCACCGCGTTGCAGTGTCTTGCTTATTGAGTTACCGCGGGTAAATCCTATTAATGCATCAAATTAAGGTCAACGGACCGAGTTGCCTCACAATAAAAGTACCCGAAACGGATACGTTGCCTCAAAAACAAAAAGTGCCCGAAAGCCGACCGCGTAAAACCGTTTCCCCAGGTGA
>JAGUWJ010000199.1 GCA_020062425.1 Actinomycetota bacterium
CGTGGCGCCGCCCGGCTCCACCGTCACCATGAGGTCCGCTCTGGAAGTTTTCCCGGCCGACGCGGTCACTGCGCAGGCGGGCGTACCGACGATTACGCGCTCACGCTCCGGCCCCTGCACGCGGGCGCCTCCGTACGACAGCTCGACGCGCGGTGCTCCGCCACCCGCGGTGGTGACGCTGAAGCAGGCCCTCCCCGACACCCACATCTCCGCGCCGCCAGTCAGCTGCACCAGCACGGTCGAATCGGCGCTGTTCCACACCGTGTCGCCCTCTGTGAGCATGGCCCCGACATCCGCCGCCAGCCAGCAGTCCGATGCCGCCGGGCGGATGTCCTGCGCGCCACGGGCTTCCATGAGCACGCCGGTGACCCGCGCGGTTTCTCCCCTCTTCTTCCCGCTCTCACCGCAGGACGACAGGCTGGTCAGCGCCAGGAACGCGAGGGCCAGACAGCAGCAGGCGCGGGATATCATTCCGGCGCGCCACCCCCGCCGAAGGATAAGTTCTTGGGGCATGTCGGACAATCGCATCACGTCTTATTGTTCTGTTGCCGCGTACGCCAACCCTGCGGTCTAGCGGGGGTTAGCCTATCCTCGACAGCGCGGTTAAGCAACCGCGGAGGGTGCCTTCCCGTGTTCTTTCGCCGGTTTGACCCTGACGATGACGTCGTTAGGGCAGGCCTCGATGCACTTGCCGCACTGGGTGCACTTCTCGTAATCGATGCGGGCGCAGTTGTTCACGACCTCGATGGCGTCGAACTCGCAGACCTTCTCGCACTTCTTGCAGGCGTAGCAGGAGACGGAGCAGGTCTTCCTCGCCTTCGCCCCCTTGTCGGCGCTATTGCACATCACCAGCGCCTCCTGGTCCCTGGGGACCAGCTCGATGAGGCCTCTCGGGCAGACCTCGACGCAAAGGCCGCAACCGGTGCAGCGCTCGCGGTCCACCTGGCGGCACCTGTTCTCGTCCAGGAATATGGCGTTCACCGGGCAAGCATCCTTGCACGTTCCCAAACCGAGGCACCCGTAGTCGCAGGCCTTGAAGCCTCCCGCTATCTTGTCAGCGGCTGCGCATGAGTCGATTCCCCTGTAGATCGCCTTGGGTGTGGATTCCGAGAGCCCTCCCTTGCAGTGGACCAGCGCGACTCCGCGCTCGCTGACGGTGGCTTCCACACCCATTATCTTCGCCACCGCGTCGGCGCACTTCTGCCCGCCCGCCACGCACACGTCCACCCCGGCTTCGCCCTTCAGCACCGCCTCGCAAGCAGGCTCGCACCCGGGGTACCCGCACGCCCCGCAGTTGGAGCCGAGTACAGCCTCCAGGAGTTCGTCCAGCCTGGGGTCGGTCTCGACCTTGAAGAACAGGTAGGCGATGGCGAGCAGCGCACCGAAGAGGAACGATAGCGCCCCCAGCGCCAGCGCCGCTTTCCATACCAGTGACAGGTCCAAGCGTTATCAGCTCCCTTACAAGCCCAGCAGGTTCGCGAATCCCATGAACGCGAGCGACAGGAGCGCGGCTATGATGAACGCTATCGGCGCTCCCTTGAACGAATGTGGTATGGGGCTCGTCTCCAGCCTCTCCCTTATGCAGGCGAAGATGATGAGCACCAACCCGAAGCCCAGCGCGACCCCGATGGTGTATATGAGCGCCTCCGGCAGTGAGAAGTTATAAGGGATGTTCAGTTTCAGGAAGCCGGGCTTGACCGACTCGGTCGCCGCGGCCAGCACGGCGCAGTTGGTGGTGATGAGGGGTAGGTATATGCCCATAGCCCGGTAGAGCGGCGGGCTCACCTTCTTGATGAACATCTCCGTGAACTGCACCAGGGAAGCAATGATCAGGATGAAGACCGGTATGTAGAGGAACTCACCCACGCCTAGGGGCTCAAGTATGTAGTTCCAGGCGACCCACGATGCCGTTGTCGCCATGGTCATCACGAACAGCACCGACATGGCCATGCCGATGGAGGTCTCGACCTGGGTGGAGACGCCAATGAGCGGACAGAGCGCGATAAAGCGGATGAGCAGTATGTTATAGATGAGCAGCGCGCCCAGGAATATCAGGAAATACCGGTACGCCTCGTTCATTGTTCCACTTTCCTCGCCTTGTATCTATTGAGGAGCGCCATAAGGCACGCGAAGGTCAGGAACGCTCCCGGGAACAGTATGAATATCGCCGGCGGATTGTAAGGTGGCGCTATCTTCAGGATGGTGACATCGAAAAGCACCAACTTGCCGGTACCAAGCAGTTCACGGATGAATCCCATGATGAGAAGGACGCAGGTGTAGCCCGCACCCATCCCCAGGCCGTCCGCCAGCGCGTTCTTGACGGTGGCCTTGTAAGCGTATCCCTCGGCGCGGGCAAGTACGATGCAGTTGACCACGATGAGCGGTATCCACACGCCCAGGCGGTCGTACACCGGGGGGAAGTACGCCTTGAGGGCGAGGTCCACGATGGTTACGAACGAGGCGATGACTATGATGAAGATCGGTATTCGGATCTGGTCGGGTATCCATCTTCTGATAGCCGCGATGATGATGTTCGACATGACCAGCACGAAAGTCAGAGAAATCCCCATGAAGATGCCGTTCTCCAGCCGGTTGCTTATGGCGAGCGACGAGCAGAGGCCCACCATGAGCACCATCAGCGGGTTCTCGATTATGAAGCCCTTCTTGAACTCGTACCAGAACGTGGTCTCTTCCATCAACGCTTCCTACCTGATGATGTCGTATGCCTCGAGGGCTTTCCTGGCCTGGGCCGCCACAGCCTTGCTGGTGATGGTGGCCCCGGTCACCGCTTGGACGTCTTCTCCGACTTCGAGCGGGTCATCCGATGTCTTTCCCCTGTACTTAGCGAGGTTCTCCTCCTCGAGGACCTTGCTGCCGAGGCCCATGGTCTCCCTGCTGGATATCACCGAGATGCCCTGAATCTTCCCGTTGAGCCCCACCCCTATCGCTACAACGAGCGGGCCTCCATAGCCCTTGGTGTTGATCTTGAAGATGTACCCCTTGTCGGACCTGAACACCTTCTCCACGCCCTCGACCTCGCTGACTTTCCTGGCGAGCTCCTTATCCTCCTCGAGCTCCTCTATCGACTTGACGCCCGGAAGGGCCGCCACCGCCGCTTTCGCTTCCACCTGACGGTCGTATGCTTCTATCTTCTCCCGGGTGACTGTGTACGTGAGCCCGAGCCCGACCGCGGCCACCAGGCCGACCACCATCAGTATCGTGCCCAGCCTCATAATCTGCTTCATGCGGCGTCCCCCAGCTTCTCAGCCTCCGCCTCCATGCGGCGAAGGGCTCTGACGCCATAGGGGACCGGCCTCACGTACCGGTCGATGAGCGGCGTGAGACCGTTCATGAAGAGGATGGCGAACATCACACCCTCAGGCAGATTCGAGTAGAAGCGCAGGATGGTGGTCATGACTCCGCACCCCACCGCGAAGATGACCTTGCCCCAAGCCGTCATCGGGTTCGTGACGTAGTCCGTAGCCATGAAACAAGCCCCGATGAGGAGCCCGCCGGCCAGAGCCGCGAAGAGCGGGTCCATCCCCAGTATCCAGGATAGGATGACCACGGTTCCGACGTAGCAGACCGGGATGCGCCAGTCGACCAGGCCTTTGTAGAGCAGTACTGCCAATCCCACCAGGATGAGGACCGCGGAGACTTCGCCGATGCAGCCCCACGGGTTACCGAACAGGAGTGGCTTGTAATAGCGAGACGCGGAGATGGTGAGCTCACCTTTACGCACCAGGCCCTGAGCGGCGAGCGGGGTCGCCCCTGTCACCGAGTTGATAGCTTTGATGCTCTGGCTGGTGATGAGCGGCGCCTTGGGGGTCGCGAGGTACGACGTGGTCATGTACTTGGAATAGGAGACGAAGATCACCGCGCGGCCGACCAGAGCGGGGTTGAAGATGTTGTGCCCAAGCCCTCCGAATATCTGCTTGCCGAGCGCTATGGCGACGGCGCCTCCCAGGAGGGGTATCCAGAACGGCAGCTTGGGCGGGAGCGTGAGCCCCAGCAGCAGTCCGGTAAGCACGGCGGACAGGTCGAGTATCGTGACAGGCATGTGCCGCAGGCGCTGTATGCCCGCCTCTGTCGCAACGGCGCCCACAATGCTCATCAGCACCACGATGAACGCCGAGAGGCCTCCCATGTAGATCCCGTAAACGGTGACCGGGAGCAGGGCCAGTATCACCCAGCCCATTATGCCCGTAGTGGTGTCTTTGTCTCTTATATGGGGCGAGACACCGATGCTCAGCATCCGTGCGGGCGCCTCAGCGCTCGCCGGCGGCGCCTCGATTTCTTCAGTTTCCTGTTCTTTCTCGAGGGGCTCCTCAGGCATTCGATTCCTCTAGACTCTTCTCCTCTTTGTCTTTCTTGAGGGTCTCCATCTTGCGCTTCCTACGCGAGTAGCCTTCCTTGCCGACCTTTATGAGCTGCACCAGCGGATTCTTGGTCGGGCATATATAGGCGCAGCACCCGCACTCCACGCAGTCGTTTATGTACACGCTCTCCAGTTCCTCCCACATCCCGGCATCCGAGTATGAGCCGAGAAGGTAGGGCATGAGGTTCATGGGGCAGTGCCTCACGCAGCGCCCACAGCGGATGCATGTGAAGTGTCCGGGCTCCTCGCTGATGATGCTTTCCTTCGAGAGGACGACGATGCCGCCCGTAGCCTTGGTGACCGGGACGTCGAGCGTGTACTGGGAAAGGCCCGTCATGGGGCCCCCGAGGATGACCTGGCCGAGCCCGCCCTCGAGCCCTCCGCAGTGGTCGATGACGTCGCGGACCAGGGTTCCGACCTTCACTCTGAGGTTGCCCCGCCCGGTTACACCGTCTCCGGCCACAGTAACTATCCTCTTCACAAGAGGCATCCCTGTGAGGAACAGCTCGCTCACGGCGGCGCAGGTGCCCACGTTGTCCACCAGCGCGCCGACGTCCATTGGGAGCTTTCCGCTGGGGACATCCCTTCCGGTGATGGTCTTTATGAGCGTCTTCTCGGCCCCCTGGGGGAACACGGCGGGAAGGGTAAATACTTCCTCCCCACCACTGCCGGCGGCGTCGCGCATCGCGCTTATCGCGGCGGGGCTGGTCTGCTCTATGGCGACGACGATGCGTTCCGCTCCGACGGCTCTGCTTATGATGCGTGCCCCGTGCAGCACGTCCTGCGCCCTCTCGACCATCAAGCGGTAATCGGCGCTCAAGTACGGCTCGCACTCCGCGCCGTTCACGATAAGAAGCTCAATGCGCTTGTCGGAGGGCGGGTTCAGCTTCACGTGAGTGGGGAACGCGGCGCCGCCCATGCCGACGATACCGCCCTCGCGAACGCGGGCGCGGATGTCGCCGGGTTCCATCCCCAGCGGGTCGGGAGCGGGAGCAATACCTTCAGCGGGCGTGTCCTCAAGGTCGGAGATTATCTCCACCGCCAGGGCGTCCCGACCGGAGGGATGAGTGAACTTCGCGATGGAAGCGACCTCGCCGGAGACGCTCGCGTGGACCGGGGCGGAGATGTACGCCTCGGAGTCGCCTATCTTCTGGCCGACCAGCACCTTCTCGCCCTTCTCCACGAGTGGTTCGCAGGGTGAGCCGACGTGCTGGGTCAGGGGAATGAGAACCCTTTCCGGGTTCGGCCCGTCAGAGATCTTGACGCTGGCCGCGAGCTTGTTCGCGGGTGGGTGGACCCCTCCACGCGTGAAGAGCGCTCTCTTGATGTTGTCCGTCAAGCCCATGATCGCACTTCCGAGTGAATCCGAACGAATTATGACCGGAGTAGAAGACACCCGCAGTGAGGCACCGCGGGCTCACTTTAGTATAATTCGAGATTGCAGTATCCTAGCAAAATTCGTCAAGTAATGAAATACATTAAGGATCTATTAAAAATAGCCCTGATAACGCTGCTGGCAGCCGGTTCGGTCGTCGGCGTGGTATTCCTCTCCAGCAGGGGCCGCGGCTCCGGCGAGCCGAAAGGAACATACCATTCGCCCACTCGCTACGCCATGGATACTACACTCGATATAACCATACAAGGTGAGAGCACAAGTAAGGCAGAGGAAGATACCAACGCCGCTTGCGCACTGGCGAAGCAAATAGAGGCGAAGACCAGCCGCTTCGACCCCGACAGCGACACCTCGAAGATCAACGCCGCGGCCGGTGCGGCCCCCGTCAACGTAGGTAAGGACACCCTGTATCTCGTCCAGAAAGCCCTCGAGTTCTCAGGCCTGACGGGCGGCGCGTTCGACATCACCGTCGCGCCCGTGGCGGAGCTCTGGGGTTTCTACGACCAGGAGTACCGCGTGGCGTCTGATGAGGAACTTGCCGCGGTGCTGCCCCTGGTGGGATACCGGGACGTCTCCGTGGATGCCGCGAACGGTACGGTCATGCTCGCCAGGACAGGGATGCAGATCGACCTAGGGGGCATAGCGAAAGGTTACGCTGTCCAGCGGATGTGCGACCTGTTGCGCGAGCGCGGCGTCGAGCACGCGTTGGTGAACTTCGGGGGCGCCGTAGGCGCCGTAGGCCGCCGGTCCGACGGCAAGAAGTGGGTGATCGGAATAAAAGACCCGCGCAGATCGGGCGGCGAGCTGGCGGGAGAGCTGGAGATAGAGGACTGCTACGTCTCCTCCTCCGGAGACTACGAGCGCTACTTCATCGAGGAGGGCAAGCGCTACTTCCACATCTTCGACCCCGCCACGGGCCGCAATCCCGCGGGGGTCATCGGCACTACGGTCGTCGGTCCGGACTCCACGGTTGCTGACATCCTGTCCACGGCACTGGTGGTCATGGGGGCGGAAAGGGGCATGAACCTCATGAATAGTCAGGAAGGTTTTGACGCTCTCACCATCGACGGTACAGGAAAGACGTTCTCAACACCGAACATGGAGAAAAAGTACGACTTGAACATACCGGGGGACGTGTTGTGAAGTGCACCGGAAGGGTCACGGGAAAGCAGGGGGACGTCGCTAAGGTCCTCATAGAGTCGAAGGCGTGCGACCACTGTCATGCCTGCGGCTTCGGAGCCGTCCGCGACGAGAAGGTCTTAGAGGTGAACGCCCTCAACAAGATAAACGCAGACGTGGACGACACGGTCCATCTTGAAGTCTCCGGGAAAAAGGTCATGGAGGCTTCCGCGATCCTTTTCCTGATACCTTTCCTGGGCTTTATCGTCGGCTTCCTGCTAGGTTATCTGGCAATAGGGCCGTTCTTCGACGCCCCCACCCCGGCCGGGCTCATCACCGGGTTCGTACTGCTCGCGGCCTCCTATTACCTTGTATATCTCTTCGGCAGCAAGAGCGAGTTCGAGTTCGTCATCAAGGACATCCTCACCGGCGATGAGCGCTTGAGCCCCTTCGAGTCGCCCAGCCTGCGTTAGGCTCACTCACCCGTCCACTTCGTCTGGCCCCGCGGGCCGCTCCCGCGGATTGCGCCGCCGCCGTCCCCGGTGATAAAGTCAAGCCATCAGGTGGCAGCTTAGACTGAAGGAAGGTGGGTGCAATGCCGGAGGAAGAGATCGGCCGGATCACACACTACTTCAACAAGATCGGCGTGGCCGCGCTGGAGCTCACCGGGAACCTCGCGGTCGGTGACACCATCCACATCAAGGGTCACACCTCCGACTGGACGCAGGAAGTCGGCTCCATGCAGATCGAGCACGACCAGGTCGAGAAGGCGGGGCCCGGCGACTCGGTAGGCATCAAGGTCGAGGGCCACGCTCACGAGCACGACCACATCTACAAGGTGACCTGACCGGCTGGCCCGTTCCCGCGGGCACAGCGCTCAAAAAGACCTCATGGAGGCGGCAGTCTCCGGCCGCGGTCAGACGTCATCCCTTCTGAAATCTGTCCGAATCCTGCCCGAGCATCATCTTTTCTCACGCTC
Organism: Actinomycetota bacterium; assembly: GCA_020062425.1. GTDB lineage: Bacteria > Actinomycetota > Geothermincolia > Fen-727 > Anoxymicrobiaceae > JAGUWJ01. The sequence continues at coordinate 7,870 of JAGUWJ010000199.1, forward strand.
AGACGTTCTAAAGGGTAGAGCCGCTTGTTTCGACTTAACTTGAAGAACCGCTCGAAGGGCGCATTGCCGCCTGGAGCGAACCTGTCTATGCGGGCTGAGAAAGGGTCGGTATGCCTGGAAGGTGCTTGAAAGCGAGAAAAAAGGGAGCGTCACCCGCGAGCGCGCTGGTGCTTGCGCTTGCCGTCCTGCTACTGCTCGCGTTCGCGCCCCTGCCC
>JAGUWJ010000011.1 GCA_020062425.1 Actinomycetota bacterium
GCGGGGTCTTCGCGACGTGATGCCTGCCGGGCCCCCTCCGTCTGTCGGCCTCGTGGTCGGGCCGGAGGGTGGGCTCTCCTGCGATGAGGCGCGCTTCCTGGAAGACCGGGGAGCGGTGCGCGCGAGCATGGGTGACCTGATCCTGCGCACCGAGAGCGCCGGCCCACATGCGGCGATGTTGATACGCTACCATTACGGCCTGCTGAAGCCGGGGGGAGACGCGCGTGGATGAGCCGACGTACCGGGTCAGCACCCTGGGATGCAGGGTCAACCTGGCGGACTCCCTTGCGATGGAGAGGTCCCTCTCGAGCCTGGGCTACAGGCGGGCTTCACCCGGAGAGGTGCCGGGAGTCTGGGTTGTCAACACCTGCGCGGTGACGGGCGAGGGCATGAGAAAGTCCCGCAAGCTGGTCAGGAAGTGCGCATCCGGCGGCTCGACGGTCATCGTCACCGGCTGCGGGGTGGACTTCGACCCGGACTCGCTCAAAGCCCCGGGGGTGGCCGCACTGCTGCCCAACCGGCGAAAAGAGCGTTTCCCTGAAACGATCGGCCGCCTCATGGACCGGGGGCACGAGGTGTTCACGGTGGAGCCGTGGACGACGGGCGGGTTGGTCCGGGTGCCGGTTAAGGTCCAGGACGGTTGTGACCGGCGATGCGCGTACTGTATCGTACCCTTCCTGCGCCCGCCGAACACCAGCAGGCCGGCAGGCGAGATCGCGGACGAGGTCGGAATGCTGACGGGGCTGGGGGCAGGGGAGGTGGTACTCTGCGGCATAGACCTCGGGAGCTACCGTGAGCCCGACACTGACGGGGGTATCGATTCGCTGGTCATGTCGGTTCTCGAGGCATGCGGTACGGCCCGGATAAGGCTGAGCTCGATAGAGGTAACCGACGTAGGCGACGGACTTGCCGGGCTGATGAGCTCACATGGAGCGCTCTGCAGGCATCTGCACATCCCCCTGCAGAGTGGAGACGCGCGAACCCTCTCCCGCATGGGGAGGGAGTACGGTCCGGAAGAGTTCGAGGATGCGGTGCGCAGGCTCGAGGACCTGATACCCGGGCTGGCCGTGACCACCGACGTGATGGTCGGATTTCCCGGCGAGGACGAAGGGGCGTTCCTGAACACGGCGAGGCTCGTCCGTGAGTTGGGTTTCCACAGGGTCCACGTCTTCAAGTACTCACGTCGCCCCGGAACGGCGGCGTTCGCTCTCGAGGACGACGTGCCGGCGCGCGTCAAAGAGGCCAGGGCCGCCAGTATGAGGGACATAGCGGCCTCGAACGCGGCCAGGTTTCACAGGCGCTTTGTTGGTCGTATAATCCCTGTATTGGTAGAGGCGGTCATGGAAGTCGGGGCCGGCAGGCTGTTCGGCAGGGCGGAGAGCTTCTCGGGAGCTTATCTAGAGGGGCCGGAGGACCTTGTTGGCAAGACGGTCGAGGTCACGGTGAGGTCGGCCGGCCGGGAAGGCCTTTTCTGCGAGATCGCGGGGAAGGGCCGGGTCTTGCCCGGAGGAGGAAGGTGACGCAGGTGGAAGACTGCATATTCTGCAAGATCGCCAACCGGGAGATCGGTAGTGAGATTGTGGACGAGAGGGAGACCGCCATCGCCTTCCGCGACGTCAATCCCAAGGCGCCGGTACACATACTCGTCATTCCGAAGAAGCACATCCCCCAGATCAAGGACCTGGGACCCGACACCTGCGAGATAATGGGGGACATCTTCTCCCTCATCAACGACATAGCGATAAGCGAGGGTATTTCACAGACCGGATACAGGGTCATCTGCAATATAGGGGAGGAAGCCGGGCAGGAGGTCGACCACCTTCACTTCCACCTGATGGGCGGCCGTTTCATGATGTGGCCCCCCGGTTGAACTGGTCGCGTCGTTTGAAACCGAGTTGAAACGGAGGGCCGATGGGGCTCAAAGAAACGCTTGACAGCGATTACGTCGTAGCCATGAAGGCGAAAGACAAGCTGAGGGTTTCCACAATCAGGTTGATGCTGGCCGAGATCAAGAACGAGGAGATCGCAAAGCGGGACAAGCTGGACGAGGAGGAGCTGCTGGGCATCGTCGCCAGGGAAGCCCGCAAGCGCAGGGAGTCGATAGCCGAGTTCGAGAAAGGCGGCAGGCAGGACCTGGTCGACAAGGAGAAGCGTGAGCTTACGCTGATAGAGGCGTACCTCCCGGAGCAGCTCACGGAGGAAGAAGTACGCAGTATGGTCGACGAGACGATCGAAGAGGTCGGCGCCGCGTCCGCGGCCGACCTCGGCAAGGTCATGGGCAAACTGATGCCGAGGCTCAAGGGGAAGTTCGACGGGAAGAAAGCCAACCAGATCGTCCGGGAGGCGCTGGAAGGATAGCAGCGGCGAGATGCGATGTGCGCGAGAGGTCTGAGAAGTCTTGGGTAACACTGCCGAGGTTAAGATAGTGGTCCCCCACAGCCAGCCCATGGTGTCACTGCTGGGGCAGGAGGACCGTTTCTTGAAGGTCGTGGAGGACGCCTTCGGGTGCAGGATCGTCGCCCGGGGTAATGAGATAGACATCAAGGGTGACGCGGCGGAGACCGAGGAGTGCACACGGCTCTTCGAGGAGCTCCTGGACCTGCTGGACGAGGGGCTTGTCATAACTCCGGAGAACCTGGCCATCGCCATCGACATGGTCAAGAAAGGCCAGGACATCAAACCCACGGAGGTCTTCAAGGAGGCGGTCCTCACCGCGCCGGGTAAGATGATAAGGCCCAAGACGGTGGGGCAGAAGCGTTACGTGGAACTGATGCGGAAGTCCACCATCGTCTTCAGCATCGGCCCGGCGGGGACGGGAAAGACCTACCTGGCACTGGCCTACGCGGTCCAGTGCCTTCTCGAGCGCAAGGTGGAAAGGCTGATACTGACCAGGCCGGCCGTCGAGGCGGGCGAGAAACTGGGCTTCCTGCCGGGAGACCTCTACCAGAAGGTGGACCCGTACCTGCGCCCCTTGTACGACGCGCTCTACGAGATGCTGGGAGCCGAGCGCTTCCACCGCATGATGGACCAGGGGACCATAGAGGTCGCCCCGCTGGCTTATATGAGGGGGAGGACGCTCAACGATTCGTTCATAATCCTCGACGAGGCGCAGAACACCAGCCCGGAGCAGATGAAGATGTTCCTCACCAGGCTGGGGTTCGGGAGCAGGGCGGTCATAACCGGTGACGTGACCCAGATAGACCTGCCCCGGGAGACGAAGTCGGGATTGAAGCTGGTCAGGGACATCCTGTCGGACATCGAGGACGTGGAGTTCGCGATACTGGACGCCTCCGACGTTGTAAGGCACAAGATCGTCCAGCAGATAGTGGAAGCTTACAAGGAGTACGAATCGCGACGCGGCTCCCCGCCGGGCCGCGGTGATTGAGATGGAAATCCGCGAACGCTACCTCCGTTTCCTCAACCGGGCCACGCTCAAGATGCGCAGGATCCCGGTCGCGAGGAGACGCGCCGTGGTGGCTGTCTCGGTGCTGATCCTGCTCACGGTCATCCTGTCGATCGAGATATCGCCGTTCGGCTCGCTGGTGGAGGCGGGGGAGCCGAGCCCCAGGACCATACGGGCGCCGAAGACGGTGCAGTACCTAGACAAAGCCAAGACCAGGGAGGTCCGGGACGCCGCGGCACGTGCTGTGGAGGATGTCTACCTCAGCGACGACAAGGCGTCCGCCAGAGCGCTCCAGCACCTGAGCGACTTCTTCCAGGCTGTTGAGGAGGCGGCGGCTACCGGTGACGCCGCCGCGCTTGCTGACAAGGCGGCGGAACTGTCCGAGGTAGAGCTGACCGAGACCGACCTCCTTGCCCTGACGGCGCTGGACGCCTCGAGGAGAGAGCGGCTGGCCGAATCCGCCCGCGGGATAGTCGGCACCGTGATGAGCGAGCCCGTCTCAAGCGGTGACCTGGCCGAAGCGCGGGACAGGGCCAGGAGCTCGGCTCTCGCCACTGAAGGCGACGAGGAGAGCCGAAGGCTGCTGTCCGAGGTGGCTGCCACGTTCTTGCTGGCGAACAGGGTGATAGACCGCGACGAGACGAAGCGGCTGGAGGAGGCGGCGAGGGAATCCGTCGACGAGGTGATAACCACCAGGCTGCAGGGTGAGATAGTGGTAAGCGAGGGAGAGGTGGTCTCCAGCGAGCAGGTCGACCTCTTGAAGACACTCGGCTTCGCCCGGTCGACGCTGAACGCGCGGAACGTGCTCTACGTAGTGGTCATACTCTTCCTGCTCTTCGCCCTGGTGAGCATGTACCTGGCGCGGTACCAGAGGGTCTACTACGACAGCCCGGGGCTGCTGGCCCTGATGGGGAGCATGCTTGTCGTCTACACCATCGCGGCGAAGGTCCTCACAGTCGCTGCCAGGAGCTGGTCTCCTTTCTGGGGATACCTCATGCCCGCCGCCGCCGTGACCATCATCGCGGCGGTGCTGTTCAACGCAGGGATAGCCATGATGCTGGCCATGGTGTGTGCTGTGCTCACCGGAATGGTCACCAACGGGGATTTCTCACTGACCTCTTTCGTGCTGATATCTGCGATGTTCCCGGCATTATTCGTGTCACGGTTCTCCACCAGGCGGGAGTTGCGGCGGGCCGCCATGTACACCTCGCTGTGGGTCGCCATGACGGCTTTCGGGGCGACCACGCTGACCCAGCTCAACCAGGGCCTGCTCGTGAACACAATGGTCGGCTTCCTGAACGGTTTGGCATGCGCGGTCATAGCGCTCGGTTCTCTGCCGTTCCTGGAGACAACGTTCCGCATCACGACCAACACCCAGCTCCTGGAGCTGGCCTCCCCCGAACAGAAGCTGCTGAAGGAGCTCTCGGCCAAGGCGCCGGGGACATACAGCCACAGCGTGATGGTGGCGAACCTGGCCGAAGCGGCGGCCAGAGAGGTGGGAAGCGACCCCATGCTGGCCAGGGTCACCGCTTATTATCACGATGTTGGAAAGATGCTACGCCCGCAGTTTTTCGTGGAAAACCAGCCCAAGGATATGAGCCTTCATCAGAACATCAGCCCGAACCTGAGCACGCTCATCATCACCTCGCACGTGAGGGACGGCGTGGCCATGCTGGAGGAGAAGCACCTGCCGCCTGACCTGGTGGATATCGTGAGAGAGCATCATGGGACCAGCGTGGTCCGGTACTTCTACGACAGGGCCGTAGAGGACGCGGCGGGCGAGCCGGTCGAGGAGAGCAGGTTCCGTTACCATTTCGAGAAACCGCGCCGCAGAACGGCCGGCATACTGATGCTGGCCGACTCCGTAGAGGCTGCGGCGCGGGTGACCAGGAACCACTCCGCGGCCGCGCTCGAGCAGACCGTGGAGAGGATAGTGGACGGCAAGCTCGAGGACGGGCAGCTCGACGAGTGCGAACTGACCTTCAGTGACATTGTCAAGATAAAGGAAGCCTTCACCCGGACCCTGATCGCTACTTATCACCCGCGTATCGACTACCCTGGCACACACACCAAGGCGGGGGTGAGCAATGCGCGTAAGAGTGGCCGTACACGAAGATCCAGGCGGGCGCGAGGCGCGACGGCTTGAGAGATCGGCCCGCCGCATGATGAGGGCTCTGCTGCCCGGTGATAAGAGAGAGCTCTCGGTGGCGCTGGTAGGCGAGGCCGAGATGAGGCGGCTGAACAGCGAATTCCTGGGCAGAGACGAGCCGACGGACGTGCTGGCATTCCCGCTTTCGGGCGCCGACGTACAGGGGGAGCTCAACGATGAGCGGCCCGGGCCGGAACCGCTCGGTGACGTGGTCATCTGCGTCCCGGTCGCGGAACGGAACGCGGCCCTTCGCGGCGCCGAACCTTTCGAGGAGCTGGAGCTTCTCCTCGCCCACGGGCTCATACACCTCCTTGGGGGAGAGCACGACAGCGTGGCGGGAGCGGCCGAGATGGAGGCTCTGGAGAGGAAGCTGCTCGGCCGAAGTATAATTAGGTGACCTGGAGGAGAGAGAGTTGCTGGGCACAGTCCTTGGCATAGTGACCTTGTTCATACTGGTGGTGCTTGCCGCCTTCCTGGCGTCTTCCGAGACGGCTTTGATGAGGGTGAGCAGGATACGGGTGCGCTACCTCGCGGAGAAGAAGGTCAAGAAAGCCGACAGGCTGGAGAAGCTCATCGAAGATCCCGACAAATTCCTGCCGCCGCTCCTGCTGATGGTCCTGGTGGTGCAGCTCACCGCCGCTTCCATCGCGACCTGGCTGACTACTGAGATAACCGGGAGCCCGGGAATAGGGGTGGCGGTCGGCACCGCGGTGATAACCGCCTTCATGTTCGTCTTCGGGGAGCTCGTGCCGAAGGCGGCGGCCAGCCACAACTCCGAGAAGGTCGCGCTGCAGGTCACCGGACCGGTGAGCTTCATAAGCAAGGTGCTCCGACCTCTGGCGCTTCTGTTCGAGAAGGTCGCCAAGGGGGTTTTCTGGCTGCTCCGGCGTCAGGACATCGGCCGGGACGTGATCGTGAGCGACGAGGGCGAGATAAAGGCCATGGTCACCGTCGCCGAGGAGCACGACATCATCGAGGAGGAGGAGAAGGAGATGATCCACTCGGTCTTCGAGTTCTCCGACACGCTCGTCCGGGAGGTGATGGTCCCGCGGCCGGACATGGTCACGTTGCCCGATACGGCCACGGTGAGGGACGCCCTGCTGCTGACAATCGACCACGGATACTCCAGGATTCCCGTCTTCAATGGGGACCTGGACAACATAGTAGGGGTGCTCTACGCGAAAGACCTGATGAGGCACCTCGAGGCCGGCAAGCTGGAGCGCCGGGTGGCGGACCTGGTCAGACAGACCTACTTCATACCCGAGACGAAGGTCCTGAGCGACCTGCTGCGCGACCTTCAGAAGCGCAAGGTCCACATGGCCATCGTGATCGACGAGTACGGGACCGTCGCCGGACTGGTGACCATCGAGGACCTGCTGGAGGAGATCGTCGGAGAGATATTCGACGAGTTCGACCGCGAGGTCAACCTGGTAGACGAGATAGCGCCGGGACGCTACAGGGTGGACGCTCGCGTGAACCTCCAGGACCTCAACGCCATACTGCAGGTAGACCTTCCCGAGGAGGAGGGCATCGACACTGTGGGAGGTATGGTCCTCAAGGTGCTGGGCCACATCCCGGTGCCCGGCGAGAGCTTCGTCTACGGATCCATGTGCCTGAAGGTTGAGAAACTGCGCAATAACAGGATCTCAAAGGTCATCATGGAGTTCCTCGAGGAGCAGACGCCGGACGAGCCGACGTGAGGTAGGGCCAGTGCTCGAGCGCCAGCGCAGAGGAGCTCTGGAGATGCACCTTTCTCCGGAGCTGGAGGAACTTGGATTCCTGGTAGCTTTCACCGGCAGCGGGGGCGGGGCTTCGGTGGGCTCTTATGCGAGCCTCAACCTCTCTTACAACGTCGGCGACGAAAAGGGCCGCGTGGACTCGAACAGGCTGGCGCTGGCGGAAGCAGCAGGCGTCCCACTGTCACGATGGATACTGCCCAGGCAAGTGCACGGGGCGGCGTCGGCGCTGGTAGGTCTCCTGGAAGCCGGCAGAGGATCCAGGGACTTCCTTTCGGGTATTCCACGAACCGACGCGCTGGTGACCCGTACCACGGGCCTGGCGCTGGCGGTCCTCACGGCGGACTGCGTCCCCCTCATAATGGTGGATCTGACGCGCCGAATGGTGGGGGTCGTCCACGCAGGGTGGCGGGGTGTGTACGCCGGGACTCCAGCCGCGGCGTACTCAATGCTGACGGAGGGCGGCGGAGAAGGGGGACAGGTGCTGGTCTTTATAGGGCCTCACATACGTTCCTGCTGTATGGAGGTGGGGGAGGAACTTAAGGAAGCGTTCGAGAGGAAGTACGGGGTGGGGGTTGTGCCGACGTCTGATACCGGGGCCCCTCACCTGGACCTCGAGACGGCTTGCGTCCTGCAACTCGGAGCGCTTGGGGTGCCCCGCTCCGACATCTTCACGACAGGCGAGTGTACCGCGTGTTCGCAGGGGTATTTCTCGTACAGGAACTCCGGTGGACGGTGCGGCAGACAGGGGGCTCTCACGGCGATGACCGGTTGATACGGAGGTGTCCGGTGGCTGACATGTCCAGGGCGAGGATCTCGGTGAGAGGATTGGTGCAGGGAGTGTTCTTCAGGGCCGAGACCAGGCGGATGGCCGTATCCCTGGGGCTCAAGGGATGGGTCAGGAACATGCCCGACGGAACCGTCCAGGCTGTTTTCGAGGGAGAAAGAGCGGTCGTCGAGAAGGCAGTGGAATGGTGCCGGCACGGGCCGGCAGGAGCGAGAGTGGAGGACCTCGGCGTCAGTTGGGAGGACGCCAGAGGAGAAGCGGGGTTCGAGGTGCTCTACGGGTAGAGTGACCAGCGCCCGGGCTCGGTGTCAAAGGAATAACGTTTTCCGAAAGCGAAAGAATATGGAGAATATCATACGGGACAACGTGAGAGAAGTTCTCACTCGAATAGAGAGTGCAGCGACCAGGGTCGGGCGCGATCCCGGTTCTGTGACCCTGCTTGCCGCGACCAAGAACAGGTCCCCGGAAGAAGTGATCGATGCGGCCGGAGCCGGGGTCCGGGTGGCTGGAGAGAACAGGGTGCAGGAGTTGATGGCAAAGCGTGAGGCCGTCGGGGGAGTGGTGGAGTGGCACTTCATCGGGCACCTCCAGAGGAACAAGGTCAAGCAGGTGCTGGGGGTGGTGGAGCTGATACACTCCGTCGACAGCGTCAGTCTCGCACTCGACATCGGTGAGAGGGCGGAGATGCAGGGGTTGGCACAGGGCGTACTCCTGCAGGTGAACGTGTCGGGGGAGGATACCAAGTCCGGTTTCGAGCCGGAGGAGCTGCGGGGTGTGTTGCACCGTCTGGCCGGAGTGAAAGGCCTCAAGCTGGAAGGGCTTTCCACCATCGCGCCCATGGTGGAGGACCCGGAGGAATGCAGGTGGGTGTTCAGGGAACTCGCGCTCCTGTTCGAGGATGCGAAGGGCAGGGAAGAGGGCGCCCGGATGAGGGTTCTGTCTATGGGAATGACAGGCGATTTCGAGGTCGCGGTCGAAGAAGGCTCTACCTGCGTACGGGTCGGGACGGCGTTGTTCGGCCCGAGGTACGACAGTCGGGTGGGCTAGGCAAGGAGGTCGTTATATGCCCGGTTTCTGGGGCAGGGTCGCGGAATGGCTTGGCCTGAAGGAGCCAGACGAGTTCGGCGAGATGCGCGCCAGGGAGGAGGCTGTTGAGGAGATCTCCGACCGGGTGCCCAGGAGGAGGGGCGCCGAGAGGGTCCTGCAGCCTGTTCCCGAGACTACGGCACGGGTCCATGTAGTCGAGCCGAAGAGTTTCAACGACGCCGAGCAGATAGGCGGCAAGTTCAAGAACGACACGCCTGTCATAGTCAATCTGCAGAACATCGACCGTGAGCTGGCAAAGCGCCTGATCGACTTCGTCAGCGGACTGACCTACGGGTTGGACGGTGGCATCCAGCGGGTCGCGGAGATGGTGTTCCTGCTGACGCCGGCGGACGTCGAAGTCTCCGCGGAAGACCGTAAATGGATGCGCGAGAAAGGTTTCTTCAACCAGTTCTGACCCTGTGAGGCAAAGTGTACGATGTCGCTCTGATAGGCGCCGGCAACATGGGCGGCGCGATGCTCAAGGGGTGGATAGATACCGGTACAGTCGACAGCGCGCGCGTGGTGATATTCGACAAGGACACCGACAAGTCGGCTGCTCTCCGTGAGCGGTACGGGATAGCAGTCGCCGGAAGCTGCATCGAAGCAGCCGCCGGCGCCGGTACGGTGGTCCTGGCGGTGAAACCCCAGGACATCGAGATTGTGCTGGATGAGATCAATGGAAGCCTCGAAGCGGAGAGCGTCCTACTCTCAATAGTGGCAGGGCTTTCAATCAGTTCTATCCGGGAAAGGGTCGGGGGCGACCCGGGGTTGTTGCGGGTGATGCCCAATATGGGAGCTCTCGTGGGCGCGTCGGTCTCCGGGTACACCGTCGATAGAGGGGCTGGCTGCTCAGAGCCGGAGAGCAGGCTGGACCTGCTGCGCGCGGTCGGTGAGGTCGTGGAGGTCGAGGAGTCCCTCATGGACCTGGTGACGGCGGTGAGCGGCAGCGGCCCTGCGTATTTTTTCATGCTGGTGGAGGTGCTGGAGAAGGTCGCGATCGAGCACGGGATGTCACCCGAAACCGCGAAACTGCTGGCTGAGGAGACGATATGGGGAGCCGCGAAGGTCCTGAAGGAGAGCGGGCGGAGCGCGGGTGAACTGAGGGAAGCGGTCTCATCACCGGGTGGAACGACTCTGGCGGCATTATCGGTATTTGTGGAGCACGGCTTTCACGAGATGGTCTCGAGAGCGGTAAACGCGGCAAGGAAGAGGGCGGCCGAGCTCACCAGTTGATACCGGAAGAACATGGAGGTAGGGGCAAATGGCACTGACCCCGATGGACATTCACCACAAGGAGTTCAGGACCTCTCGGTTCGGGGGTTACAACGAAGAGGACGTCGACACATTCCTCGACCAGGTCGCGGACGAACTGGAGAAGCTGCTGCAGGAGATGAGCGATCAGAAGCAGCAGGTTGAGCAGCTCAAGGCCAGGCTCTGTGAGTTCGAGGAGATGCAGTCATCGCTGCAGAACGCGCTGCTGGCAGCCTCGAAGTCGGCGGAGGAGGTCAGGGAGGACGCCCGGGTGGAATCGGAGACGGTCCTCGCAAGGGCGAGAGACGAGGCCGACATCCTCATCGAGAACGCGCAGCGCAAGGCGCGCGAGATAACGATGGAGGCCGAGGAAGAGCGCAAGAAGATGGAGCGGAGCTACTCGAGGCTCAGGAACGTCAAGCGCCGCTACCTGCAGTCCATAAAGGAGATAGCCAGAGACCATCTGGCCGAAGTGGAGGAGCTGGAGGCCAAGGACAGGGATGAGGAGACGGTCGAATCTCCAGCGCGGGCGAGGCGGGAGGTGAGGCGGCAGGAGAAGCCGCAGCCGCTGATAGAGGACGAAGAGCTCGAACCCCGCATCTCCCGGACCGAGAAGGTTGAAGAGGCGGAGCCGGTAGCGGAAGAGGAGGCCGGGAACAAGACGCAGCCCGAGAAGCCGGCCGAGCCTGCGGCTGATGAGGCGCCGAGAGCCGAAGAGAAACCTGCCGCCGAAGAGCCGCCCCGGGCGGAGGAGAAACCGGCCGCCGGGGGTGCCCAGCCGTCAGCGGTAGAAGAGGAAGAGGCTGCCGGGAAGACCTCGACAGGACCTCCTCCGAAGCCGCCGGAAGATGCGCGTGAGAGGGAAGAGGGCCCAGCCAGCTCGAATCTGGTGGACGAGGTTCTGGCGATGGACGAGGGCAAGAACATATACGATGAGATAGGTGGCGAAGAGCAGCCTGAAGCGAAGGGGCGGAGGAGCAGGAAGGACAAGAGGGAGAAGCATTTCTTCTGGGAGTGACCTCTTGTCCGGGGAGATACCAGAAGAGAGCGCCGGGCGCGTTGATGCGCCCGGCGCAGTCGTTTCAGCGCGGGGTATGCTCGGCAGCGGTGGTAATGCCATGAACGCGATAAGGGTGCGAGTGGTGACCGGTTCCTCAAAGCCCCGCGTCGAAAAGGGCGTTGAAGGCAGTTTCAAGGTGTATGTGTCTTCCCCGCCGGAGAAGGGAAGGGCGAACGCCGAGATGCTGAAGATGCTCGCCAAGCATCTAGGGGTACCGAAGAGCAGGCTGTCCATCTCGCGTGGAGAGACCTCGCGGGAGAAGACCATAGAGATCAGGCGCGAGTAATGCTTGTATTGCTTAGCTTCAGGTGATACACTGTCGCTATGACACCTTTGAGAGCATCGGATAAGGCCAGGCTTTTCACAGGGATAGCGATCCCCGATGAGGTGCGTACGACCATATCGGAGTCGGCGGCAAGGTTGGCCGGGCTCGTTGAGGACGTGAGGTGGGTGCCCGAGGAGAACCTCCACGTGACACTCAAGTTCCTGGGATCGTTCGAGCTCGATAAAGTGCCGCTCATCGAAGCTGCTATGCGCAAGGCGGAAAACCACCTGCCGATCGCTCTCACCATAGGGGGAGCGGGTGCTTTCCCGTCCGCGGGGTCTGCTAGAGTTATATGGGTGGGGGTTAATGACGTAGACGGAAACGCCGGGAAGGTCTACCGTATCATTGAGAACGCCGCTCAGAAATGCGGGGTAAAGCGTGAGAAGCGAGCTTACAGGCCTCACATAACCATCGGGCGGGCCGGCAAGAGACCTGTGAGACTGCCGCCGGAGACCGACGAGGTGTTCGACTTCGAGTTCCGCTTCGACGCGGTTGAGCTGGCCCTTTTCAGAAGCGAGCTCTCGAGCGCGGGGGCCCGGTATACCGTTGTAAGCAGGGCGGGCTTGTTGGATCCTAGCCGTTAGTGAAAGGGTGAGAGACTTGGAGAGGGAAAAGTCGCTTGAGATGGCGCTGATGCAGATCGAGCGCCAGTTCGGTCGTGGTTCGATAATGCGGCTCGGAGCCGAGGCCGATCGCATGGCCGTCGAGGTCATTCCAACGGGTTCGCTGGCGTTGGACATCGCTCTCGGTGTCGGCGGCATACCCAGGGGAAGGGTCATCGAGATATTCGGCCCGGAGTCGAGCGGCAAGACCACCGTGGCCCTTCACATGATAGCCGAGGCGCAGAGGCGCGGCGGCATGGGTGCGTTCATAGACGCCGAGAACGCACTGGATCCCCAGTACTCACAGGCGCTGGGGGTGAACATCGACGAACTTCTCATCAGCCAGCCCGATACCGGCGAGCAGGCGCTGGAGATAACCGAGATGCTGGTGCGCAGCGCAGCGGTAGACGTGATAGTCATCGACTCCGTAGCGGCGCTGGTGCCCAGGGCGGAGATAGAAGGCGATATCGGCGACTCGCACGTCGGACTGCAGGCGCGGCTCATGTCCCAGGCGCTGCGGAAGCTCTCCAACGCCATTAACCGGTCCAACACCATCGCCGTTTTCATCAACCAGCTCCGCGAGAAGATCGGTGTCATGTTCGGAAATCCCGAGGTGACCCCCGGGGGGCGCGCGCTGAAGTTCTACTCTTCGGTCAGGCTCGACCTGAGGAAGATCGACACCATAAAGAAGGGCACTGACATAGTGGGGAACAGGGTCCGAGCGCGAGTGGTGAAGAACAAGGTGGCCCCGCCGTTCAGGAACGCTGAGTTCGACATTATGTACGGGCGCGGCATCTCGCTCGAGGGGGACATCCTGGACCTGGGCGTGGAGCAGGGCATAGTCAAGAAGAGCGGCGCCTGGTACATGTATGGCGAGGACCAGCTCGGGCAGGGCCGTGAGAACGCGAAAGGTTTCCTGGCCGAGCACGAAGATGTGGCGCTCGAGATAAGCGACCGGATAAGGACCGAGGCGGGCCTCTCCGAAGCCACCCCCTCGAAGGCCGAGGAAGCCGGTCAGGAGAATGCAGAGGAGAAGGTAGCCAAAAAGAAACCCAGGTCCGGTGGGAAGGTTGAACCCTCCTGAGGAACCATTATCGGACCGGGGCGGTGACGAGGCGCTGGAGAGGGCCCTCAGATTCATCGAATACCGGCCCAGGAGCGCCGGAGAGACCCGGCAGCGGCTGAAACGCTGGGGTTACGATGAGGCGACAGTGACCCGGGTCGTAACCCTTCTGGAGGTATCGGGCATCCTCGACGACCGCGATTTCGCGCGGGCTTTCATGAACGAGATGGTTAGAAAAGGGTACGGCTGCCGCAGGGTGAGCGCAGAAATGTACAAGAAGCGCCTTCCCAGGGATGTCATAGAGGAAACCATGGCCGCCTACCCGCAAGACGAGGAGATCGACCGGGCGGTTCGTGCGGCGGAAAAAGCGGCCGGGCGGTTAAGACAGTCTGAAGCTTTGAATGCTGACAATAAACTTGTCGGCTACCTGATGCGGAGGGGTTACACGGGAGACGTTGCGCGAAAGGCCGTTTCCACGATCGCTTCATTTGACACTAATAATAGCCCAGAATAGAATTGAAGCAGAATAAAGCGCTTGGGCGTATTGATAATTCTCTGTTCCGATAGATGAAGAGATACAGGTTTACAAGAGCGAATCATATGACCGGCGGGACAACATAGGGTTCCTTCCGGTCGATTTACTTGTACGCCGGCGCCGAGCGTTGCTCGGCGCGTTTACATAGAGAGGAGGTCGTTTAACATCCTTTACGTGATAATCGGAGCCGCAGCCCTGCTCGTCGGTGCATTGATAGGTTTTGCAGGGCGCAAGGTAATGGTCGAAGCCCGGCTGGGTACGGCGGAAGCAAGCGCTAAAGCGATAATCAGTGAAGCCGAAAAGGAAGCTGAGCGCATAAGGCGTGAAGCTCATGTGGAGGCTAAAGAGACGATCCACAACCTGCGGTCGGAAACGGAGCGCGAGCTCAAGGGCCGCAGAAGCGACATGCAGAGGCTCGAGCGGCGGCTCATGCAGCGCGAGGAGATGCTCGAGTCCAAAGAGGTGGAAGCGGAAAAGCGAGACAAGCGCGCCGCGTCCTGGGAGGAGCATCTGAAAGCCCAGGAATCCAAGCTGGCCAAGGCTGCTGCAGAGCAGAAACGCCTGCTGGAGAAAGTCGCCCGCATGACCACCCAGGAGGCCAGGGACCACCTGCTCCAGACCGTGAGCGACGAGGTAAAGCGGGATAGCGCACTCTTCATCAAGGAGGAGGAGGCCAGGGCACGGGAGGAAGCGGAGAAGCGGGCCAGGAAGATCGTTTCGCTGGCCATACAGCGGTGCGCCTCCGAACACGTCGCCGAGACCACCGTCTCCGTGGTGCCTCTTCCCAGTGACGAGATGAAGGGTCGGATAATAGGCCGCGAGGGCAGGAACATCCGCACGTTCGAGAACCTGACCGGCATCAACCTGATCATCGACGACACCCCGGAGGCGGTCATACTGTCGAGCTTTGACCCGGTGAGACGGGAGATCGCCAGGCTGACCCTGGAGAAGCTGATAACAGACGGGCGTATCCAGCCCGCCAGGATAGAGGAGATGTACGAGAAGTCGAAGGCCGAGGTGGAGAACCAGATCAGGGAGGCCGGTGAGGAAGCGCCCTTCGAGGTGGGACTGCACAACCTCAACAAAGAGCTGGTGAGGGCGCTGGGCAGGCTCAAGTTCCGGACCTCGTACGGGCAGAACGTGCTGATGCATGCCCTGGAGGTCTCACACCTCTCCGGAATCATGGCCGCCGAACTCGGATTGGACCCGAAGGTGCCGAAGCGCGCCGGCCTGCTACACGACATCGGGAAGGCCATAGACCACGAGGTAGAGGGGTCGCACGCACTCATCGGGGCTGAACTGGCCAAGAGGCTGGGGGAGAGCAACGTGATATGCCACGCCGTGGAGGCCCATCACGGCGAGGTTGAGATAAGGACGATCGAGGCCGTTCTGGTGCAGGCGGCGGACGCCATATCGGCTGCTAGGCCTGGCGCCAGGAGGGAGACCCTGGAGAGCTACATCAAGCGCCTGGAGAAGCTGGAGACGCTGGCGGATTCGTTCCCCGGAGTGGAGCGGGCTTATGCCATGCAGGCAGGCCGTGAGATAAGGATAGTGGTCCAGTCGGAAAGTGTCGACGACCTCGAGAGCGCGACTCTGGCCCGTGACATAGCCAAAGAGGTCGAGGAACAGCTCGACTATCCCGGCCAGATAAAGATCACGGTTATTCGAGAGACCCGTGTCGTAGAGTACGCCAAGTGACGGGTACCTGGCGGTGCGACCGGCTCTCGCGCGGCGCGGCGGCACACTGCCGGGCGGGGCGATGATGGAAAGACCCGAGCCTCCCGGAGAGCGGGACCTAATCGATTTCGTATCCAGCGTGACCGATTCCGCGCGCCTTCGCATTGAGGAGAACCTCCCTCACGGTTTCGTTCGTCTCAAGGTTGCGGAGGCGGAGCGGCGGCAGGCGCAGCATGATATCCGCTCCGTTGAGGACATGGTCACGGAACTGGCAAGGAACTCGCGCGACGCTGGCGCCCGGAGGGTGCTTTTCGCATTCCAGAAGGAGTCGGGGCGATACAGGAGGATAACCGCTCTTGACGACGGGAGCGGCATGCCGCACGACGTTCACCAGCTGGTCTTTGAGCCCAGGGTGACCTCCCGCAAGGACGATTTCGAGGAGGACCGCTTCGGTGTCCACGGCAGAGGCATGGCGCTGTTCTCCATACGCTCGCGGGCGGACCATGTGGATATACTTTCCAGCGTCCCGAGCTTGGGGACCTCCATCGGGTTGACCGTCGACACGCAGAAGGTTCCGGAGCGCAGGGACCAGGCAACACTACCCAGACTCGAGATCGTCGACGGCAGGGAGGAGGTGGGCGGCGGCCCGCACAACGTGCTGCGGGTCCTCCTGGAGATGTCGGTGGATACTCCTGCGCTCGATCTCTTCCTCGGATCCGGGGCGGAGGTGCTGGCAACGGTGCGCGACCTCGAGAAGTCCGACGGTGGGGGTGGGGGCGCCATATGGTCCGATCTGGCCCGCATCGACGATGCGAAGACCCTGGCAGAGGAGGCCGCCCTGATGGGGCTCCCGGTGTCTGAGAGGAACGCCTACAGGGTCCTTTCCGAGGAGATAGCCCCCCTGGAGCCTGTATACCGGCTCGCAAGGTCGGCTTTCGATTATGAGCGTGAGCCCGATGCCGAGGAGGAGAAAGGCGCGGTGGAGTCCCGCGCGAGGACTCGGGCGTATAGTGCCAGGAACCCCCTGAAGAGGCTCTCGAGCTCCGACATCGACGAGATAACGCAGGGCGCCTCCGAGGTTGTCGAGCGCGTGTTGTCGAGGTATTACATATCCACCTCGGAGGCACCCAGGGTCAAGAGAAGCAGGGGAAAGATCACCCTCTCTTTCTACGTCAAGGGTGACGAAGATGAGGAAATCTAGGGCACGTCGTTACGGGGACAGGTGGTCGGTGTGAGCCGGCGAGCCCTTGCCGTTGCGGCGGCGGTGTTGCTGCTGGCCCTGCTCGCCACGGGGGCTGTGGTATTGGTCGTCCGCGGGAGGTCCGACGCGTGCGCCCGGGAGCGGTTCCAGGAGGTGGCGAAGCGGAACTGGGAGGAGATCAGCCGCGGTTCGGCCGAGGTCGCGGCTGCGCTCGAGGCCGGGCAGTCGGCGGAGGATCTCGCCAAGGTCTCTGATGCGGCCGCGGGGATGAGGAAGCAGCTCGAAGAGGTCAAATCGTCCCTGGAGGAAGATTCACCACGCGGTTACGAGGACCTGGCCCGGATGCAGGTGGACGCTCTGGAGCGACTAGACTCATTCCTTTCCGGAATAGCGGAATACGCATCAGCCGACGAGTCCACCGTCATAGAGGGCAGGGGCATCCTCGAGGACAAGTCGAGAAGGGCTTTCTCCGCGGTGAACGAGTTCCTGGCCGAAGCGCCCTTCGAGCTGGAGAGGCCGATTGCGGAGTTCTACCAGGCGCCGCAGTTTCTGGTGGAGGTGTGGACCGAACCGGGGGAGTCGTTGAGCGAAGACGCCGAGGCGGCCTACCAGGCCGCTTCATCTTTCCTGGAGGCTGACAGGGAAGAGGATTTCCAGAAGTTGTACGGCATGATCTCCACCAGGCTCAAGACGGCACTAGACTATTACAACATCTCCCAGGAGGCCCTTGCCAAGGACTGGCGGAGGTCGTGGGACAACAGGAAGCTGGTGGACTATTACATAAGCAAAAAGGATGTGAGCCTTCCCCAGCCCGAACAGGCGCAGGTGAAGGTGGTAGCGTACGTGGACGACGGAGGACCGGTCACGGAGACCGTCCGGCTGGTCCGGGAACAGGGCGCCTGGAAGATCGACAGTTACCCGTTCGTCGGCTGGGAATGACCCCTTGCGCCGCCGAATCCCATACCGGCCCCGAACGGGAGGGCCGGGTTTTTGATATCATGAGCGATGTTCATGACCGGATGGCCTCACTGAATCCGTGGAGAAGCCGTAATGACCCGCAGTATTCTGCAGATGGTCGGAGCAGCCGCAGTGGCGCTCACAGTCATATTCCTGGTGCCGGTCCTCCTCAAGGTCCGCAAGACCATCGGAGAGGTGGGCGGCATGGTCTCTGATGCGAGACCGCAGACGGTGACGTTGTTGAAGCGGGCGCAGAACGCGCTTGATGACGTCAACCGCGAGCTTACGGCGATAGAGGAGATCACCGACGAGACGCAGGAGCTCGTACGCAAACTGGGAGAGGCTTCCACCGTGGTGGAAGGTGTGGTCAAGTCACCGATGACCAAGGTCGGCCTGATAACGGCCGGTGCGGCGGCGTCCGGCTACGTAGTCAGGAAGCGCCTGGGAAAGCGTGTTCAAAAGGGATGATGTCCGCTTCCAGGAGAACATCCATCCGTTCCTATCACATCCGCACTTTCGGCTGCCAGATGAACGTGCACGATTCCGAGCACGTAGCCGGCTTGTGCGAGCAAATGGGTTATGAGTGGACCGGCTCCGCGGACGAGGCGGACCTCCTGATCTTCAACACCTGCTGCGTCAGACAGGGTGCCGAGGACAGGCTCTGGGGAAACCTGGCGTCCCTGGCTCACGCGGAAGGAGCCCGCGGGCTGGTCGCGGTGTGCGGCTGCGTGGCGGAGAGTCGCGGCGTGGAGATACTGGCGAGGTTTCCTGAAGTGGGGCTGGTGTTCGGCATGGAGGCGCTTGGCAGGCTGCCGCAGCTCATAGAGCGCAGCCTGGTGGCAAGGGTGTGCGACACAGGTGAGGTCGAAGAGGCCGAGATCGACGCGCTTCCGGCAAGGCGTGAAAACACCCTCAGGGCCAGGGTGCCGGTGAGCCACGGCTGCGACAACAATTGCGCGTACTGCGTGGTGCCTCTCGTGAGGGGCGGGGAGAGGAGCAGGCCGGCGTCCGACATAGTCGAGGAGGTGGGCGCGCTGGCTCGCGCCGGGGTGGTAGAAATCGAACTGCTGGGCCAGAACGTGAACTCATACGGCGGGGATCTGGACGAAAAGGTATCGTTCGCGGAGATCCTCGGGAGGGTGGCCGGAGTCCCTGGTATCAGGAGAGTGAAGTTCGAGACCTCGCACCCGAGGGACCTGGGGCGCGAAGTACTGGTGGCGATGTCGGAATGCGGGCCGCTATGCGAGTACCTGCACCTTCCGGTTCAGTCAGGCTCGGATAGAGTGCTGAAGGCCATGAACAGGGGTTACGACGCCGGATACTATAAGGAAACAGCCGCACTGGCCCGCCAGATCGTCCCCGGCATCAAGATAACCACCGACATCATAGTCGGCTTTCCCGGGGAAGATCGAGAGGATTTCGAGCGGACGCTCGACCTGGTGAGAACCGTAGAGTTCGACGCGGCGTACATGTTCATGTACTCGCCGAGAGAAGGAACCCCGGCCTGGCTCCTGGAGGACGACGTCCCGGTGGCTGAGAAGAAGAGACGGCTGGCTGAACTTTCACGGCTTCAGGGTAAGATAACCGTTAACTCACTCGAGAAGATGTCGGGCGCGAGGGTGGAAGTACTCGTCGAGGGCCTCGGCCGCGACCCCGGTCAGGTGGTGGGACGTACCCGCGGCAACCAGGTGGTCGTGCTGGACGGATCGGAGGCCCCCCTGGAATCGCTGGTGACGGCGAGGGTCGTCTCGGCCGGCCGGCACTCGTTGAAGGGGAGGGTTTATGAGGTCCTCCTTGAAGGAGGACGGCAGGGCACGAGAAGGGAGTGAGGTCTATGGGATTGTTCGGTGAGAACAGCGCTCTGCTGGTCGCTGACATGATCTTCGATTTCGTGGACCCCGCCGGGAAGCTCTATGTACCCGGCATCGAGAACATGGTTCCCGCGCTGGCCGGGATAATAGCCGAGGCGAGACAGGCCGTGGTGCCGGTTATATACGTGAACGACGCGCACGAGCCGGACGACGATGAGTTCAAGCAATGGCCTGAGCACGCCGTCGCCGGGTCGCCGGGTGCGGAAGTGGTCGGAGAGCTGGCGCCAAGGGAAGGCGACTACGTTCTGGAGAAGAAGAGGTACTCCGCGTTCTACGGGACCGAGCTGGATGACCTGCTGAAGCGCCTGGGGGTGAAGCACCTGGTGGTGACGGGGACTGTCACCAATATCTGCGTGATGGTCTCGGCCATCGAGGCTCTGATGAGGGGGTACAGAGTAACGGTACCGAGGAAGGGTGTTCACGCGTTGAACGACGCCGACAACGAGGCCGCGCTCGATTTCATCGGGCGGGTGTTCGGCGGCGAGGTCGTCTGAGGACGACCCGTCAGGACCCGGAGGTGTGAAAGTGGGATCATTCCAGGTTGCGTCTGACGAGCAGATAAGACAGGGGAAGGTGACCGACGTCTACTTCGAGCGCGTCGTGGAGGCACTGCGCTCGCGCGGCATCAATCCGCTGGTGTCGATGGAGGTCAGGGCTTCCGGCCTGCCCCGGGACCGGGCATGGTCCGTGTTCACCGGCCTGGAGGAGGTCCTGGAACTCACCAGCGGGCTCCCGGTTACCGTCAGGGCGTTAGACGAGGGGGAGCTCTTCACAGCCGGCGAACCGGTCCTGTCCGTTACGGGACGGTACCTCGACTTCGGGGTGTTCGAGACCGCCGTCCTGGGGTTCCTCTGTCAGGCATCCGGTGTTGCCACCACCGCGGCGAGGTGCAGGAAGGCGGCCGGTGATCGGGCGTTGATAAGCTTCGGGGCCCGGCGGATGCATCCCGCGATAGCGCCCATGATAGAGCGGAACGCCTACGTGGGGGGATGTGACGGGGTGGCCGTGGTCGAGAGCGCTGAGAGGCTTGGCATCGAGCCCTCGGGAACGATGTCTCACACGCTCATACTGTGCACCCGTGACGAGAAGCTCGCATACGAGCTGTTCGACCAGGTCATGGGTCCTGATGTGAAGAGGATAGCACTCGTCGATACCTTCCAGGACGAGAAGTTCGGCGCCCTCTATGCTGCGCGCGTGCTGGGTGACCGGCTCTACGCGGTCAGGCTCGACACGCCGGGCTCCAGGCGGGGGGACTTTCTGGAGATAATGCGCGAGGTGCGCTGGGAGCTGGACATCCGCGGCTTTGGAGATGTGGGAATATTCCTTTCCGGGAATATTGACGAATACAAGATACTCGAGTACAACGAGATGGCTTTCGGGTACGGTGTCGGCACGCACATAAGCAACTCTCCGGTCATCGACTTTGCCATGGACATCGTGGAGATAGAGGGCCACCCGCTCGCGAAGCGGGGTAAGACCTCCGGCCTCAAGCAGGTCTACCGGTGCCCGGTCGACGGCGCAAGGCTCACAGTGCTCGAGCGCGCGGAGGGACCCGCCTGCCCGACATGTGCCGGGCCCATGGAGGCCATGCTGAAGGAGCGCCTGCGCGACGGGCAGAGGCTTGCCTCCGACCCGCCGCCGGCGGAGATACGTTCCAGGGTCTTGGGTCGTCTCGGTGAAGTCGAGCTCTGACACGTTCAAGGGAAAGCGCGCGGGCGATAAAAGCAGCCGCGAGGCCGGTAATGACCGTCGGCGTTCGAGCAGGCCGATGGAGCTGCGGCTGATCGTGGACGGCTACCTGAGCGGAGCCGCCAACATGGCCAGGGACGAAGCCCTTGCGCTTCTCGCGCTCGTCCCCACGCTCAGGGCGTACAGGTTCGAACCCCCGGCCGTCACACTGGGGAGATTTCAGGAAGCAGGCGGCGGCGCTTCTCACCTCGAGGCCCTTAAGCCGCCGGATGCCGACCTGGTGCGAAGGCCCACCGGAGGACGGGCGATACTGCACAGGAACGACTTCACTTACAGCGTGATCTTCACGCGGGCGGAGGGAGAACCTCTCCGCCGCGAGGACGTATTTCACCGGGTCGCTCTCTCGATAATCGCCGCGCTCGACCACCTGTGTATAGAGGCTGGCATCGTGGAGCACCCGCACGGCGGACGGTCCGACGAGCAGTGGTGCTTTGAAAGCGTTTTTGGTGTCGACATAGAACACGGTGGGCGTAAGATCTGCGGCAGCGCGCAGAAGGTGTTCGAAGGATCCGTCCTGCAGCACGGCTCTCTCTATCTGGACGAAGTCCCTCTGGTGGCGGGACAGAGGAGCGGGTTCATCACTCTACGCGAAGCCGGGGGAAGAAGTTACGCGTGGGAAGAGGTGCTGGATGCCTTTGCGCATGGTTTCGAGGACGCTTTAGGCGTCGCCTTGCACCGCGGTCAGATGACGGATGCGGAGGAGCACCTGGCCCGCAGGCTCGAGCTGGAGAAGTACCGAAGCGGGCGGTGGCTCGAGGATGGATGGGCTCCGCGACTCGTCTGATGTTTGTGTTATCATGAAATGGATCGAGTCCCCTGGAGGCTGCAGTGACTGACAAGGACGTGGAGAGAAACGTTAGATCGACCACCGTGGAGGGGATAAGGACCCCCACCGAGAAACACGTCCACGGGATAGGTGAGAAACACTCCATAGCCTTCGGCGAGGCGTCGGAGTCCGGCAAGACCAAGGAAGAACTGCTTGAGAAGTTCCGCCGCAGAGAGAAGAAACGGCGGACCGTCGAGGAGAAACAGGCCGAGAAGGAGAAGAGTGAGCCGGGAAAGGGAGGAGCAGAGTCTCCCGCGGAGTAGGATATACATAGACCTTGGAGAGCTCTCCTCGAAGCAGCGCGGTGCGGTCCTGGGCCTCCTGAAGGACATGGACTTCGCTCCGGGGGAGATAAGCGAAGTGGTGATACAGATACCGGAAGAGCCGGTGGAGGAGCCCCGGCGAGGAAAGCGGAAGTGAGCGATGTTCTGTCCGGCATGCGGCAAGAGCAACCCTGAAGAAAACGTGTACTGCAGCCAGTGCGGGGCTTACCTGTCCGCCGAGGGTCAGTCAGGCGACACGACCATCACGCTGTCGCCGGTCGAAGCCGACATGGAGCAGGAGGCCGAAATACAGATCCCGGACGAGGAGCTCACCGCCGGCGCGGCGATGCTGGTCGTCAAGAGAGGGGCGAGCGCAGGCACCCGCTTCGTCATCTCGAAGGACGTCACCACCGCCGGCCGTCATCCCGAGAGTGACATCTTCCTGGATGACATAACGGTCTCACGGCGACACGCCGAGATCCAGAAGCAGGGCGACGGTTTCCGCATCGTCGACAAAGGCAGCCTGAACGGGACTTATGTGAATAAATTGAGGGTTGAGGAAGCCGATCTATCCAGCGGCGACGAGATACAAATAGGCAAATTCCGGCTCATATTTTTCTGCAAATAGACTCCCGGGTGTTGACAGGGGACCCACTTTTTACGCATATTAACTCTTAAGGTTTCACTTAACGTTAAGAGTTTCATCGAGGACGGGCGGTCCAGTATGTCTGCACCTGAGAAGAAGTATGGGATCGGTGAGGTCCAGGAGCTGCTCAAGAAAGAGTTCCCCGATATCACTATCAGCAAGATACGGTTCCTCGAAAAAGAGGGACTGATAATTCCGGACAGGACATCGAGCGGCTACCGTAAGTACTCCAAGACGCATATCAAGCAGTTGAGCTATATACTTCGACTTCAGCGTGAGGAGTATCTGCCGCTATCGGTGATAAAAAAGAAGATACAGGACCTGAAATCCGGAAAGGTTGTGGCCGGTGACCTGGCGGTCATGTCCGGGCAGGGGTCCGAGTCGGCGATAACCGGAGCGATGCCCGTCTCTTACGAGCTGGCGCCCTCGAAGCTGCACCTCTCGGTGGAGACGTTGAACGAGCTGGTTGATTACGGGATTGTCGGAGTGCGCGAAGGCCCGGAAGGCAAGTACTTCTCGGCGGACGACATCAAGGTGCTCAACCTGGCGAAGGAGTTTTTCCGTTACGGCATAGAGCCGAGGCACCTGCGGATGTACCTGCAGTTCACCGGCCGCGAGGCCTCGTTCATCGAGCAGGTCATAAGACCGCAGCTTCAGCACAAGGATCCCAGCACCAAGAGAAGCGCCATCAAGGACATGGAGAACCTCATCGCGCTGTCGCAGATGTTCACACAGGCTCTCCTGGAGCAGGCGCTTTCCAAGTACATACCCAGGTCCGCCACTGTGGAACTGCTCGACGAAGAGGAGCAGTTGCCGGCCGCCGGAGAGGTCGCGGAAGATACCGGGTACGAAGAGCCAGAGCCTGGCCCCGATGTGGAGGAACCGCACGGGGAAGAGGAGATGTTCCCCGAGTAGGCATTCAACTCCCGGTCTGACCCCACGGTTGAATCGAGGTGAAAGAGACGCGGGGATGTACTATAATCGTGAGTGGTTGCACCGCTCAGCACGGGCGGTCGTGAGTAGGATCAGATGATAGAGAGCGATAAATCTGACAGACAAATAGACGAAAAGGCCGTGGGAACTTCCGCGCGCGCTGTTTCTCTTACGGGAGGGATCCGGCCTTGATCTGATTTCGGGACCGGGTGATGAAGTGCCCTCTTCCCGAGGGCATTTTTATTGCCTTGAGACGGGAGGCATGACGTGCCGTTCTTGAGCACCATGCTTGGAACACGCATAAGGGACGCGAACGGGCTGCTGATAGGCCGTCTGGAAGACGTGGTGGTGGTCCCGCAGGGCAAGTTCCCCATAGTCAAAGGGATAGAGGCCCGGGCGGGGCGAGGCCGCGCCAGGCGGCTCGTCTACTATCCGTGGACCGCCGTCTCCGAGTGGCGGGACGAGTGCGTGGTGGTCAGGGCTCCCGCGGAC
>JAGUWJ010000071.1 GCA_020062425.1 Actinomycetota bacterium
AGTCATGGAGAATGGCTCAGAAAGAAGAAACATTTGGGGTACATTTATTTGTGAGTCAACGAATGGGCTTTCGGGTACTTTTTTCATTGACGCACCGGGTCGCAACCATCACATCCGCGAACCTTCTCTCTGACAGTCTGGTTTTCTTCCGGAGAGAAGGTGCGGCGCGTTTTCTGGAAGGTTTTATTCCGGTACTTATTAGAGCAAGCACTGTGCTAGAATATGCAGATGGACCTTCCCAGCAAGCACGTGCTTCACCTCTCGAAACGTATAGGTTCGCGCGGCGCCGGGACTAATGGAGAGACGGCGGCCGCCAGTTACGTTTTGCGGGCGTTTTCCGAACTGGAGATCGACACAGACGTCGAGACGTTTTCTTCTCCCAGGTCCGATTTCATAACCGTGGCCTTCCTATTCATGCTCACCATGGCCGCTTATCTGTGCTTCAAGGTCAGTTACGCCCTCAGTTTCTTGCTGGCAGGACTGGTCTGGCTGGTCTTTCAGATGGAGACCTACTCCTGGAGTGTTCTGTCGCGACTGATGCCCAGGAGCAAAGCCCAGAACGTGATCGGGACCGTCAGCGCCAGCGGCGAGGCCAAGCACCTCGTTCTGCTGGTGGCAAACTACGATACCGCGAGGAGTTCCCCACTGGGGCGCCCCGGACTCGCCAGGGCGTTCCGCTTTCTATACATACTGTCGTTCATCTGCATAACGATCACCGCTGCCCTGGCGGTGGTCGGCCA
Source organism: Actinomycetota bacterium (assembly GCA_020062425.1). Lineage (GTDB taxonomy): Bacteria > Actinomycetota > Geothermincolia > Fen-727 > Anoxymicrobiaceae > JAGUWJ01. Next base: position 741 of record JAGUWJ010000071.1, read on the forward strand.
AGGTGCTTCACTCCTCAAGCTCTCCGGCAGGACCATAGATTTCATGTGGGCGATCTGCGCCCCCCTTCAGCTGTTCCTGCTGCTCTTGACTGCACTTATCCTCACAGGCGAGCTGAAGAGCCGTTACTGCGCCGGGGCTAACGATAACGCAAGCGGCCTCGGTGTCATGCTTTCGCTGGTCTCATCGCTGGCGGACAATCCACTGGAGAACACCACCGTCTGGGGCGTCGCCACCGCACGTGGTTTCGCGGGGGGGCGCGGGATGGTGGCCCTGCTCAAGCGTCATCGCAGGAGATTGAAGAACGCCTTCATCATCAACCTCGACCACCTCGGAGGGGAACCGGTGAGGGTGATCACCCGGGAGGGTACCATGTTCGGGTTCAGGAACTCCCGGAAGCTCTCCCGCCTGGCTTTTTCCGCTGCCAGTAAGTCGCGGCAACTGGACGTCAAGAAGGGTAAGTGCAGGGTAAAGAAGAGCGACGCCATGGTAGCCAGTGTCAGGGGATTCGAGGCCATCACCATCGGGGGCACGAGGGGCGTCACCTACACCGGCTGGCGGAACACCGCCGATGTGAGCGGCACTGTGAACAGGACGTACCTTGACAGGGCGGTCCGGCTCTCGCAGTTGATCATGGAGTCTATCGACGAGATGCCCGGCTCTCTGGACGCTCCACGGCGCAGAACACGCAGGGCGTGGGCGAGGAAGCCTGTCTTGGGAGTCATTGAAGAAGAGTCCGGGCCTGAAGAGCGGCAGCCTGAACCCTGACTGGACCGTGACTGGTCTTACAGCTCACTCCCCTATCACCTGGCAGACGAGTTCCCTATCGCGCGCCTTGTTGTCGAAATCGATCAACACCAGCTGCTGCCAGATCCCCAGCATTAGCTTCCCGCGCGAGAACGGCACCGATAATGACGGGCCAAGCAGCGAGGCTCTGATGTGTGCGTGCCCGTTCCCGTCCTGCCAGCGTCGGTTGTGCTGGTAATCGATGTCCTGTGGGGCGATCCTCTCGAAAAGGTCGTCGATATCCTCGATCAGGCCGGGCTCATACTCGATGGTGGTCAATCCCGCGGTGGCCCCGGGCACGAAGACGGTCACCGTTCCCGCGGAGATGCCGGAGCCTCTGACCACCTCCGACACTTCCCCGGTTATGTCTATGACCTGTCCGTGCCCGCGCGTTGGCAGGGTTAGTCCCTTGGTTACTACAGGCACTGTGACTCACATCGCGTAGAGCTCTTCCGGCGGGATGCATCGGAAACCGGCTACGTTGAGCGCTCCGATCGCCTGCTCGGCCTCTTCGACCCTGATGATGACCACCGCTTTGTCTTGGGACTTCTCGAGGAAACAGTAGAGGTACTCTATGTTCATCTCCTGTTCAACAAGGGGTTTGATGACCTCGGAGAGCCCACCTGGTGAGTCCTCGACCTCGACCGCTATGACCACCGTCTCCTTGACTGTGAACCCCTGATCTTTCAGGTGTTCGTGAGCCTTGTGAGGGTCGTCGACTATCAACCTCACCACGCCGAATTCGCTCGTATCGGCGACGCACAACGCCCTGATGTTCAGCCCGGCCTCACCCAACCGTCTGGTAACGTCGAGGAGTCTCCCTGATTTGTTCTCGAGAAAGACTGAGATCTGCCTAACTGTCGTCATGGGAACCCCCCTTAGAGCTCACGGTTGTCGATGACCCGTACCGCTTTGCCTTCGCTCCTGGTAATACTCCTCGGCTCGGCCAGCAACACCTTGACCCCTATCCCGAGATAGCTCTCTATCTCGGACTGGATGAGCTGCTGCCACTCCTCGAGCCCGCGGATACGGTCTGAGAACATGTCCTCTGAGACCTCGACCTGCACCTCGATGATGTCGAGACCGGCCTCCCGGTCGACGATGAGCTGGTAGTGCGGTGAGATTCCCTCTATCTGCATGAGGACGGTCTCTATCTGCGAAGGGAAGACGTTTACTCCTCTGATGATCAGCATGTCGTCGGTTCGTCCCCTCACCCGCTTCATCCTGACGTGCGTGCGGCCACAGGCACACGGCTCGTCGCTGAGCGACGTCACATCGCGGGTGCGGTACCTTATGAGGGGCATCCCGAACTTGTTGAGAGTGGTGAACACCAGTTCTCCCTGCTCCCCTATGGGGAGAGATTCTCCAGTTTCGGTGTTGATGGTCTCGGCGAGAAAACAGTCCTCGAAGATATGGAGGCCGTTCTTCTCCTCGCATTCGATGGAGACACCGGGACCCATGACCTCGGAGAGGCCGTAGACGTCGAATGCGCTGAGGTTCAACAGGCGCTCTATCTTGTCCCTCATGCGGTCGCTCCAGGGTTCCGCCCCGAAAATGCCCGACTTCAGCTTGAGCTGCTTGAAGTCTATGCCCATCTCGTCGGCGGTCTCCGCCATGTAGAGCGCATAAGAAGGAGTGCAGCAGAGAACCGTGGTGCCGAGGTCTACCATCATGCGTATCTGGCGTTTGGTGTTCCCACCCGAGATGGGTATAGCGCTGGCCCCGAGCTTCTCGGTGCCGTAGTGGAACCCGAGCCCCCCGGTAAAAAGGCCGTACCCGTAAGCAATCTGTACTATGTCTGACTTGTCGGCCATGCCGGCCATCAGCGAGCGGGCCATCAGCTCAGCCCACACCTCGATGTCAGTAGAGGTGTAGCCGACGACAGTCGGCCTCCCGGTGGTCCCAGACGAAGCGTGGATTCGCACTATCTCGCGGGTGGGTACCGCGAACAGCCCGAAAGGGTAGTTCTCCCGCAGGTCGTCCTTGGTGGTAAACGGAAGATTCTCCACGTCCTCGAGGGAGTTTATGTCCTTCCAGCTGATCCCTTTCTCGTGGAGCCTCTGCCGGTAGAAGGGGACCATCTCCTCGCACCGCTTGACCGTGTCTTTGAGCCTCTCCAACTGGAGGTCCTTGAGACGGTCCCTGTCCATAGACTCTATCTCAGGGTTGTACACTCGATTCACCACCTTGTTAAGTCACCTGATCCGCAGTAATTCTAACACAAGAGGAAGGCCTGTTCTCCTAAAGGAGTGGGCGCGAAGCATGCCCTGCAACGCGTTCGGAAAGCCGGTGCTGACGCGCTCAATCCAGCAACATGTCGGCGAGGCTCGACCGTACGTGTGTCGGCTTTATCCCTGTCAGCTCTATCTCGTCGACCGTGGAGACACCGGTCAGCACGAGGAGGGTATCAACCGACGCCGCTAGCCCGGCCAGTATGTCCGAATCGAGCCTGTCTCCTATGAGCAGCGTTTCCTCAGGGGTCGAACCCATCCTCTCCAGTGCCAGCTCTACTATGGTCGGGTTGGGCTTCCCCGCGATCAGGGGCTCTTTTCCGGCGCCCGTGGCGACGGCGGCGACAAGAGAGCCCGCTCCGGGCCACAGTCCGCCCGGGGTGGGGTAGGTGGCATCGGCGTTGGTCGCTATGAACTCGGCGCCTCTTCGGATAGCCACCACAGCCGTTTTGAGCTTCTCGAAACTGAAAGCACGGTCCCATCCGACGAACACGAAGTCGGACTCCAGCGCCTTTTCTCCTTCCGGGAGAGCGATGCTGCGGCTGCGTATCTCTTCCAGCAGGCCCTCCTCCCCTATTACATAGCCCGTGGAGCCGTCAAGGTTTCCTTTCCCATCGAGATACCTGCCGACGGCCTGCGATGAAGTGACGACCTGTGCGGGCTCCAGCTTGATCCTGAAGCGCGCCAGCTTCTCCACGTACTGCTCAGGGGTGGCGCTGGAGTTGTTGGTGAGGAAGACAATGGGACGACCGGCGGCGGTCAGCTCGTTCACCGTCTCCGCTGCTCCCGGGATAGGGTCGTTAAGAAGGTAGAGAACCCCATCGAGATCGATGATAAAACTGTTGTAGCGCTCGGCGAGAGGCCCTTCTCGAGCATAGGAGCTCATGCGCCCTCCAGGGGAGGGTTACCGTTCGCGGCTTCCGCGACGCCGCACGATGCCGCACGGACCCTGTACTCCTCGCTGGGCTTCAAGAACCACGCCATCTTGAAGTGCCGCTCGGCGTCAGCCCTGCGCTTCATCCTGGCATAGCAGAGGCCCAGGCAGAAGTGGGCGTAATCGTTGGTGGGATCGACCAGGAGCGCTTCCTCGAAACCCCCGGCGGATTCCTCGTACCTTCTGCACGCGAAGTAAGCCCTGCCGAGTACCTCCAGTATGGAGCCTTTTCCCGGCGCCGACTCGCAGGCCTTCTCCAGCACGAGCGCCGCCTGGAAGGGGTTGCCCTCGGCGAGCAGTCGTTTCCCCCTCAGGAGCAAATAGTAGGCTTTTTCTTCCACTGTTCCGACCGCCTCCAAGGAACGCGTCTCTAATCCGATCCAACGTTGTTGATTATCTTCTCATATATAGCCGGGCCGGTTAACCGTAGCCGGCTCTGTTATCATATTGGACTGGAATCGCAAGGTCTTACGTATGGAGGCGCCATGCAGATACCCGAGATGGAGACCATAGCCATAGAGATGGAGAACGGCATCGCCTGGATATACCTCGACCGCCCAGAGAAGCTGAACGCCATGAGCCCCACCATGTTCTGGGAGTATGAAACAGTTGCCGACTTCGTCAGGGACGAGCCTGAGGTGAAGGTCGCGGTGCTCACCGGGCGGGGGCGGGCCTTCTCGGCGGGGATAGACCTGGGCGCGGTCCAGTCCTTCACCGGCGACGACCCACACAAGTTCAGGAACATGATAAGGCGGATACAGAGAAACTTCCGCGCCTTCGAGCGCATCGAGAAGCCGTTTATCGCCATGGTGAACGGACACGCCTTGGGAGCGGGCACTGAGATAATCCTCGCCTGCGACTTCATCTTCGCATCGACCGAGGCGACTTTCGGGTTGCTGGAGGTGAATGTCGGGCTGACCGTGGACCTGGGCGGCACCCAGCGGCTTCCACGTTACATCGGTATCCACCGCGCCAAGGAGATCATCATGACCGGGAAGCGGATCGACGCCGCTGAAGCGGACAGGATAGGCCTGGTCAACGAGGTGCTTCCACCTGAAGAACTGAAGCCCAGGGTGACCGAGTTCGCGGAGCACCTGATGAGCCTCTCCCCCGTCGCGGTGGGTCTCTGCAAGCGGCTGGTAGACTCCAGCGGGGGCGGCATAGACGCGGGGCTCGAGCTGGAGGCGCAGGCTCAGAACCTTGCCTACCTGTACCTCATGGAGAAGATGGGCCTCAAGTGAGATGCAGTTGAACCGCGAGGGTATCGTCATAAGGCCGCCGTCCGAGGCGGGGAGCTTCCTGCTCCCCATAACCGTCGGATGCTCCCACAACAAGTGCACGTTCTGCCTGACCTACAAGTTCACCCGCTTCAAAAAGCGCGATCTCGAGAGCGTGATGGAGGACATCGAGCTCGCCGCGAAGTATAACCCGGGCATCAGGCGCGTCTTCCTCTGTGACGGAGACGCCATGTGCCTTCCCGCTGACGAGATCGAGGCGGTTCTGGACTGCCTGAACGACAACTTCGCTGACCTTGAACGCGTAGGCATCTACGCGAACGCCTTCGACATATTGAGCAAGACCCCTGATGAGCTCCGCGCTTTGAGCGACAAGAAGCTGAAGATTGCCTACCTCGGCCTCGAGAGCGGGAGCGACGAGATACTCAAGCGGGTGCGCAAGGGGGCGACGGCCGACGAGATGGTGCGCGCGGTGAGGGCAGCCGAGGAAGCCGGCATCGCCGTCTCGGTGATAGTCCTGCTGGGCCTGGGGAGCAACCGGCTCAGCCGCGAGCATGCCAAACAATCCGCCGAGGTAGTGAGCAGGATGAACCCCAGTTACGTGAGTGCGCTCACACTCATGCTGCTTCCCGGGACGTCCCTCTACAAGGATTTCGAGAAAGGCGAGTTCGAGATAATGGACCCCTTGAGCATCCTCCAGGAGCTCAGGTGGTTCCTGCAGGATATCGAACTCGAGGGGCCGTGCGTCTTCCGCACCAATCACGCCTCGAACTACCTTCCCGTAGCCGGAACCCTGCCCGAGGACAAACAGCGCATGCTCGACGTCATCGACCGGGGGCTCTCCGACCCCGGCATGCTCAGGCCCGAGTCCCGCCGCGCCCTCTAGTCACCACTCGGTGATGCGGTTCATCACCACGCCGGAGCACGGCTTGGGGTGGAAGTAGGTGGACTTCTGGGGCATCTTCTCGCCGCTGTCGGCCACGCCCCTCACCTGCTCGACCCTGGGTGGATTCATGAAGAACGCGAACGGAGCCTTGCCCGAATCGACCATCGATATCGCGGCCAGCGGGTCCCTGGTGAAGACCAGGTTATCCTCGACCGCCTTCCTGTCCGGTGCTATGCCGAGCACCTTCTCCACCACCAGCCTGTGGAGGACCGTCACGTCGAGGCTCCTGTACGCCTCCGAAGCCTTCCCTCCAAACTCGCGGTCAAGGTCGAAACCCGGCCTCGGTGTGAGAATCCTGAACTTGCCGTCGCTCGAGAACATACCGTAGACGTGGCCGGCCTCGCCCGCCTCGCGCAGCCGGCCCAGCATCTGGAACACCTGCCCGCTCCTGGCACCCTTGGAAGGCTCGAGTTCGGCTACGGCGAACATGTCCTCCAGCTTGCCCAGCACGGCCGCGGGGTCCACATCGGGTTTCACCACAATACGGTGTACCGGCAGGACTGAGAGCCCGGGGTTCTCCATCTCCACTATCATCACCATGAGGAAATTACGCGGATCGTCGTCCTCGGTTATCTCACCACTCTCGCGCAGTCTCCTCGAGTACTCGAAGGCGGTCTGGTAGCGGTGGTGCCCGTCCGCGATATAGAGCTTCTTGTTCTCGAGGAATCTGGTCACCCTCTTGGTGAACTTCTCGTCGGTGACGCTCCAGAGGTCGTTTGCGATGCCGTCCGCCGTCTGGAACTGAGCGATGGGGAACTTGTCCATCTCCGCCAGGATGGGCGCCTTGAGCTTCTCCGCAGGGTCCGAGTAGAGGGTATAGACGGTGCTCAGGTTGGTCTTGGTGCGCTCGAGCAGCTTCATGCGGTCCTCGAAAGGCTTGGGCATTATCTCCTCGTGGGGAAGCACCACTCCCTCGGCGAAGTCGACCACGCGGACCCTGGCTATCATCCCGGTACATTCCTTGTACTCGCCTTCGTAAAGATAACGCTGCCTGTAGACGTATATCCCGGGAACGGGGTCCTGAATGAGTATCCTCTGGGCGATCCACCTCTCCAGGAACTCAGCCGCCCTGTCATACGGTTTGTCGGGGAGCTCCCCTTCCTTGGGGCGGTTCAGGATGAGCCTGATCACATTGTAAGGGTGTTTGTTGTAATAGCCGTCGTGTTCCTCGGGGCTGATGACGTCGTACGGCGGCGCGACCACCAGCGACAGGTCGCCTATCGCTTCGGTGTTATAACGTATTCCCCTGAACGGCCTCACGTCCGCCATCGATCTCCCCCGTTGATCATGCTCCGATCCCGGACTGCCGCTCGAACCGGGCTGCGGCTCCCGGCAGCGGTGAGAGCATGATACCAGAATCCGACGTGTGGCTGGGCAAAGGAAACGGCCCGGCTCTTATGAGCCGGACCGTCAATAAAGGTCGGCGGCGACCTACTCTCCCACAAGGCTGCCCCTGCAGTACCATCGGCGCTGGAGGGCTTAACTTCCGTGTTCGGAATGGTTACGGGTGATCCCCTCCGCCATTGCCACCGTTCTAACCGGCGCGGCTTACAGCCGCACCCTCAAAGCTACACAGCGCTGACCAGGTCGAATCAAGACCTCGGCCTATTAGTACCGGTCGGCTGAACACGTTGCCGTGCTTACACCTCCGGCCTATCTACCTTGTGTTCTACAAGGGGCCTTACTCCGTTAATCCGGATGGGAGACCTAATCTCGAGGTTGGCTTCGCGCTTATATGCTTTCAGCGCTTATCCAGTCCAGACGTAGCTAACCAGCAGTGCCATTGGCATGACAACTGGCACACCAGAGGTCTGTTCATCCCGGTCCTCTCGTACTAGGGACAAATCCTCTCAAGTCTCCTGCGCCCGCAACGGATAGGGACCGAACTGTCTCACGACGTTCTAAACCCAGCTCGCGTACCGCTTTAATGGGCGAACAGCCCAACCCTTGGGACCTGCTTCAGCCCCAGGATGCGATGAGCCGACATCGAGGTGCCAAACCTCCCCGTCGATGTGGACTCTTGGGGGAGATAAGCCTGTTA
>JAGUWJ010000143.1 GCA_020062425.1 Actinomycetota bacterium
ACCATCGGAGGAGAGCCTCCGGTGGGGATATGCGGCTCCGGCATAGTCGATGTGCTGGCGGCGATGAAGAGGCTGGACATAGTCGAGGTAAACGGCAGGATGAGTCGATGTTCCGAGTACGTCCTGGTTGAGGCGGCGCGCACAGGCACGGGAAGGGATATCACCGTGACCAGGAGGGACGTAAGGGAGATCCAGTTGGTCAAGGCGTCCATCGCGACCGGTACAGCGTTCCTGCTGGAGGAGCTGGAGACCGATCAGGCCTCGGTGGAGAAGCTGCACGTCGCCGGCGCATTCGGGAACTACCTCGATGTCGACAATGCTGTCTATATCGGACTCCTGCCCACCCTGCCGCGTGACAGGTTCGCCGCCATCGGGGACGGCGCGTTGAAGGGGGCCTTCCTTTGCCTGACCGGCGGGGAGAAGGCGTTCGACAGGGCGTCCGCCCTCGCGCGGGGAACCGCGCATATCGAGCTGGCCGTGCGTCCCGGTTTTCAGGACCGGTTTCTGGCCAGCCTCGATCTCACCAGTCGCTGAAGTGCCGGTAAGGAGATGCTCCAGGTGGGTCTGACGAACGGCAGGATAAGGAGTGCGAGCGCAGTGGACGCCGCCGCCCTCTCCTATCTGTCTTACGAAGCGGGCCGCGGCCAGGTGGAGAGGTCGGCATACGACCTTATGATACCGGGGCCGCCGGGTCCCACGCGAGGGCGCCTGTCTTTCATGGAGCGGGTGCTCACCACCGAAACCGTCTCCTGGTTCCACCATTCGCGTTTTTCAGTCTGGGAGGAGGAGGGGAGGGCCGTTGCATCTCTATGCTCTTACGCGAAGGCGAGTACGCGCACCCTGCCTCTGTTCGCCGCTCTCGGCGAAGCGGGATGGAGCGACCATGACATCGCCTTGATGGGCGACCGGATGCAGCCTTTCCTGAGCGCTCTGCCCGGTTTCAGGAAGGACACCTGGATAATAGAGAACGTCGGGTGCCTGGAGGGATTCCGGCGCCGGGGGTTCGCGCGCGCACTCCTGCAGGACGCGGTGCGCCGGGGCGCGGACGCCGGTCACCGGTTCGTACAGGTGAACGTTTTCATCGGCAACGCGCCCGCGATAAAGGCTTACGAGAGGATCGGATTCCGGATAGAGGGGGAGAAGCGCCACCGTTCCTTCGAGAGGTTCTTCGGCTGTCCCGGCATGTACATGATGACGTTTGACACGGCGCTCCCGAGGGGTGACGGTGCCGGATGAGAACAGCGGTCCCGAAAAGGCTGACGGCGCTGCTGCTGTTCACATTCCTGTTGGTGCAGTCCTTTCCAGCCCTGGCGCAAGCCGACGGGGGGCACGACTCCCTGGGCGCGGCCGGACCCCGAAAGGAGTGGTACTTCGCCGAAGGTACCACCCGTAATGGCTTCACCACCTACCTGGCGGTGATGAACCCTGCAAGCGTTGAGGCGGTGGTGGACTTCACCTACATGCTGGGCTCGGGCGACCCCGTCATGCGCTCTCACCGCGTAGAGCCGGAAAGCCGCTTCACCCTGGACCTCGAGAGCGACGTGGGCCCGGGCGTGGACGTCTCCACCCACGTCGAGAGCTCACTGCCGGTGATCGCGGAGAGGCCGCTCTACTTCGCCAACCGCGCCGGCAGGACTGTTACGGTCTGCCTCGACCCCGGCCACTCGGTGTCCGAGGGAGACGAGATAGACCAGGCGACCGGCTTGAACGTGGGGGACAACACAGGGGCCGCCGGCGAGCTCGAGGCAATGTGGGACCTCGCGTGCAGGTCCAAAGATGAGCTCGAGAGAGCGGGCTTCGAGGTGAGGCTCACCAAGACGGCCCCGTACGAGTACGTGGATCTCCGCACGCGGGCGGAGATCGGGAACACCTGCTCGATAATGGTGAGGCTCCACTTCGATCCGGGAGGGTACGAGGGAGTGATGCGGCCTCCGCCGAACGCCGCCAGGTGTCCGGTATCGGACCCGTCGCGCGTGACCGTTATTGACGCCGCTGTCGCGGCGGAGAGCGACGAGCTGGCCCGTTATATCGCCCCCGCGCTGGGGCTGGCCGTGCGCGATGATACCGGTGGGACCAGCCGTGGGAACGGCACTCCGCCCGGACACCCCACATGCCTCATCGGGAGCGTGCTCTCACGGGTCCCGGTGGTTTGCATTGAGAACAGGCTCGTCCTTGCGCGTGATCCGGCGGGGCGCTCTCGCATAGCGGAGGAACTGGTGCGCGGGATAGAGGAGTACTTCAGCGCAGGGCGTTGATCTACTGCTTGCCGCCGCGCCGCTGGCCGCCGCCTTCCGGCCATGAAGGTGCGACCCCGACGGGGAACACCCTGATGCTGGCGGTTCCGGTCGGACAGGTCTGCTCGCAGGCCCCGCAGCCGGTGCACTTGTCCTCCAGGACAACCGGTCTCAACCCCTTTGCCTCAATGGCGTTGAACCGGCAACGCTCCTGGCAGACCAGGCACATCTGGCCTTTCCAGCCCAGGCACCGATTCCGGTCGACGTAAGCGGTTCCTATCCTCACATCTTCCGGCTTTTGCCGCTCTATCGCCCCCGCGGGGCAAACCCGGGCGCACGCCTGGTCACACTGGTCGAACACGCAACTGGCCGTCCTCGGTTCGAATCGGGGGGTCCAGAGCTTCTGCAAGCCGTCCTCGAGACCCATGGGCTTGATACAGGTGGTGGGGCAGGTCCGGGTACATGCCTGGCACCTGTTGCATCTGGCGAGGAACTCCGCCTCGTCCTGAGCGCCGGGCATGCGGAGGAGCGGGAACGCCGCTGTGCCGCGGACACCGAGGCCGTAACCTGCCAGCAGCACCGCTCCCAGCCCCAGTGAACCTATGAACTCCCCCCTGGAGACGGTAAGCCGCCCCTCTGCGCCGGGCTCGTCGCCCGCAGGCGGGGAGGAAGCGGCAACCTTACCCCCCGATCTCTGCTCCCCTCCTGCACCCGACGGACCTGCAGATCGTCCCGCCCGCTTGGCGCCGGTCGTACCCCTGGACGTGTAGAGTCCGGCCCCGAAAGTGTCCAGCTCGAGTGCGCCTGCGGCGGGACAGGCGCTGACGCAGTTGCCGCAGACCGTGCAGTCCGCGGATCGCAGCCTGCCGTCGTCGAGCTTGAGAAACGGTTCGTCGACACCGAAGTCGCAGGTCTTGTAGCAGGCCCCGCAGTCGATGCAAGACCCGGAGTCCTTCACCACCGACAGAGGGCTCACCCAGGCCTTGAGCCGCTTGCCCGCCATCGAGACAAGGCTCATCAGAGCCCCCATGGGGCAAAGCTCCTCACACCAGAAACGGCTGCGGTAAGCGAAAGAGAGCGCCAGGAGCGCCAGCAACAGCACCGGGACCTGGGGCAGCAGGACGAGATAGATGCTCCGCTCCATGATGACAAGTGGGCTCGCGAAGTAGAGCAGGTTTACCCCCACAAGCGAGAGCAGCAGCACGGAAGCCAGCAGAAAATACTTGAGCCTCACCCTGCGGGCCGGGGCAACGCCCCGGCCCGACTCGCTCCGCTTCCGCTTCATCTCCCTGCCGTGAGGCTCATAACGCAGGGATTTCGGTTTGACCGCTCCGACGACGTCGAAACAGGTGCCCAGCGGACAGATCCAGGCGCAGAAGAAGCGGCCGGAGAGAGCGGTCAGCCCCAGAAGGACCCAGGCCGGCCAGAACGAGAGGACGAGGGACGCGGAGACTCCGTTGATGGTTGAGACCACCGCCGCGAAGGGATCGGCTTTCAGAAAGATATTGGCCGGCGGGCTGGTGGAGGGCGGGAACCCGGTCTCCACCGCCAGGAACACGAACAGCGCCAGGAAGGACAACCGGACAAGCCACCTCGCGCGCCTCAACCCCGCTCCTCGGCGGCCTGCATGCCCTCTTGTCATGTCAGACCTTCTCTATATTAAGCCCGTCGAGCTCGTACCGCCCCAGGCCTGACCCCCCGGCGTAAGTGACGTAGGGGACGTCCGCTGCCGTGAGCCCGAACAGCGTGCAGGCAAACGAGTCGGCGGCGACCACGTCGCCGCTGGCAACGACCGTCTCGGTGGCTCTCGTAGGACCGGGACCTCCGGGGCCGTTGTCGAGCAGGATGACCGAGGCGTCGATGACCGACAACCCCGGCTTCACCAGGGTCGCGAGGTCTGCGATCGCACGGTGCAGGTCATGGTTGTGGATGCTGGACATGTTGGTCATGACTCCAATGAAGTTCTTCATGCCGAGTGACAGTCCCGCGCTCCCGTGGTGCTTGGCTCTGGGTACTGTTATCACCAGGTCGGCCTCGAGGACTTCCGGGTACACCTCGACTTCCTTGAGCGCCGTTCCACCGGGCACGGCTGCGAGCACGCCTCCACTGCTGTCTCCTCCGTCATAGGCGAGCACCTGCGCGCCGGCGGCCCTGGCCGCGGCTCCGATACCGTTGCCGCCGAGGCACGCCTCGGGAGAACCCCTCAGGCAGTGCTCCAGGACGATGACACGGGCGGCGCCCGCCTCTCTACACATCGAGACCACCGCTCCCACGACGTCGGGATGGGTGCTTGTGGCCGCCTCCGGCCCGTCCATGAAGGAGGCGTTGGGCTTCACCAGAACGGTATAACCGGGCTGGACGAACGTGCTCATCCCACCAAGCGCCCCTACGGCCCTCCTGGCCAGGTCTCCGGGGGCGCCTTTTTCGGCGACTGCGAGGTCTACCCCCGTTCCCGCAGGCGCGGGCGGAGCAGCCGGGCTGGAGGCTCTGGGAAGAACCGCGGGCCGGACGGCCTCTTTCTCCCCGCAACCGGCCAGCGCGGCCAGGGACCCACCGATGAGCAGGCCACCCACCCAAAGGCCGGCCTTCTTCAAGAACGCCCGTCTCTCTAGCTCGTCTTCGAATATCATCCAACGTCCAGGCGTCTGTTCCACCAGCGTACCTCGTAGATACTCGTCAATGTACGTCCATGTAACACTACGAGCGGGAAGGCATTTCATCAATGACGCAGAACAACCTCCCGAAGGGGACCCTCAGGAGGAGGATTTCTCGAGAGCGTCCTCGCTGTAGGAGCAGTCGGGGTCCCAGAGCAGCCACTCTTTGATACCCGCTTCCTCGCAGGCGTTTATCTGCCTGCGGACCATGTCGGGCGAGTAGTAGACTCTCAGGCTGAAGTCCTGCAGCCAGGGCCTCAGCTTGGCGCGCGTTCCCTTGACGGCCTTCTTGAAATCCGCGATGGACCTGGCGACGGTATCGCCGGGGTTGCTCTCGGGGCTCTTTATTTTGTACTCGCCGGGGTTGTAGTGCGACGGGTACACCATGGGGGATATGTAGTCAACGCGCTTGGCCACGTCGGAGACCTTCTGTCCGATCCCCATCTCTCCCTGCTCGCTCGCGGTAAGGCCGAACACGTCGGCGGAGGTGAAGACGTTGTACGGCGCCAGCTTCTCCCTTGCGTAGGCCAGGAACCCGTCGATGACCTCGCCGGGCTTACGGCTGTCCTGGTTCGGGTAAACGCACGCGTCGGTGTTCCCGTCAGAGGGGAACCTGACGTAATCGAACTGTATCTCGTTGAAGCCCGCCCGCGCCGCGGCGACCGCCACGGCGACGTTGTAGTCCCAGACCTCCTTCGAGTAGGGGTCCATCCACTGGCCTTTGCCCCAGACACCTCCGCCGCTGTCTTGTACCGCCAAATCGGGCCTGGCCTTTCCCAGCTTGGGGTCCTTGAACACCACGATGCGGCATATGGTGTAGATGTCCTGGAAGCGCATCTTGTCCACTACGGGGTCGAGTTCGTAGTAGTCGATGGCGCTGTTCGCTTTCTTGATGAGCGGAGCGTCTATGAGCGATGCTATCGTCCCCGCCTCGTCCTTCAGGTCTATCTGGAGCGCGTTGAGCTCGGTCCTGCGGACCAGGTCCACCATCTTTCCGAGGTCTGAGTCACTCGAGGCGATGAAGACGGAGACGTGTGCTCCCTTGGCCACAGTGGGTTTCTGCGTCACTATGTATGCCGACACGTTGTTTCCCGCCGAATCGGAAGCCGTCACCTCCACACTCCTGGCTCGAGATGCCACCGCCTTGCCGGTGAAGGCGCCCTTGGAGCTCACGGGCACCTCTTCCCTGCCCACCCTGACGGTGGAGCCCGGGTCGGTCTTTCCCTTGAAACTTACTTCGACCTGGGTACCGTTCCCCGTAGCCTTGACACTGTTGCTGGTGATGCTGATTGTCGGAGGGACGGTGTCGACGACGAAGGACCACTCCGCGCTCCTCGTGCCCATCAGCCCTCCCGCGGCGACCTCCAGCGAGGCCTCGTGTTTTCCCTCCTCGAGAGGCAGCCTGCTCGAGATCGATCTCTCACTCAATGTCGATTTCATGGTGACATCTTTGCCGTCCACCTTGAGGGTCACCGTCCTGGGGTCCACGCCCCGGCTGAAATCGGCTTTCACCTCTACCTCTTTGGCCTCGACGTAGGAGTCCTCTGCCGGCACGAGCTTTCCGATGGGAGACGGCATGAGGAAGAACAGGAAATACACCAGTAAAACGACGGCGCCCACGCAGAGCAACCCCACCGCCACGTGCAGGCCCGTAAGCCCCGAGCCTCGCGACCGGCCGAATCCTCGCTTCCCGCGAGGAGGAGAAGGTTCGACGAGAGGTTCACGGGGCGCGGGCCGGGAGTGCGCGCGCGGCTTTTCCATCTCCTCGAAAGTGAGGGAACGCCGCCTTGCCATATGCCTGGCGTCACGCCTGCTCTTGAAGGTCCTTTTCCTGGCCACTTGTTGGTTCCGTGCGCCTTTCTTCTCGGCTTGTCCGCTAATATCCCATGAAGGAGACCCCATTGGGGAGTCTCTTCTCCAGCACTCTCGGTTCCATGTACTCGGGGGCGCACACGGTCTCGGGATTACCGTCGCTCAAGTAACGAAGCTCGGGGTGCTTATCGAAGTATCTGAGCCAGTAGCCTGAGCCGCTCGCTCCCGAACCGTCCTCCGGGTCATAGTCCATCACCTGGATGCGTGGAATCACCTTTCCGGAGTTCTTGTAGTGATAGACGGGATAGAACGGATTCGAGCCCACCAGCAGGGCCCACTTGTTGAGGTAACTGGTCCCGTCGTAAGACCCCTCGAACATCAACTGCCTGCTCTTCGGCTCCGAGCCGTGCGGCAGGCACAGGATATCCATCTTCACCTTGGGGTTGATGTTCTTCATCTCCTCGACCGGACCCGCGATCTCTTCCTTCACCACATCGTCCGTCACCCGGCCCAGCGCGGGGTGGTTGGTGGTGTGGTTCCCGAACTCGAACCCGTTCTCCTGGAGGTAGTCCACTTTTTTCTCGACGTATTTGGGTTGGTCGAAGAGCCCGGGGAGGAAGTTAAAGAGGCCTGTATATCCGAAATCCTTGTGCTTCTGGTAGAACGCGTTCATCATGCCCACCGCGCAGTCAGGGTCTATCACTACCTTCCCGCCCTCTTTCAGGTAGCGGAACTGTCCTTCGGTCGAGTCGTCGAAGCTGAAAACCACGGGTGTGGTGCCTTCGGGAACGTCGATCCTGCCGGACATCAGGTCGCGGAACTTGACGAGCCGATAGCCCTTTTCGTAGAGCGTCTCGAGATCCCGCTTGAAGTTCTCGATGCTGCGCGTGTAATCGCCCTCTTTCTCCTCGATGCGGTGGTACTCGAGGACCATGACCATGCCGAGCTCGTTTGGCTTGATGCCTTTCTTGAGCGTGTTCTCGAGGTCGGTGCGTGACGGGGTAGACTCACCGCCGCCTCCACAGCCGCTTATGCAGAGAGGGGCGGAAAGGGAGAGAACCAGCAGCGCCATCAGCGCCGCGGCGGGTCTAAGGAAGTGTGTTCTCTTCATCTCGCAAGATAATAGGCAAGCCTCGGTGCTCCTAGTCAGACATGGTCAACCATTATCGCTTATTTGGACATAATTGGCAATCTGAAGCGCGCACGGCACATATGGCGAACCGCCCGGCGCTCTCTGACTGATGGACGCTCAAAGGCGCAGCATTGTTCATAAATATTCCCAATCTGATATAAAGACCTTGGGAAGCAGGAAACAGGCGCCATGTTCGCCCGCCCCACAGGAGCGCTGATGCCCGATAGGGACCAGGAAAAAAGGGAGCGCATTCTCCGGACGGCGGTTCAGCTCTTCGGGAAAGAGGGATATCACGGTACCAGGATGTCCCTGGTGGCGAGTGCCGCAAGGGTCTCCCCCAAGACGCTCTACAGGTTCTTCCCCGGCAAGAAGGAGCTTTTCATCGCCGCCAGGGGGTACGCGACCAACAGGCTGGTGACTGATATTCTCTCGGTCCTCCCCGAAGAGGAGTTCCCGGATGCCCTGGCGGTGGGCCAGAACCTCCTGAAGTCCTACAGCGGGTTCATAAGGAAGAACCGCGGCCTCGCCCGCATACTCGCCGAAGCAGTGGCCATAGTCGACCCGGACATACGGCGCGACCAGAGGGAGGGCTTCGCGATCATCGTGGAAGGCCTGGGCGCCGTGCTGAGCGCGGATATGCGGAAGGGCAGGCTTCACCTCTCGGGCGATCCCGACGAGTTCGCGCGACTCTTCTTGTCGTTCGCTTCACTGGTGGCATACGCCGTGCTGCTCGACCTGGACAGGCCAGGGGTCGGGGGTTTCGACCCCGATTACGCCCTGGACCTCTTCTTCAGCGCCATGAGCGGGTCCCGCTAGCCGGCGTCCTCGAGCGGTTTGACCTGGTCGACCAGATGGTTCAGGAACATGAGCGCGGTGTCCTCGGGAACCTCGGGCGCCAGTTCCATCAGGATGATGTACCCCACGGACTGGAGGGCCATGGTGTATGTCCAGGCGAATTGGTCCAGGTCCGTGTCATGCCTGACGAGGCCGACTTTCTGGCCCTCAACCGCGATGCGCTTTACCAGGTCATGGAGCTGAAGGAAGAACTGCTGGGTGCTCCTTTTTATATCGGGGTCGTCGATAGCCGTGATGGCCTGGATGCTGACGCGGGCCCAGTCGCGGTTGCGCCTCACCTCTCTGAGGAACTCACCGCCGAGGGCTCTCAGCACCGCGGGCGCTCCCGCGCCCAGTGGAAGATATGGCAGCATGTCACGGAGCATGTTCCTGTGTATGGAATCCCTCACCGCCAGGTAAAGGGTCTTCTTGTCACCGAAGAGATCGAAGACGGTCTTCTCGCTGACGCCGGCCTCTACCGCTATCTCGGCCGTGGTGGCGCTCAGGAAGCTCTTCTCGCTGAATTTTTTCATTGCAGCGTCGAGGACCTGCTTCCTGGTATCCGGCATATGACCTCTCGCCCTCGCTGACAAAACAACCTCCGAGATAAGTACCGGCTATATTGTATTTGTGCGGCGGGCTATCCGCTACCGGACCGGCTGGCGCGCCGGTTGTCCGGGGGCTCCGCCTGCGCCACTGCCGCCGGTGGCGACCGGCGTGATACGTGCCATCTGGAAATGCGCCGGTTGCAATTCAAGATACTCCTCTTATGTGATATCCTTTTGAGCGCCAGAGAGGATTGAATCTGGGAGGACAAATGATCGAGATACGGAAGGCGACACTGGCGGACGAAGAAGAGGTGGCCGTTCTCATCCGTGAGCTTGGTCAGGCGGTTGGTGTGTCAGGCGACGTCAACCCCGTTTCCTGGTACAGCACCCTCAGAAAGATGATAGCTTCGCCGGAGTGGAACTTTCTCCTCGCTGAGGAAGGGCCTCAGAAGGCCGGGCTACTCATCATCCTCATCCTTCCGTCGCTCTACCACGGCGGTAACTACGCTGCAATCACGGAGCTCATCGTCACGAGGGAATACCAGGGCAAGGGCGTGGGAGCCCTGCTGGTCGAGGAGGCGAAGCGGCTGGCCCGCACCATGGGCTGCGAGGAGCTGGACGTCAGCGTCGAGGTGGACAACGAACAGGCCAAGGGCTTCTACGAAAAGCTCGGGTTCAAGAAGAAGCACGCCGATTACGGCATGCAGCTCTAGAGACCAACTGCGTCAGATACTATCCAGGTCCACCTGAGAGGCCCAGTACGATTCGTCGAACTCCGCAAGCTGTATCAACACGCCGAAAGCGTTCTTGGGGCTGATATAGGCTTCCTTCCAGAGCGGGTTCTCCATGTTGACATCCACCACCTTGACACCCTTTGACTCCAGGAACCGGACGGCTTCCTCCAGGTCTTCGACCTGAAGCGTCACGTGGTGGAGACCCTCGCCCCTCTTCTCGATGAAGCGGTTGATGAAGTTATCGGGATCGCTCGAGCTTATCAGTTCGATCATCCCCTGCTCACCTACCAGGAAGTAGGCCCAGTTGAACTCCTGGCCGCCGTACACCCAGGACTCGTCCATTATCTTCTTCGCGCTCAGGATGTCCGTGAGGAAGCTCTCCGCGGAGGCTTTATCGCTAACCGCGATGCCGACGTGGTCGATTCTCTTTATACGCAAGGCGTCTCCTTTCAAAGCTTCGGGGCCCGCTGTCGGTGCTCGTCACATCCAAGATGTTATTACGTGACGCCGGCGTTGTCATGCTAGAATCGAACTCATCTCAGGGAATGCGGGCGGAGGGCAGCGGCGGAAGTCGAAGAGCGAGGTGTCTTTCATGGCGAGGCTGTTCGAGGACATAAACGAGACCATCGGGAATACCCCGCTGGTGAGGCTGCGCCGGATGACCGGGAGCGCGCTCGGTAGCGTCTACGCCAAGCTCGAGTCGTTCAATCCCCTGTCCTGCGTGAAGGAGCGCATAGCCCTCAGCATGATAGAGGACGGGGAGAGGGACGGGTTGATCGAGAGCGATACCATTATCATCGAGCCCACCAGCGGTAACACCGGCATCGGCCTGGCGATGGTCTGCGCCTCGAAGGGATACAGACTGGTGCTCACGATGCCCGACACCATGAGCGTGGAGCGTCGACACCTGCTGGCCGTGCTCGGCGCGGAGGTCGTGCTCACGCCCGGCAGCGAGGGTATGCGCGGGGCTGTCGCGCGCGCCGAGGAACTGGCGGAGAGCCTGCCCAAGGCGTTCATCCCGCAGCAGTTCAAGAACCCTGCCAACCCGCGGGCTCATCGTGAGACCACTGCCAAGGAGATATGGGAGGACACCGGAGGGGCGGTAGACGTGGTGGTGTGCGGCGTGGGGACCGGAGGCACCATCACCGGCGTGGCGGAGGTGCTGAAAGACCTCAAGCCCGCGGTGCAGGCCGTAGCCGTCGAGCCGGCTTCTTCCCCCGTCCTCTCCGGAGGGAAGCCGGGGCCCCACAAGATACAGGGGATAGGGCCGGGGTTCATACCCGAAGTGCTGAGGATGGAACTGGTCGACGAGGTGGTGACGGTCACCGACGACGATGCGGGCCGCACCACCAGGGAATTAGCGAGGAGGGAAGGCATCCTCGCGGGGATCTCGTCGGGCGCAGCGGTTTGGGCTGCGGTCAGAGTCGCCGAGAGGCGGGAGAACGAGGGGAAGATGGTGGTGGTCATCCTGCCCGATACCGGGGAGCGCTATCTTTCCACGTGGCTTTTCACCGACGCGTACGAGAGCCTGAGGAAATAGACGGGGCGGACGGCCGGAGGCAGCCTTAACAGGCTTTAACCCATGATCACTTACGGGCCGCCTTTCGCGCGGACCCCGACGATCTGCCGCCGGGCGGGGCGTGCACGGCCAGAGCGTTCCGCACCAGCTCTCTCGTCTCGGAGGCCTTTTTCTCCATGGAGATCTTTTCCCCGCTGATCCCTCCGATTTCACTCACCCGTTCCACCAGGCCCATCACCGCGTACGCGGAGAGATCGGGGTTGACCTGCCTCACGACCCCCTCTTTCATGCCCCTCTTGATGGCGACCTTTGTCCCCAGGTGGACCATCCTGTATATGTTGCGGAATTTCTCCTGGATGGTGACGTCGGTCGAGCCGATCTCCAGGAAGTACATCAGGTAGATCGGACCGTGCTTCTCAAGAAGGAGCAGGGCCGGCTCCACGCAGCGCAGGACGGCTTCCAGGCCGTCGGGGGCGGTCTGCAGGATGGTCCCGAACGTATCTCCGATCTCTTGGGTTATGTCGTCGAGGATAGCCGTCATGATGTCGCGCTTGTTCTTGAAGTACCAGTAGATCGTCCCCTTGGCTATGCCCGCAGATGACGCGATGTCCGAGATGGTGGTCGCGTAGTACCCTTTCTCAGAAAAGACTTGGGATGCCACCGCCATGATATGCTTGCGCCGGTCGAGGGCCCGCCTGGAGCCCGCTGCGGTCAAAGAGGCACCGTCTATCTCCATGGTGGGATCTACCGCTGCCCACTGGTGGTCCTCCCTGCTGAGGAGTTCCTTTATCTCGGAGAGCGACAGGCCTTTATCCTTCTGGAGGACCTTGATTGAGTTGACCATGTCCACGTAGCTGGGATCGTAATAGGCCATATTCGGCGCCGTCTTGAGGGGTGGGGGAAGGAGCCCTTCGCGCACGTAGTAGTTGATGGCGGACGTCGAGGTCCCGGTCTGCTTCGACAGCTCTCCGACCCGCAGCAGTTTCTGCGCCCCAGCATTAACCATAATGATAAACCTCGTTCAAAGTATGAAGCGTCAAGAGTATAGAGTATTAAGCTTTTTGCGGTCAAACGACTCCAAGAACAGCCGGGCCACGGAGGTTCGGGAAGCGTGAAGTGCGAAGATATCTCAGGAAGGGAGTGTACCGACAGGGTCGGCGCAGCGCCGGTCGCGGTTAAGCCATGGGTTTTACAAGGAGCCTCAAAGGCAGACTTACCATATCAGTGGCAGTGGCGATAATAGTCACCGGTTCGGTGGTCCTCCTGTTCGGCTATTTCATGGCTCGAGCGAGCCTGAATGATCTGGTCTATCAATCCCTTGAGGGGGTCATATCGAGGACCAGCGCGGGAATAAGCGCTCTGGCGCGCAGCACAGAGTCGCTGGCGGTCGTCGCGTCGTCCACCACCGAGCTGGCGGAAGACCTCTCCCGGTACAGCGACGCCCCGGGTGAGCCCTCATTGATAACCCGGATGAGCGATGTGCTCGTGAAGGTGAAGGGAAGCCTGCCGGCGGGCAGTCGGATAACCCTCATCACGCTCGACCGCAGGAAGGCGGCCTCGGCTGACGAGCCAGCCTCGGAGCGGCTCGATACGAAGACGATCCCCGAGGATCTGCTCTCCAGGGCGGTCAAGGGGGAGACCGTGCACGACTACTATGAGGTCGGCGGCGAGATAGTGCTGGCAACCGTCGTTCCCGTCTCCGGAGCAGGAAAGGCTGCGCCGGTCGGGGTTCTAGCTGTTGAGATCCCCGCCTCCGCCGTGGGGGGAATTCTGACCGAGAGGGCGGGAATGAGCTCAGACGGCCGAATCGCCTTGAGCAAGTCTTTGGGGGGGAAGGTGGCCGTGCTCATGCCCTCCGGTGGGGGTGACGGTTCGGCTGAGCTGGATCTCCTGCTTGTCGACCAGTCGTCGGAGCTACCTTTCTCCAGGGCGGCTAAAGGCTCGAGTGGTGAGGGGAAAGGCCGGATCCCGGGCGTGGGCGAGGTGGTCTACTCTTACGATTTCATACCGGAAACGGGGTGGGGCGTAACGGCAATGGTTGACGCCGACGAGGCGTTTGCCTCCGTCAACCGGCTGAGGAATGTGAATGTGCTGGTCATCCTGATACTGGTCATCTGTGGTTGCCTGCTCGCCTACCTTATAGCGAGCTCGATGACGCGGCCGCTGGACGAGCTTCAGAAGGACGTCCAGTCCCTCGCCAACGGGGATCTGGATGCCAGGGCCAGCGCGGGCGGCGGGACCGAGATCGCGGCCCTCGCCGACGAGTTCAACATGATGGCTGAGAGGTTGAACGACCTGCTCGTCAACCTGGAGCGGAACGTGGACGAGAGGACGCGCGAGCTCCAGCAGGCCAACGAGCGGCTTGAGCAGCTCGACCGCTTGAAGAACGACTTCATCTCAATGGCCTCCCACGAGCTGCGTTCTCCCCTCTCATCCATGAAGATGGGGGTCTCCACGGTGGCGAAAGAGATAGTGGGGCCCCTGAACGAGGAGCAGAAGACCATGCTGGAGATCGCGGAACGGAACATCGACCGCCTGAACAAGATCTCCACGGACCTGCTCGATCTCACCCGCATAGAGGCGGGTGAGCTGGACCTCCTGCTCGAGGAGCAGGACATACCCGATCTCATCAAGGAGGTGGTGGCCGGGGACAGGCCGTCCGCGCAGCAGAAAGGTCTCGCCCTCGAGGTAGCCGCCGCCGGTCCTCTCCTTTGCCGCTGCGACCGGGACAGGGTGATACAGGTCTTGCATAACCTGGTCAACAACGCGATCAACTACACCGAGGAGGGAGGCATAACCGTTTCGGCCGTTGACGAGGGGGACACTGTTACGGTCTCCGTCTCCGACACCGGTATAGGCATTCCGCCCGAGTCGCTCGAAAGCGTGTTCGAGAAGTGGTCCCGGGCTCACGCCGAGACCCGCTCAGAAAAGAGAGGCACCGGGTTGGGCCTCGCCATATGCAAAGGTATTGTGGAAGCTCATGACGGTGTGATATCGGTCGATAGCGAGCCTGGAAAGGGCTCGACCTTCACGTTCCGGCTGCCGAAAAGGGGTCCCCATGAGGGAACAGAAAAAGATAATGGTGGTTGACGACGACAACGACGTCGTCGTCACTTATCAGACCGTCTTCCAGCGGATGGGCTACGGAGTGGAGACGGCGCGCGACGGAGGCGAGTGTCTAGAGAAGATAGGCCGTGGAAAGCCCGACCTGATACTGCTGGACGTCCTGCTGCCGGTGCTCTCCGGGAGCGAGGTATGCAGGAAGCTCAAAGAGGAGGCCGGCACCCGTGACATACCGGTTGTGGCCATTACCGCCAGCTTGGAGCGGGGCACCCGGCTGGAGATGACGGAGGTGGGCGCGGACGAGTTCCTGCTGAAACCCGTCGACGTCTCCGACCTGAACCGCGTTGTCAAGAAACACCTCGGCGTCTGACCGCTGGGGACTAACCCCTGGGGACAGACACCGAAAGGTAAGCTTCCCGAATTTACGTCGAGTGCCTGTCCCCAGGGGTTAGTCCCCAGGGGTCAGCAGGCCGTTTAAGGTGAATTCTCGCGCCGTCGGCGCTTTCTCTCTGATAAGATTACTGCCGCAAGCACCGGGGAGGAGACGCGCATGAGAGCGGTTCAAGCCCTTTTCAGCTATCCGCGCTACGGCTATACCAAGGTCGCCGGGATGCTGAAGCCCAGCGAGTTCTACGGACCCAGGTCATGCGTAACCCTTCGCGAGGTTCCCGAGCCCCAGGTAATGGGGCCGCACTGGGTCAAGCTCAGGTCGCTGCTCTCGGGGTTCTGCGGGAGCGACCTCGGCATGATACTCCTGCACGACTGCCCCACAGCCGAACCGTTCGTCTCTTTCCCCTGCACCCTCGGTCACGAGAACGTGAGTGTGGTGGAGGAGGTCGGCAGCGCGGTCGAGGGCATAGAGCCCGGGGAGAGGGTGACCGTCATGCCGTCGCTGGGATGCCTCACCCGGGATATCGATCCCCCGTGCGGTCCCTGCTCCCGCGGCCAGTACTCCATCTGCGACAACGCGGCGGAGGGCACCCTGGCGCCGGGGCTGAACATCGGCAACTGCCGCGACACCGGCGGCGGATGGGGCAAATATTACATCGCTCACGATTCACAGATAGTGAAGGTGCCGGACGGCTTCTCGGACGAGCAGGCGGTCACCATCGAGACGCTTGCCTCCTCCATGCATCCGGTGCTGTCGGGGCTGCCGGGGGACGGGCAGAAGGTTCTCGTCATCGGTGCGGGGGTCATCGGCCTGGGAGTTGTCGCCTGCATAAGGGCACTCGGCGTCGAATGCCACATAACTGCGGTCGAGCCCACGCCTTTGAACGCGCGGAAAGCCCTCGAGAAGGGCGCCGACGAGATCATCGATCCCCGCAGGGAGTCGCTCTACGACCGCGCCGCCCGGATCACCGGCGCGAAGGTCTACAAGCCGGAGTTCCTGGACCGCATCTGCAGGGGCGGATTTGACCGCGTCTTCGACTGCTTCGGTTCAACCGCTTCGATAAACCAGGCGCTCCGTGTCGCCGCCGGCGGGGCCACGATAGTGTTGATCGGCATAAGGATACCGATGTGGATCGATTGGACTCCCGTCTGGCTCAAAGGCCTACGTATCATCGGGGACCTCGGATACGGGCTGGAGGAGTACCATGACAAGCAACTTCACACCTTCGACATCGTCATCGACCTCATGAAGCAGGGTAAGCTCGATACCTCCGACCTTACCACTCACCTGTTTACGCTCGACGAGTACAGGACAGCGATCCAGGTCAACATGAACAAGGGACAATACGGAGCGATAAAGACTGTTTTCGATCTCAACGGGGAGTGAAGCGGAGAATATCGCCGCAGCAACGGCGGGAAAGGAGCATCCATGGCAAGCATCACCGGCGGCGAACTACTGGTCAAGTGCCTCGTCAACGAGGGAATCACCAGGGTGTTCGGCATTCCTGGAGGCCAGATGACACCTTTCATCGACGCTATCGTGCGCGTGGGCCGGCAACAAGGCCTGGAGTTCGTGCTGGCGCGCCACGAGGCGTCATGCGCCAACATGGCAGACGCATGGTACAGGGTCTCGGGTTCGCTGGCGGCGTGCGCGGGGACTATCGGCCCCGGCGCATCTAACATGATAGCGGGAATGGAGCCTGCGAAATCCGATAACATCCCCCTGCTTGCTATCACGCCGCAGATACATACAAACCGCTCGTACCCGTTCAAGGGCTCCATGCAGCAGCTCGACCAGGTCACGCTATACAAGCCTGTAACCAAGTGGAACGCGCTGGTCAACAGGTGGGACAGGATGCCGGAGTTGGTCTCCACGGCTGTAAGGGAAGCGCTCTCGGGGAATACCGGGCCCGTCCATCTGGATATACCGGTGGACATCATGTTCGAGACCCACGACGAGGACAGCATCCGACTAATACCGCCCCAGAAGTCGCGCAGCACCGGCCGTCCCCACGGCGACCCTGACCTCGTCGAGAAGGCCGGAGAGATGCTGGCAAAGGCCGAGCGACCGGTGATCCATGCCGGATACGGCATCATGGCCGCTGAGGCGTGGGATGAGCTCAAGGAGCTGGCCGAGTACCTCGATTGCCCGGTAACACCCACCACGGTAGCCAAGGGTATCCTCCCCGAGGACCATCCCCTCTGCGTGCTCCCCGCGAACGGGGGCATGCTTACAGCAGCCGGTGGCGCGGACGTGGTGCTCTCTGTCGGTGCCACATTCTCCGAGCTCGACTGCTGGGGAGGTCCTCCCTTCTGGGGGCCCCCGGATGTGCAGAAGGTCATCCAGGTGGATATAGACCCGACACGCATAGCGTTTAACCGTGAGGTCGATGTCGGGATAGTGGGTGACGCCAAAGCTGTGATGCGGCAGTTGATGGAAGCCGTTGCCGGCCTGGTAAAGAAAGTGGAGGAGCGCGAGTTCACCGCGAACGTGCGGGAGGTAGAGGAGATGGTGCGCATGGGTATCGACAGCGCCATCGAGAACGACGACATCCCCATCCATCCTCTCCGCCTGGTGAAGGAGGTCTCGGAGTTCTTCGGTCCTGACGCTATATGCTCCATGGACGGCGGCAACATAGCGCTGTGGGGAGCCATGGGGATAAATGTCAGCCGGCCCCGATCGTTCCTGTGGCCGGCGGGCTCGGGCCACCTGGGGACCGGTCTTCCCTATGCCCTCGGTGCCAAGATGGCCGCTCCGGACCGCCCTGTTTATGTGCTCCACGGAGACGGGGCCTTCCTGTTCGCGGTGATGGAGCTCGAGACCGCGGCGCGCTTGAACCTGCCGGTCATCGACATCGTGGCCAACGATCGCTCGTTCGGCATGATAAAGGGAGCGCAGGAGGCTGCCTTCGACAAGCGCTACTGCGGGGTCGATTTCACGGACATCCGGATCGACAAGATAGCCGAGGCGATGGGGTGTTACGGGAAGAGGATCTCCGACCCGTCCGGCATCAAGCCGGCGCTCGAGGAGGCCGTCGCGTCGGGAAGGCCCGCCGTGCTCGACGTGGTGCTGGACTGCGCAGCCAACATGGCTCCGCCGACCCTTGCGACGATCAACGACATCTGGCTCATGGGATGCGAGGGCTGCAACCTCTGACTTCTAAGCCATTCCGAGAAGGTCACCCAGGGAGAACTCGCGGTTCAGCTCCGGTACGTAACAGGCCGTGTTCGGCAGGAGTTCGGCCACCCTGCGTTCGAACGGACGGATGTCGACGCTCCGGCTTAGTGGGGGGAAGAAATCGTCGTGGTGCTCGGGGATGACTACCCGCGGGCGTACCGCCGCCGTGACCATAGCCGCCCGCTCGCATATCTCGGTGTGTCCCTGGAGCGGCAGGGCCAGCACGTCGGCGCCGACAAGCCCTAGAGCGCTTACTTCCGAAGGCTTGATGCCCATGCTCCCCAGGTGGGTGAAGGTCGGCCCCCCGAAGTCGAAAGTGTGTATGAGCACCTTGCCCGCGCTCATTCCCCGGAACTCCCGGAACACCTTGAGCTCGCGCAGGACGCCCGGCGCGGTGCCCATTATCAGTTTCAGGTCGAAGCGGGTGTGGCGGCCGGGGTTGATCCTGACCCTGAACGAGTCGAGGTCGAGTGATTCGCCGCCCCGGAGCGGGTGAAGGCTCCCAGCCGGTACACCGCGCCGCTCCAGCGCGCGACAGGTCCTTTCGCTGGCGTAGACGTCGGCACCCGACGCCGCCGCTATAGCGGGCACGTCGAAAGCGTGGTCGAAGTGACCGTGGGAGAGAAATATCGCCCCGGCGTCCGACATATCCTGTACAGCGAGTTCCTGGACAGGCCGGGCCCTCTCGTTCCTGGTAAGGTAAGGGTCGATGAGAAAGACCGCGTCTCCGTGCGTCACCTTGAATCCGGCGGTTCCAAGCCATTGAAAGGTCGTGTCGCCGACCATCGTTCCTCCCTTTTGTCACCTGCCGCGATGCGGCGTTCAAATTGTACCAAGTCCGCGCCTCGGCGGCCGTTCCGGGCGCCCTTTGATATTTGTCATTTGCTAATCTTTGCGGTAGGTTTATATTCTCGATTGTAGAATGAATGCAAACGCGCCCGGCGTGTGAAAGGGGTTCCGAGATGACAAAGGAGCAGGTAGAGGGGGTCCTGGCGAAGGTCAGGCCTATGCTGCAGAGGGATGGCGGAGACGTCGAACTGCTCGACGTCGAGGACGGGGTCGTTAAAGTCCGCCTGGTCGGAGCCTGCGGCGGATGCCCGATGGCGTCGATGACACTCAAGAGGGGTATCGAGGCGAAGCTCAAGGAAGCGATACCCGATATAAAGGAAGTTGTAGCGGTCTAGTCCGGTCAGAGTAGACCCTCGGGGTGGCGCCACGCGCGCCACCCTTTTTCTTTGTGTGAAAGAGGTCTGTCACTGAAACCGCTTGATGTATAATCACCACTGTTGAATCGACGCGGAACGAGGTTCGAGATGCCAGTCGCCGGTGTTGACATAGGGTCGCTTACCGCCAAGGCCGTGGTGATGGACGGTAACGAGATGATTGCGAGGAGCCTCATCCCGACCGGGCACAACAGCCGGGAGGCCGGAAGGCGCGCACTCGAACTCGCGCTCGAGGAAGCGGGACTGAAGGAGAGCGAGGTGGACGCGGTGGTGGCGACAGGGTACGGCCGCCTCGCGGTGGACTTCGAGGCCGAACGCGTCACTGAGATAACTTGCCATGCCCGTGGCGCGCACTTCATGCACCCCGACACCCGCACCGTCATCGACCTCGGCGGCCAGGACTCCAAGGCCATCGCCATCGACGAGCGCGGCAAGGTGCTGGATTTCGTCATGAACGACAAGTGCTCGGCCGGGACAGGCCGGTTCCTGGAGGTCATGGCGCACGCGCTCGAGATCGAGCTCGATGACATGGGCGAACTCTCGCTCGGTTCGAAGTCGCCCGCGTCGATAAGCAGCGTCTGCACAGTCTTCGCGGAAAGCGAGGTCGTCTCACGGGTGGCCGAGGGGGCAAGCAAGGTCGACATCGTGGCGGGCATTCACCAGGCTATTGCCTCGCGCGTCTACGCTATGGCGGCCAGGATACCCATCGAGACTAAGATACTCATGACCGGGGGCGTGGCCAGGAACATAGGCGTGGTGCGCGCTCTGGAGGCGAAGTTCTCGCGTGAGATATGCGTACCCGAGATGCCCCAGCACACGGGAGCCCTCGGCGCGTCCGTGATAGCGCGGGAGAAAGCGGCCGCCGCGGTCTAGCCCGGTAAAGGCAAGACAGCGTTGCGATGGAGAGGAGAGCAGATGGGCGCAGGGCTTGAGAAGCTTGCGGCGCTGAGGGAGGACCCTTACGCCCCGGCCCGCTCCTGGAAGGAGCGCACGGGGGGGAAGGTGATAGGGTACTTCTGCAGCCTGGCTCCTGAGGAGATGATCCACGCTGCCGGCGCCCTGCCGGTACGCATCAGCGGTGAGAACAGGGTGATCTCGAAGAGCGGGGCGCACCTGCAGTCGTACTGCTGTTCGCTCGCCCGCACGGGGCTGGACATGGCCCTCGAAGGCGAGCTCTCTTTCCTGGACGGCACCGTTTTCGTGCACACCTGCGACACCATGCAGCGCCTGAGCGACATATGGCGGCTCAACGCGGGCTTCGTCTTCCACGGCGACGTGGTGCTCCCGGTGAGGTTCGAAGGAGACCTCGCCCGTGACTACGAGGTGAAAGAGCTCTCCTACTTCAAGGAGCGGCTGGAGGAGTACCTGGGGGACATCCCGGACGACGCTCTCGCCGAAAGCATAAAGACGTACAACCGCAACCGCTCGCTCCTCTCCGAGATCTACGGTTTGAGGCTCGAGAACCCCGGTGTGCTCTCGAGCGTTGACGCGCTCACGTTGGCGCACTCCAGCGCGCTGATGGAAAAAAGCGAGCACAACACCTTTCTCGAGGAGGTGCTGGAGGAGCTGAAGTCCACTGGCCCCGCGGATGGCTCGAAGGTGCGCCTCTTCGGGGTCGGGTCGCTCATGGACCAGTGGGACTTCCTCGGCATGCTGGAGGCTGTCGGCGCGACCATGGTGGACGACGATTTCTGCAACGGCAGGCGCTACTTCGATGCCTTGACGCCTGAGGATCTCGCTCCGGTGGAAGCGGTAGCGGCCAGGCTCTGGGAACGCGAGTCATGTCCGTGCAAGCACCTCACGAAACGTGACAGGGCAGCGCGCCTCCTCGACCGCATACGCCGGTCGGACGCCCGCGGCGCGTTCTTCTTCCTCTTCAAGTTCTGTGAGCCCCACGGTTTCGACTACCCCTATCTCAAAGCGGCTTTCGACAAGGCGGGTATACCGTCCCTCCTTCTCGAGATTGAGCAGGGCTCGGTTTCGATAGAGCAGTTGCGCACCCGCGTGGAGGCGCTCGTGGAGACGATAAAGATCTGACGTGGACGGCATCCATTCGAGGGAGGTCTTGAGTTGAGCGACGAAGGCGATAACCTGTCTCTGACCCAGATCAAGGCTACCGACCAGATGAAGCAGCTCATGGTCGAGTACTACATCGAAGCGAAGACGACCACCGAGAAACCGATCTGCTGGATAACCAGCGGGGGCCCGGTGGAGTTCCTCATCGCCATGGACGTCATCCCGGTCTACCCCGAGAACCACGGGGCGATGTGCGGCGCCGCCAAGATAGCGCCGGGCCTGGCCGAGACAGCGGAGGAGATGGGCTTCTCGCGGGACCTGTGCTCTTACGCCCGCGCCGACATCGGAGGCGCGGTGAAGCAGGACGGGGCGATACCGGGGGGGCTTCCCAAGCCCGACTTTCTGCTGTGCTGCAACAACATCTGCGGGACGGTGACCAAGTGGTACGAGGAGCTCTCTCGCTACTTCGACGTCCCCATGTTCCTGATGGATACGCCGTTCATCCACACCACCAAGACCAAGCACGCCACCGAGTACGTGCGCCAGCAGTGCCTCGAGCTGGTCGGATTCCTGGAGAAGCAGACCGGCAGGGAGTTCTCACTGGAGAAGTTCGCCGAGGTCGCCTTGCGGAGCGTGGCCGCGGTAGAACTCTGGAAGGGCGTCCTCAAGACCGCCGAGAGCCGCCCCTCGCCGTTCACCTGCTTCGACGCCTTCATCCACATGGCGCCCATAGTCACCCTGCGCGGCACCCAGCAGGTCGTGGACTATTACGAGCTGTTGAAGGGGGAGATGGAGCAGCGCATAGCGGATGGTATCGGGGCCGTGCCTGAGGAGAAGTACCGCCTGGTGTGGGACAACATCCCCATCTGGTACGCCATGCGCAGCCTGGGCAACCTCTTCGCCAGCAACCAGGCCTGCCTAGTCGCCGACACGTACACCACCGCCTGGGCGGTGGACATCAAGATAGACGACCCGCTCACAAGCATGGCCGATGCCTATACGAAGGTATACCTGAACATCGCCATCGATATCATGCTGGACCAGCTGCTGGGATTGATGGAGAAGTACCAGGCGGACGGCCTTGTCATGCACTCCAACCGCTCGTGCAAGCCTTACTCGCTGGGTCAGTACGATCTCGCCCGCGCCGTCACCGAACGCACCGGAAAACCGGCGCTCATCATCGAGGCCGACATGACCGACTCGCGGGTGTACTCGGAAGCTCAGGTCCGCGAGCGCGTCGAAGCGTTCATCGAATCACTGTGACTTGACGGCGCGGAGGATCCGGAAGCCGACGTCTTCCGGCGGCACCGGTACAACCAGGAAATTACCGAAACCTGCCTTCTCGAGCTCGACTATCCAGGTATGCTCGCTGGTCAGGTACTCACCGTCCTGGCGCAGGGTCCTGCCGAGCGTTCCCATCATGATCAGCATCATGTCGTAGGCCCCGTTGTCGAGGCAGTGGTAAGCTGCCGCCGCATGCTTCTCGATCACGTCCCTGCACCAGGCCGGGTCACGGGGGGGCCCGTCTGAGTCGGTGAACAGGTCCGCGTAGACAAGGACACCACCGGGTCTGAGGACCTTGGCCAGACGGGAAGCGCACCGCCCGCGCTCGTCGGGCGGCACGTGGTGCAGCGCCAGGTTCGACAGAGCGAGGTCGAACAGGCCGTCGTCCACGGGCATCCTGAGCGCGCTCCCCGAGACGAAGTTCACCCGGGATTCCCCCTCGAAGCGCCTGTTGTATGTGTCCTTCATACCTTCAGAGGGATCGACTCCCAGCACTCGCGCGCGCGGAATCACCTGCAGTACCTTCTCGGAGACGTTGCCGGTCCCGCACCCGATGTCTATGACGTTGCCTGCCTGTACCTCACTGACGAGGTCGAGCATCATCTCGATGCTCCGCACGTATTGAGGGTACTCAAGGAATACCCTGTCGTAATCGTCCGCGAAGGTGTCCCAGTGGTCCATAGCCGCCCTTTCGTCTTTCAGATGATTATATCCTTAGCACGCTGGAGCCGACCGCTTTGCCCCGGACGGCCGGCTGTTCTAATATCAGTGGGCCATGTCAGAGAGCGAAGTCCTGCTGGTAACTGCAGCGGTGATAGTGAAGAACGGGAACGTGCTCATCACCCGTCGGGCTCCAGGCGGAAGACATCCCGGAGCCTGGGAGTTCCCCGGAGGAAAGGTCGAGCCCGGTGAGGCCGCGGCAGAGTGCCTTTCCCGAGAACTCGCCGAAGAGCTGGGTGTCGAGGTGGAGGTCGGCGAGAAGCTCACGGAGGTGCGCCACGCTTACCCTGACATCACCGTCGACCTCATCGCATACAGGTGCTCGCTGCTCGGTGGAACGCCCCGGAATATCGACTGTGCAGCGCACGAATGGGTCCCGCCCGGGAAGCTGGATGAATATGACCTGCTTCCTCCGGACAGAATCATAGCGGCGCGGGTCTTCGGAATCCTTTGAGCGAGTGCGGGGGTAATCTAGATAACGGTGAAGTACTTACCCCAGGAGATGCCGCCCGCGGTCTTGACCTTGATGGGAATCCTGCCCCGGGGCACGGAAGGTACCCTCACCACTATCCGGGAGTTCGTCCACTCCGCGTAAGAGATGGCCCTCGTTCCGCCGAAGTAGACCACGGTATATCCCGAGCTGAAAGACCCGAACCCGTACCCGTTGACGGTCACCAGCTCGCTCTTTCTCCCGGAAGTCGGGCTTATGGTGCTGATGAGCGGGGTGACCCTGAAATAGAGGGCGTTCGAGACGCCGCC
>JAGUWJ010000157.1 GCA_020062425.1 Actinomycetota bacterium
CATGTCGAGCAGGCTCGCCACCTTGCGGAACAGCTCGTTGCGCATCGGGAGGAACTCCTCGGTGGAGACCTTGGAGAGCACCGGTACGCATGCGGACATCGCCTTCTGCCGGCCCATGGGGGTGCTGGTGTCGCACCCCTCCACTATCTTCGAGAGCGAGAATTCCAGGAGCTCCTCGGCCCGCTGCTTGAATGCGTTGAACGCCTCGGCGCCCCCTTTCTCGACCAGACTTGCCGGGTCCTCCCCATCCGGAAGGATCACCACGAACACGTCCATCTTGAACCTGTTCCAGAACTCCAGCGCTCTCCTGGCGGCCTCGATGCCCGCCCTATCCGCGTCAAACGAGAGGTAGACCCTGTCGCAGGCGCGCGCGAGCAGGTCGAAGTGGTTCTCGGTCAGTGCCGTGCCCAGGGTAGCCACCACGTTGGCGACGCCGGCCTGCCTCAGGGACAGCAGGTCCGTGTAGCCCTCGACGACCACCGCCTCGCGCGCGTCCTGTACGGCGGTGCGGGCCTGGTAGTAGCCGTAGAGGGTGTGCCCCTTTCGGTAGACCGGGGTCTCAGGTGAGTTCAGGTACTTCGGCTCGCCCTCGGATGATGCGCCCGGCATCACCCTCCCCCCGAACGCCACCACCCGCCCCCGGTGGTCCAGGATGGGGAAGATGAGCCGGTTGCGGAATACGTCGTATACGCCGCGGCCCCGCTCGCCGGCGCCGGAACGCGCCCTGGCGAGACCCACCGTCACCAGGTCACTCTCGGCGAATCCTTTCCTGGTGAGGAAACCGGCCAGGTTGTCCCAGCCGGGCGGCGCGAAGCCCAGCATGAACTCGCTCGCGATATCTTCACCCAGGCCGCGTTCGGCGAGGTACTTCTTGGCGCCTCCACCCGCCTTGTCCTCGTCCAGCATGTACCGATAGAACTCCGCCGCGGTCTGGTTTAGCTTGAGCAGCCGGTCGCGCTCCATGCGCCCTTTTACGTCGGCCTCGGTGGAAGCCTCGTACGTGAGCTGGTACCCTATGCGGTCGGCCAACCGTTCGGCAGCCTCGGCGAAGTTGAGGTTGTCCATCCTCATCACGAAGTCGAAGGCGTTCCCCCCTACCTTGCAGCCGAAGCAGTGGAACACACCCTTCCCGGGGTCCACGTAAAAAGAGGGGTCCTTCTCCTTGTGGAAGGGGCAGGGGCCGCGGAACTGGCGCCCCGACTTCTTGAGGGCCACGTACTCGGATATGAGCGCTACGATGTCGGTGCGCTCGCGCACCGTCTCGATATCGGAGCTGCTTATACGGCCGCCAGGCGGCATCACTCCACCATCCAGGAGCGCGGCAGGAACAGCTGCTCGTACTTCATCAGGGCGTAGCGGTCGGTCATGCCGGCCACGTAGTCGCAGACCTTTACCGCCAGGTCCTCGCCGGGGCTCGGCTGGAACTCGCCGGGCAGGTCGTGGGGGTTGTCCATATAGTGCTGGGCCAGCGACTCCAGCACGCGTACGGCCTTGTCCTCCTCGGTCTTCGCTATCGACCCGATGTAGACCATGTCGAAGAGGAAGTCGCGGAGCTCGTTCATCAGAGCGGAGACCTGCTCGCTCATGCGTATCTCCGGCGAGTCCAGGCTGCTGTCGACCATGTCGTGGGTGAGCGCGTCTATCCGCTGGCCGGGATTCTTGCCGAGGGCGCGGATGGGCCCGGCCGGCAGGTCATCGGGCTTCAAGATATCCGCTCGCAGGGCGTCGTCGATGTCGTGGTTGATGTAGGCGATCCGGTCGGTGGTGCGCACTATCTGGCCCTCCAGAGTAGCCGGAAAGCCCTCCCCGGAGTGGTGCAGTATGCCGTCGCGGACCTCCCAGCAGAGGTTGAGGCCCGCGCCCTCGTACTCCAGCACCTCCACCACCCTGAGGCTCTGCTCGTTGTGCCTGAACTCGCCCGGCAGGAACCTGGAAAGCGCGCTCTCACCGATGTGCCCGAACGGGGTGTGGCCGAGATCGTGCCCCAGCGCGATAGCCTCGGTGAGGTCTTCGTTCAACCTCAGCGCCCTGGCAACGGTGCGCGAGATCTGGGCCACCTCCATGGTGTGGGTGAGCCTGGTCCTGTAGTGATCGCCTTCAGGCGCCAGGAAGACCTGGGTCTTGTGCTTGAGCCGCCTGAACGACTTGCAGTGGATGATGCGGTCGCGGTCCCGCTGGAAGTCGGTGCGAATGGAGCAGGTATCTATGGGGTGCTCCCTGCCCCTGGTCTCGGCGGAGAGCGCCGCCCGGGGTGAGAGAGTCTCCCTCTCGAGCTGCTCTATATCCTCGCGGATGGTCATATGAGAATCCCCGTCACTTTCCTGTCAGGTTCCCCCTGCCCCTTCGAAGACTGCTTCGCCCAGCACCCGCGCCCGCTCGAGCCCCGCGGAATCCTCCGCCGCCGGCCTCCTGG
>JAGUWJ010000077.1 GCA_020062425.1 Actinomycetota bacterium
CGTCGGTTGCCGAGAGCACCGCGCTGGCGACCGCCTCGCCCACCTTGCCGGCGTAGACCGAGGCGCCCTTGTGCACGTGGTCTATCTCGAGGCCGTGCCCGCACGCCTCGTGCAGCAGCACGCCCCCGGTGCCGGAGTTCACCACCACCGCCATCTTGCCGGTGGGGGAGGGCTTCGCCTCCAGCATGATGAGCGCGCGCTGTGCCGCGGTGCGGGCTGATAAGGCCGGATCGTGGGTGGTATAGAACTCAGAGCCGGAGAGCGCGCCCGGTGCCTCCTGCCCGATCTGGATGACGCCGTCGCGGGCGGCGACCACCTGCACGATGAGCCGGGTGCGGGCGCAGGTTGCGGTGCGCACCTCGCTCAGGCTGTTGGCGAGCAGGCTCTCCTCTGAGCTGGCGTTGTGAACCGCGGTGACCTGGCGCACGTCGTCTCCTTCGGCACGCGCTGCCTCGTCGCACGCTTGAAGGTGGCAGACGATGTCATCCATCTCGTGCGGGAGCGGGGCCTCGGCGCAGACCGGGGGAGGGGCGTCGCGGTCGGGGATGACTATCTCGAGCGTGGTGCCGGCCGTGGCGTGGCGGAGAGCTTCCGCGGCGGTGAGGGCTGCTTGCATCATGTGTTCGCGGTCGAGGATGTCGGTGTGGGCGTAGGCGGCGAGGTCGCCCTTGATGACCCGGACCCCCGCGCCGGAGTCGATCCCCAGCGAGAGATCGTCCAGGCGGCCGTCCTCGAAGCGGACCATCTGCAGGCTGCGGCGCTGGCAGAGCACATCGGCGTACTCTCCGCCTGTCTTGAGCGCTGCGGTCGCGACCTCGGACGCGAGTTCGGGGTCGATGACGGTCACGGTCATGGAGCCGGCCTTTCGACAATAATTGGTAATTCCGCTACATGAGGCTATTACAAGAGGGAATATCGCGCAACCAATTATTTCCAAATTGGGGACGGACCCTTCCCTTGGTGTCAGGCACCAACGGAAGTAATAGCGGAATAATCATTGTGCCTTCCCTTGGTGCCTGACACCAAGGGAAGACCCCAAGGGAAATTTAGAAGCCGACTACGTCGTGGCCGCCGGTCCAGGCCCAGTTGTAGTTGAAGTACATGGGGCGCTCGGCTATCACCGGCACGGTCGAGGTGACCTTGGTTGAGACGTCCTGGCCCCTGCCGACCAGGTCCGCCACCTTGACGGTCGCCCTGGTCTTCGCCCCGACCTCTACCTCCTTCTCGACCGTCTTGCCGGTGCCCAGCATGAACTCGAGGGTGACTACGCCGGGCGCGTCCCCGGGATTCCCCACGCAGATGTACTCGTCGAAGTTGTCCAGCGTGCAACCCTCAGCGAAGAACCAGGTGTGCTTGGTCACCGGCGAGCCGATCACGTCATGACCCCCGGTCCAGCCGGGTCCGTAGCTGAAGTACATCGGGCGCTCTGCGACGACCGGCAGGGTGCTCTCGACGACGATCGATGAGTCGACCCCCGCGCCCAGCTTCTCGTTGGTGTTGAGGGTCCATCTCGAGTTCGCGCTAACTTTTTCGCTGCCTGTCACTTCTGTGCCGTCAGTCTTGAGGAACCGCACAGTCAGGGTAGCATCCTCGCCGTTCGGGTTCTGCACCGCAAGGTACTCCTCGAAGCCGTTCCGGGTGGTGCCCTCCGCGAAGTACCACTTCGTCTTGGGGAGGTCGGTGCCGGCGACGTCGCTTCCGCCGGTCCACTTCCCGTGGTAGTCGAAGTACATGGGTCGCTCGGCCACAATCGGCTGGTCGCAGTGGACGTGCACCGAGAGGTCCTGGTCGGGGCCCACGTCCCCGTTGACAAAGACCGACACGCGCGAGTTCTCGTCGATGGGGTACTTCTTCTGCTGGGTGTACGCTCCCGCGAAGATGTAATCGACGGTCGCCTCCACCTTGGCGTCGTTGGGGTTCTGAATGCAGATCCACTCCTCGAAGCCGGCCCTGGTGGTGCCCTCGGCGAAGTACCAGTCGGTGCCCGGCGCGGTG
Source organism: Actinomycetota bacterium (assembly GCA_020062425.1). Lineage (GTDB taxonomy): Bacteria > Actinomycetota > Geothermincolia > Fen-727 > Anoxymicrobiaceae > JAGUWJ01. The sequence continues at coordinate 1,996 of JAGUWJ010000077.1, forward strand.
ACTCCCTTGGCGCAGTGCCCGCCGGTCCAGCCGAATCCCGGTACGGCCTGCTTGTAGTTGAAATACATGGGACGCTCGGCGTAGAACTCATTCTCGCTCTCGAGCTTGACCGCGACGTCGCGCCCGGGGCCGACCTCCTGGTTGACGTTGATGGACTTCCTGGATGTCGGATCGAGTGAATACTTCTTCTCTACGGGAGCGCCCCCGAAGATCATGTAGGTGGCGGTGACCTCTACGGCCTCGCCGCCCGCGTTCTGCAGGCAGAGCCACTCGTCGAACCCTTCCCGTGTGCAGCCCTCGGCGAAGTAGTAGTTGTTCATCCCAGGGCTGTCGAAGAGTATCACGCCCGAGTTACCACCCACCCATATGTGGTTGCGGTCAAGCGCGCAGACGTTGAAGAGAGCTTCACCGGGCTTCCCCGAGTACTGCTCGCTCCAGCCGGCGCCGTCATAGAAGAGCATGATGCCCAGCTCGCCGACCGCCCATACGTGCTCGGGGTCGAGCCCGCCCAGCCCGCAGACGTTTCCCGGTGCGGAAGGGGCGCCCCGGTTGGTCCACTGCTCGCTCCAGCCGCTGCCGTTGAAGAAGAAGATGGAACCCGGTCCCCCGGTCCCCTTACCGCCCGCCGCCCAGACGTGGCTTGCGTCCGCGGCGTACAGGGTACCCAGAGTGTACTCGGTGCCGGTCGCCTGCTTTCTCCAGGAGCTTCCGTTCCAGAACATGATGATGCCGTCGGGACCCGCAGCCCAGACGTGGTTTTCGTCCAGCGCATGAACACAGGACAGCCCCTCGGCTGAGACGCTGGTCCTGGTCCAGTCTGCGCCGTCAAAGAACAGTACGTCGCCGCCCGAGCCGGGCGTCCAGTATTCACCGGTGACAGCCCAGACGTGTTCCGCATCCAGCGCTGAGACGGAGTTGATGTAGTCGGTGGTGTGGCTTATCTGCTGCTTCCAGGTCCTCCCGTTGTAGAAGAAGATGCGACCGTTCTCACCTACGCCCCAGACGTGACTCGTATCGACTGCGGAGATGGATCTCGCCGGGAACGAGGTCTGCATGGTCCAGTCGCTTCCGTCGTACATGAAGACACCCACGTCGGTGGAGGCCCAGACGTGCGTGGGGTCAGCCGCCGTCATCGAATTTATGCCGGTGTATTCCGGGAACGGCACCTGGGTCCAGGCCAGCGCCGGTGACGCAGCTAGCAGCATCAGCGCCGCCGTGACGAGGATCGCGATTGAGACGCGCCGGTGCAGGATGACACTGGACATGTGACACCTCCGAGGTTGAAGGCTTGTCGGAGTCGTTGCCTTGCGTAGTTATTCTGAACTCATGAAATACTTCGATTCCCGTGTGATGCGACCTGCGGATTTACCCCTGGGGACAGACACCGTAAGGTAAATCGCAGTGGTTTTAATATGTAAAAGGTCCCGATTTACCTTACGGTGTCTGTCCCCAGGGGTAAATCAAGGTGTCCCAGCTGTTAAGTGCCGGTGGGGGCGGGGGTGAAGCGGGAGCTGCTCCTGGTGAGCCTCCCGAAGAGCTTGTCTCCCAGGGCCAGCACGAACACCAGCGCGAGGGCTGCTATCGCGGGCGCTAGCACCAGCGATACGTACCCATGCGAGCTGGAAGCGTACTCCAGGAAGTCGCCGAAGCCGTGCAGGTTCACCATCACCCCGCCCACGACCTCGCCGGTCGCTATCTTCCAGTCGTCGGCGACGGGGTTGCTGTCGCCCTTGGTGAGGAACATCGGGGAGGGTCCGCTCGCGTCGATCGCCGCCACACGGTGTATTACGAACTGGCTCTTGTCCTCGGGGTCGCGGAACACGATGACGTCGCCCACGGCGATACCGCTTACATCAATCTCTTTCAGCACCACCGCGTCGCCGGTCCGGTACTTCGGCGCCATCGAGTCCGAGAGGACCGTCTGGAACGGCGTAAACTCTCGCTGGACAATGACCAGCATGGCAAGCGAAAGAGAGATAACGAGCAGCACGTAAGCCAGTGAACGGGTGAGACTCTTTACGACACGAAAAGCATTTGACATCGACGCCTCCGCTCCTTGGACGCATGTCCTGTTCTGCACCCAGCCATGGGGACGTTTACGAAGGATGTATCGACGGTAGATGCGAGAGTGCGTATCGCACCCCGGCGTGAATTAGCAATCCAACCTACGAGCTATATTCGGGATGTGACGGCAAGTGTGCCTTGCTTCATGGTTGCTGCCTAGGTCCACATACATAGTGGACACCCCCTATACTTGCTTTTGCACAAAAGGCGAGTAAAAGGAGGCGTCCATGAAACCAAGAATCGGTTCTGCA
>JAGUWJ010000035.1 GCA_020062425.1 Actinomycetota bacterium
AGGACGAGAGAGAAGCATCCGCTCAAACGGCAGCACCTCCAGTACCACTGTTCCGGCACAAGGCTACGATATCAAGACAAGATCCCATCCGCCGGGAATCCAGCCTGAAATCACGGGTACGTACCCGCGGCGTGAACAACCTGTGAGTCCAGTAGCGCGGGTTCGCCCTGCCCATCTCGTAGAACTTGATGAAATCAACCAGCCTGAGCCGGTCGTTCAGCGCGAGCCACCCGGCGTGGAAGAGCCCGAGGACCCGCACCTCGGAGAAATGATGAGAAAGCGCCTCCTCGTACTCATCCGGGGTGTACTCCCTCAAGTGGAAAGGGTTGATGGGCTTGTCGCTCCCGGGTGAGATGGTGAGTCGGTTGGGGGTGGTCACTACCGCCGTGCCCCCGTCGGCCAGTACGCGTACCATCTCGGAGAAGTATCCGCTCACGTCCACCAGGTGTTCCACCACCTGGAAAGATACCGCCAGGTCGAAAGAGCCGTCGGGCACCTCCAGGTGGTTGACGTCCATCGCCTCGAAAGTGAGGTTGGCAAGCGGATAAGTTCTGCGCGCATGTGAGACGACCTCCGGGGCGATGTCCACTCCCAGGACGGAGCGGGCCTCACCGGCGAGAAGGGCCGGACCGTAGCCTTCGCCGCACCCGATGTCGATCACACTGCCGCCTGCTGCCAGGGGCAGGGCGAACTCGTAAGCGACGAGGTGTCGCGCGAACCAGTAGTGCTCTCGCGGGATGCCGGGGAGGGTCCGCTCACCGGTGAGTATGAGCCCGGGCTCTTCATCCGGCACCGGGCACCTACCTGAGATAGTCGAGGACCTGACGCGCGGCCTCCACGCCGGTCGCGAAAGCGACGTCTCCAGCGGTGTAGTCAGCGGAGACGGTGTCGCCCGCCAGGAAGAGGTTCTCCACGCCGGGCACCGAAACCGCCGGCCTGTCCTTCGAGGTCTGTCCCGGTCGGGGCTCGAAGCCATCGACTATCTTGAGTCTGAGGATGCGCTCCCACTCGACCCTGTCCATGGTGCCTGGGAACATCCCTTCGATGATCCCCTTGAGCTTCTGCTCCTCAGCCTCGACCGCTTCGCGGTCGTCCATGGTCTCCACAGGAAGCGGGTAATACCAGGTGGCCAGCTGCTTTCCCTCCGGCGCCGTGGTGGGGTCGATGTTGCTGGTGAACTGGCCCATGGTCACCGGGTCCGCCGTAACGATGACCCCGTCGATATCGGAGACGTTGGATGAGAGGCAGAGGTCGATGGAGATGCCCGCGGTCGGGACCAGCGCGTCGCACTTATCGCGCAGCGCCTTGCCGATGCCGTCGCCTGCGAGTTCGGGCAGGCGCTGAACGGGAACTGCAAAGACAACAGATTTGCTCGCGAGGACCTCTTCCTTGACGCGGATCCCGGTGACCTTGCCGCGCTCGATATCCAGGGATTTCACCCGGCTGTTGAGCGAGACGCTGCCCTGGCTTTCGACCCTTTTCGACAGGGCCTCGATCACCTGGCTGGTGCCGCCCACGGGGTAGCCTACGGTCTCCTTGGACCTCAGCGCTCTCTTAAGGAACAGGGCGAAGACGCCGGCGCTGGCGTTGCTGAGGTCCGGCGCCACCATGCCTATCCCCGACAGGAGCTTGAACATGGAGTTGACCTCAGGCCGGTCGAGCCCGCTCAGCGCGTCCGTCAGCGATACGTCAGCCTTACGGGTTGTGCTGGAGAGTACCAGCTTCATCATGTTACGGATTATGGCGCCCTTCTCGCCGGCTGAGAGGAAGCCCGCCTTGAGGAACTGGGGGACCCCGCTGGGAAGGTCCACGAACGAGCCCCCTCGCCACAACTGCGGCTCTCCCACGTGGGCGAACTCGATCTCGTGCCCGATCTCGCGCATCGCCGCGGCCGCGGGCCCCTGGGCCGCGTAACGGTGGGTGTGGATGCCGTAATCGACCAGGAAACCGTCCTTGCGGTCGAACGCAGCCCTGCCACCGAGGTGGCCGGTAGCCTCGAGCACCTCGACCTGCACACCGTTGTGCGCCAGTACCGCCGCCGCCGTCAGTCCACCGAACCCGGCGCCAATAACCGTGACTTCAGCGCCCATAATCCAGACCTCCCGATATCAGATATCCCGTCGACCTGCAGTCAATAGCAGGCATCGAGCCTGCTTGGTGACAGCGCGAATAACGTCGCGTACGATGTGTAGGTGAATAGTAACACACGAGGCATGGACGTGCCGCCGGTCATGCGGGGAGTGTCAACCGGTTATGACTCCACCCCCAAGGACGGTCTCGCCTTCGTAGAACACCGCTGACTGCCCCGGGGCCGCCGGTGGTCCGGGCTCCTGGTACAGCACACGCGCTCCACCGTCACCGATCAGGGCGACTCGCGCCGGAAGTGAAGGGCCTCTGTACCGTGTCTGCACAGCGCAGACGAACTCGTCAGCAACCGCGCGGCCGGAGATGAAGTTGAGCCCGCCGACAATGAACCCGTCGGTGTAAAGGCTCTCCCGCCCGCCGACCACCAGGGCGTTCTCGTCGGGCCTTATCTCGAGGACGTACGCGGCCTCGCTGCCTGCGAGTCCGAGTCCCCGTCTCTGCCCGACGGTGTAGTACGCAAGGCCTCTGTGCTCACCGACCAGCTTCCCGCTGGCGTCGAATATGGGGCCGGGAACGAGTGCGTTGGCACGGCGCTCTTCGATGACCCTCGTGTATGCGCCTCCCGCAAGGAAGCAGATGTCCTGGCTCTCCGGCAAGGTGCCGGCGACCTGTGCGCGGCGCAAGGTCTCCAGCGACTCGGCCTTTTTCAGCTCACCGAGAGGCATCAGGACCCTGGAGAGGGTAGGCTGGTCCAGGGTCCAGAGCAGGTAGCTCTGGTCCTTACGACGGTCGGCACCCCTCGAGAGGGTGAATGAGCCGTCATCTCCTGTGGAGAGTCTGGCGTAGTGTCCCGTGGCAAGGAAGTCGCAACCCACGCGCGAGGCTTCGTCGAGAAGCAGCCCGAACTTGACCGCCCTGTTACAGGTGACGCATGGGTTAGGAGTGGTGCCGCCGGCGTAGCCGTCGAGGAACGGCACGATGACAAGGCGCTCGAACTCCTCCGCGACGTCGATACTCTTGTGCTCGATGCCCAGCGATTGAGCGACTGCGGCCGCCGCACCGGCGTGATCGGGAGCCCCGGGTGCCAGGGCGGGGAGCAGCATCGTCAGCGCCGTCACAATGAATCCCTTATTTTTCAAGAGGACTGCGGCGGCGGCGCTGTCTGCACCTCCACTCAGCGCAATGGCGACCTTTTGCCCACGTTCAACTCGATTCATTTCATCACCACCAGGGGACCGACGGGGCACCGGCGCACGTCAAAGCCGGGGACAGCCGCCGCCGGTCGATCAATTTTAGCAACACGTGGTCTTCTGCCTAGGTCCACATACATAGTGGACACCCCCTATACTTGCTTTTGCACAAAAGGCGAGTAAAAGGAGGCGTCCATGAAACCAAGAATCGGTTCTGCA
>JAGUWJ010000212.1 GCA_020062425.1 Actinomycetota bacterium
AGGGTGGAATCAGACCAGCCCATCATCGCGGAGCGGGCGATGTACTGGACCTCGAGAGACGGTGTCTACCGGCAGGCGGCTCACGACTCGATAGGGGTCGATCCCTGAGCCGCACGACGACTCAGATGCCGAAACCGGCCCGGGAGGTGATATAATCCCGGCGAGAGTGCAAGTCTTGGAATGAACTGCCGGGGGTCTGAGCGGGAGTGACAGCAGAGGAACTGGCGAGCGAACAGGGCGGTTACTCGCTTCTCAGATTCATAGCGGACACGCTGACTCTTGCCAGGATGGGGATCGCGTTCATCATCGTTCTGCTGGGGTTCACCTTCGGCGAACCCGCACTTCCTACGGCGATCATCCTGGTGCTGATAGGGTGGCTGACCGATACGGTCGACGGACCGATAGCCAGGAGGTCCGGCTCGAGGCCGACCTGGGTCGCGGCCGTGGACGTGCCCGCGGACCTCGCTCTGGTCTTCTCTTTCTTCCTTTTCCTGGTGGTCAGCGGCCTCTACCCGTTGATACCGGCTCTGGCAATCGCGGCGGCGGGAGGCATCATAGTCCTCATCCGGCCCACCTACGACGTGGTGCAGATGGTGACCGCTCCGTTCTTCGCGCTACCCATCGTGCTCTCTTTTCTGGCGGGGTGGCTCGTAGGAACCATCTACGTGGCCTTCATCACATTCATGATCATCTTCAGGTGGAAGCGCTTGAAGGGCTACGCCAACGACGCTCGCAGCGAGGCGTCGCTCCTCGAAAGAGGTGACGACTGAGAAGCCGGCGCGCGGGGAGCAGCAGACTGCGCCCTTGCTGCTAGATGCTCCTGAAACCCGGCACCAGCGTCCACAGCCTGTCCTTCAGGATCGGCGCGACGACCGGGTAGGAGCGGGCGCCGGCCCGGGTAAGGACTCTTACCAACGGCAAGGGGGTGTGCTGCAGCGCGGTGGCGGCGCATAAGCCCAACACGTAACGTCTGTTCACTCGTCTGAATTCCTCCAGAGCACGCTCGCGGTCCGAGACGGCCAGCGCGGCGATCTTGCCGGTCACGAGGGCGCCGTGCACGCCGAACAACAGCAGCGGGTCGACGCTACCCGAAAGGGAGCCCGCGAGGATGTAGTCTCCCGCGAAGAGGCGGGGTCTCTTCACACTCAGAACGGGAAGGGCACCGATGCTTATGGAGTGCCACTCATCGAAGGAGAGCCCGTCGTTGTGGCTGAGTTGGCGTTCGAACCGCTCCTTGACCGATGGTTCCAGGGGCTTCTCACGTGAGAAGAGGCACGCCCCGCAGGCCCCGTTCACCTGTGAGTAGAACGCGTAGTCCCGGGTGTACTCGTCGAAGTATACGATGACCTTTGCGCTCTCATCATCGGTCCTCGACATCGTGAAGTGGCCGAACGCCCGCTTGTCGGACATGCGCAGCACCGGCCAGGCCTCCCCGAACAACCCGGTCGCGATGATGGTTCCCGGAGGGAGATCGCCGAAATCCTCCACGGTGTCGTCGAAGCTGAACTCCACGCCCTCGGACCTCGCCGTCTCATACAGGTACGTGTCAAGGGACGATGGTGTGGGACCCCGCTCGAAAAGGTAGGTCGGCACGCCCGGGTAGAAGTCGATATCAAAGGTCTTCCCGTAGATGTGGTTCCGGAGCTTCTTGAGCGGTACGGCGACATCGCCGAGGTCGATACCTATGTAGGAGCGCACGCGGTCCAGGTGCATGGGAGTGCCGTCGCCGATGTTGATGACGATGTCCTCGAAGCCCGGCATCCCGGTGGCGCCGCCGATCCTGTCGCGACGCTCCCGCACGAGAACCGAGCGCCCTTCTCGGGCCAGGTTTATGGCGGCGACCAGTCCCGAAAGGCCGGCGCCGACTACTATCTGTTCTCTCATCACTTGCCCCCCTCCGTCGGTCGAGCTAGTCGATTCTACCACGCACCTGAAAGGAGGCGTCAGTGGGCTTTCCCGCATGTGATAGACTCACAACGAGCGAAGGGGATCGGAGATGGAAGACCTGTTCAAAGTGCTGGGGCTCGCCTGCAGCCCGCGCAAGGGCGGCAACACGGACATGATGCTGGACGCGGCGCTGGAGGGGGCGCGCGGCCAGGGCGCCGAGGCCGAGAAGGTCTACGTGCCGGACCTCGACATCCACCCGTGCCAGGCCTGCAACTCCTGTTTCAAAGACGGCAGGTGTATCCAGCAGGATGACATGCAGAAGCTGTACCCGAAGCTGCTGTCGTACGAGGGGATCATCCTCGCGGCGCCTATCTTCAGCATGAACCTCGCCGCCCAGGCCAAGACGATGATAGACCGCCTGCAGTGCTGCTGGTCGAAGAAGTTCGTGCTGAAAGAGCACACCGTCCCCGACGAACTTCGGTCGAGACGGCGAGGGCTCTGGCTCGGGGCCGCCGGATTCGATCAGCCGGACGTCTTCGAACCCGCCCTGGTGACGGTGAGGTACTTCTTCGCAATGCTGGAGATAAAGCGCAGAGAGCGGGTCACTTATTACAACGTGGACGAGAAGGCCGCTATCCAGGGCGTACCCGGAGCTCTCGACGAGTGCCGCGCCGCCGGGGCCAGGCTGGTAAACCCGCCCGAGCCCGGTGCCGAGGGGGGGGAGTTGCTGAGCAGCCTCTCCTGAGGTCGCTCACCCGGGCATCGTCGTTATTTGCGGTATCATTATCGGCATGAACGCTGTTGCTGAAGCCCTCGCGTGGATCATGGACCAGGTGGGCTATTCGATATGCCACCAGATACCGGAGCGCGCCCTCAGCTTCGGCGGGAGAGCCCTGCCGGTGTGTTCCAGGGATACAGGTCTATACCTCGGTTTCGCGATTGCAATCCTCGCCCTGCTCGTGGTATACGGCGGGAGGCCCGTCCGGTTCCCCACGCGTGCGAAGACGGTCGCACTCTTCCTCTTCCTCGCTCCCGCGGCGGTCGACGCACTGACCAATTACGCTGGGTTGCGTGAGTCCTCCAACGCGGTAAGGCTCCTCACCGGGTCGTTCGCCGGTGCGGGCCTGGCGGCGCTCGTCTTCCCGCTGGCGGTGGGACTGCTTCCCGGTGCGGAGCCTGCCGGTGAGCCCGTGCTGCTGCACGGCAGGTTCTCGCTCGCGGCCTTGGCTCTGATACCGATCGCGATATCACTGCTGCTCCTGCCCCGCCCGCCCGCGGCATACTGGATATGGGCTCCGCTGGTGACACTAGCCGTACTCTTCACCTTCACCGTGCTCTGCTTTACCGCCATAGGCCTGTTCAGGGAATGGCTCGGTGGCGCGCTCCAGGCCGCCGACGGCATCAGGGCCGCCTCTCTCGCGTTGTTGGCCACGGCTTTTTTGCTCGCGGCGTCCAACCGGCTGCACTGGCTCATCCGCGGCCCCTCCTGAGCTCTTTCCCTCCTACCCGAGGAATGTGCCGAGGGAATCTCCGTCGAATATACAGTTAGCCGAGGGTGTCTCCGGCAACGAGGTACCTCCAGCATTGGTGGACGAGGGAGGGGTAACGCGATGCACGTTCCAAAGGAAAAGATCAAGGTCGCCATCCTGGTCGAGCGGTTCCGCATAGTAGGATACATGTACAAGTACCCCGGCGCGCGCCTGCTCGACATCGTCAACGTAAAGGACACGGCTTTTCTCCCCGTTACCGACGCCGAGATCTACAGCCTGGCGGACGGCCAGAAGCTGGCGTCGGCTTACTTCCTGGGTATCAACAGGCACACGGTGAGCTTCTTCTACCCTCTGGAGCAGTTGGAGATAGACAACGGTCCCGCCCAGCCCCCGCCCCCGCAGCCGGGCTTCTAGGTCTCACATCCGGCCGCGGCCGGCGCTGCTACTGCTTCTCGTCTCCCGTGATGCTCGCTTCCTGGCTGATGGCAACCCTGGAGAACCGCTCAAGCTGCTTGATGCGCCTGGTCAGCAGGGTGTTGACGTACTTGATCACGGTCACCTTTACGGTGGTCTTCTCCGCTGCTGAGGCGGGGAGGAACTGCACTACCGCCTCGGATATCTCCCTGTCGGAGTAACCCATGGTCTTGAGTCTTTCGGCTACCTCATTGACGGCCTGACCCTCGTTGCGGTAGAGCCTGTAGTCGGTCGCCGCCGCTTCCGCAGCGGTCTCGGCGTCCTGGACACCGGCTATCCTGTGGACCACCAGAGGCCCCACCTCTGCCAGGATGAGTATTACCAGGACGATGACGAGACCGATCGTTATGACATGCCTCAGTATCTGCCCGCTCTCGTCTGACACTAGCCGTCTCGCCAGCAATCAATCATCTCCTCAGAAGTACAGATCAGCGCTCGGTGTATTGGTGACCGGCGTCTATTCCATAATACTATCCTCGTCGACCGGTTCCCTCCCACGCGGCTCGAGCTCGTCCGCGCTCCGCTTGAGGAGCCGCAAGAGCAGCCTTCTCAAGGCCTGCATCTCCTCGCTACGGAGCAGCACCGTGACGGTGAGATACACCACCACCGCGACCAGGATCGCACATGTCACCTGCAGGAGCTGACCCCAGAAATCGCTGACTCCCACCCAGGACTCGATGAGCTGCGCGGTGCCCCAGCAGGCCGCACCCATCGCTGCGGAGGCCAGGCATATCTTTGTGAGCGACACCGAGACGCGCCGCCCGTCGATGCTGCCGAGCCGGCGCCAGAGGACCACCCATACGATCACCGCTCCTATGAAGTGAGCGGTGGTGTTGCCGAGCGCCAGACCGGCGACCTTCATCACCTCGCTGTCGAACGAGTAGAAGTACAGGAAATCGACGGCTATGTTGAACGCCACAAGGATGCCTGCGACGATCATGGGGGTCTTGGTGTCCTGCATCGAGTAAAAGACCTTCAAAATGAGCATGAACAGCGAGAAGAAGAACAATCCTATGGTGAAGCAGAATACGACGGCGGCCAGCATCTCGGTATCCTCGCTGCCGAAGTTGAGCCTCTCGAGCAAGAGCCGTACTATCGGCTCGCTCAGCACCGCGAAGACCACTGAGGCCGGTATTATCACGAAGGCGGTGGTCCTCACGCCGAGCGAGGTCGAAGCCACTATCCGGTCGGTCTCTTTCCGCACCGACTGCTCCGAGAGGGTGGGGAAGAGCGCGGTGATTATGGAGACGGCGACTATTCCGTACGGTAGCTGGAAGAAGATGTAGCCGTACTGGTAAGCGGAAATACCGCCCTGCACCTGGGCCGCGAGGATGTTCACCACCCACAGGCCCACCTGGTGTATCAGCACGTATATCAGGACGGGCACGGCCAGCCGGCCCAGCTTTCGCACGGCGGGGTGCTTGAGGTCGAGGACCAGCCGGTATCTGAAGCCGGTCCTCCGAACCCATGGAAGCTGTATCATCGCCATGGCGACCACCCCCAGGGTGGCCCCGATGGCCAGTACGTAGATGTTGGGGTAGTAGTTGTAGATCACTACGGTGACTATCACCACGACGTTGTTCGCGATGGGCGCGAAAGCCGGGATGGTGAAATGCTTGTACGAGTTCAGTATCCCGGTGTAGACGGCGCAGACGCCGTAGAAGATCACCTCGAAGATGAAGAACCGCAGGAGGAAGGTGGCGTCGGCTTCCATCTGGCCGCGCCCTTCCGATAGGAAGGTCTGGGCCTTGATGACGTAGGGAGCTGCGATGCACAGCACGATGGTCACCGTGCTGAGGAGCAGGAGCGTGATGTTCAGTATGGAGTTGGCGACGTGCCAGGCCTCCTCCTCGCTGCTGGTCTGCAGGGATTCCACGAAAACCGGTATGAACAGTGATGAGAGGACCCCACCCAGTATCAGGTCGTAGACGATGTTGGGCGTTATGTTGGCCAGGTTGAAGGCGTCCGCCATCGCCTTGGCGGTCAGCCCGAGGACGGAGGCGAGCGCGGCGGTACGCAGGAACCCGGTGATCCGGCTGATACCGGTGCCGAGGGTCATGACCGAGGCCCCCCGGGCGAAGGAAGCCGGCTTAAGCCCGCGCTTTTTCAGTTTCCCTGAGCTGCCGCCGCTTATGCTTGCCAACCTTTCGCCTTGCCAGCAACTTGACGACCCAGAAGACGCCTATAAGGGCCAGTAATCCTCCGACCAGGGCGATGGCAAAGGTGTTGAACCTGCTGGTCAGCACTGTGAACTCGAGTTCCCCGAGGACCAGGTCGTCGACCTCGAGCCTCGCCGCGAACCGGAGGCGCCCTTTCTCGAGCACCGTCACCGGTATCTCAAAGAGGTTCTCCTTGGGCTCGAGCAGAACCTTCACCCGCCTGCCTTCGGGAAAAGCCAGGCCGTTGCTGGCAAGGACCAACTCCGCCTTCATCCTGTATCCGGTGCTGTTGAGCACCGACAGCGGCACCTCCGCCCTGGTAGAGGTGAGCGTGATCGAGCCCATGGCGGGCATCTCGACCTTTGCCAGTTCGTTCTCTATGGTCTGGGTCACGAAGGCCGAATAAGCGAGACCCTCGTCGCCCTGGTCCAGCTGACGCCATGCGTCGCTCTCGCTGTAATAGATGTCACGTTCGAGCGTCGACAGCAGCGGGTTGCCGCGCAAGGTAGCCTTGACGAAGTCGTCGTACATCCGGCGGGCTTCGCCTACTTCCGCGAAGTAATCCGCCTCGGGGCCGTCCTTATCGGGCGAGGGGATGACCAGCGGTTCGTTGTCGAGGGGTTCGACAGCGGAGAAGCTCTCCGCCAGCGTGGCCGTCTCCAGCCACGGGGCGCCGTCCAGCGAGCGGAGCACCTCCTGAAGCACGTCTTGAGCCGGGTGCCATGATCCCGGCGCTAACACGACGCAGGTACGGATTTTCGTGGGACGTTCCAGGTAAAGGTTGGTCAACTCGGAGAGGACGCACTGCGCGACTCCGTGCGGGTCACCGCTCTGGCTGAGACGCTTCAGGAGCCTTCCGACCCTTTCATCCGAGACGACGGCGAACCCGTCGTCGCTCTTCCCGGCGCCCTTCACCGCTATCGGCGAACTCAGGGTCAGCCCCCTCAAGAGCCGCCTGCCCTCACGCGTGGTCTCCAGCAGTCCGGGGTCGATGACCAGGTACCGGCCCAGGTTCTCACCGAGGGCGGTGATGGCGCCGGTGCTTATCCTCTGTCCCGGAGGGCACGAGAAGTCGGCGGACAGGGCTTCACCCAGTGTTTCCTCGAGCAGCTCACGGCCGGAGGTGAGCTGTTCGACGGCGTCTCCCCTCCAGCCCAGGCTGACCAGGCGGGCGAGGTCCGGGGAGGCGTAGGGGCCGGGGATCAGCTGGTGCCTGGACGACCTGGCGAGACCTCGAAAGCCCTCCAGCACCTTCGCCGCGTCCGAGGACTGTCTCGAGCCTGCGCCGACCTCCTTCTCGCGGTCACCCTTCCTTACCACGTAGTCACCGGTGAGGGCCTGCATGTCTTCCAGGAGCATGGGCGACAGGTTGAGGTTCAGCTTGAGCCCCTGCCATTTCTCCAGCGCCTCGAGGAGGGTCGGGTACCACCCGGGGTCGCCGCTCGACGAGCTGCACTCCGCTGCCAGTTCGTCGCTGGTGAAAAATCCGTCCGGGCCGCGGTGAGGCGGCTCCAGCGTGTCGAATATCCAGGTGAGCTTCAGGGGCACCGGTTCGCCCGGCTCCTCCTCGGACATGATGATGAGCTGCGTATTAGACGCCGAGAGGACATCGTCGTCCTGTACGACCTCCACGGTGACCGGATAAACACCGCTCGAGTAACGGGAGGCCTTCAGTTCAACCTCGAAGGTGAAGCGGTTGTTCCCGGTGGAGAGGGTCAGGTCGTCGAAGGTCTCCGTCTGGCGGTAGACCTTTCGGAGCTTGCCCTCGAAACAGGCGTCCAGGTCCGACCTGGTGGCGTTCGGCGCATGGATGCGAACCCTTACCGACACGTCTTTCATGGGCTGCCGGGTGATGTTGTCGATGGTAATCCGCATCTGGGCCGTACCGCCGGGCCGGTACCAGTATGCGTCCTTGGAGACGGCGACGCGCACCTTCTCCGGGCCGGGGTCGGCCGGGGCTCGGACGGGAACGAGGAAGAGCGCGTTCAAGAGCCACAGCAGTACCACCGCGGCCGTGAACAGGACCCGCGGCGCCATCTTCGATCTTGGCGTTCGGGAAATCATCTCAGTCGATCATCACCATTATCTCATTAACGATAAAGGCGACGCCCAGCAACGCTATCAGCAGGCCGAAAAGCACGTACAGCACCCTCTCGGCGGTCCTCATGGTTATTCTCGCGCCGATATACGCGCCGGGGATCGAGCCTGCCATGAGGAAGAACGCCAGTTCCCAGGACACATGGCCGAGGAGTGCGTGGATGACGGTGCCCGGCACCGCTATCACGGCTATCACGGCGAGAGAGGTACCGATGGCCTTCTTGAGAGGAAGCTTGAGGATATAGACGAACCCGGGGACCAGCACGATGCCGCCCCCGACACCCAGCAAGCCGGAGAACAGACCGGCCGCAAGCCCGACCCCCATGGCGAGCCCGGTCGACCAGCGCGCCGCCGCGATCTCGA
>JAGUWJ010000117.1 GCA_020062425.1 Actinomycetota bacterium
CACCGAGGTCGGCCGCGGCCCTGGCCACCGCCTCCCCCGCACGCTCCATCAGGGTGAGGCCGGGGATCCCCTCGGTCTCCATCGCCTCCCTGTCTACCCTCGCCATCTCCTCGGGAGTGACGACCCGCATCGCTCACCGCCCTGATCTTGTCGCTTGCGTCCAGCTTGCGGTACCGCCCGGCTGCGCCCCACTCACTCCACGGTGACGGTCTTGGCCAGGTTCCTCGGCTGATCGACGTTACAGCCGCGGAGTTTGGCTATGTGGTAGGCCAGCAGTTGAAGCGGTATTACCGTCAGCATGGGGTATAGCATATCCCTGGTGGCCGGGACCCGGATGACGTCGTCGCAGAGGTCCGCGATCTCCTCATCACCTTCCGTGGCCACGGCCAGCACGGGCGCACTCCGCGCCCTGACCTCCGCGATGTTGCTGAGCATCTTCTCGTAGACAGAATCACGCACCGCGATGGCCACCACCGGCACCCCGCCGTCCAGCAGGGCGATAGGCCCGTGCTTCATCTCGCCCGCCGGGTAGCCTTCCGCGTGTATGTAAGAGATCTCCTTGAGCTTGAGTGCGCCCTCCATGGCGACGGGGTACCCCACGCTCCTTCCCAGGAAGAGGAAGTCGTCCGCGCCGTGGTACTTCTCCGCGCACTCCCTTACCGCCCCCTCGCCCTCCAGCACCCGCTCCATCTTGCCGGTCACCGCCTTGAGCTCTTCCAGGATGGAGCGGTACCTCACGTCGTCGACCACTCCGCGCAGCCTGCCCAGGTAAACGGCGAGAACGTACATCGCCGCCATCTGCGCGGTGAAGGTCTTGGTGGCTGCGACCCCAATCTCGAGGCCTGCGTGCGTGTAGATGACGCCTTTAGCTTCCCTGGTCATCTGGCTCCCCACCACGTTTACCACGGCTACGACGTGCGCGCCGCGCCGGTTGGCTTCCCTGACCCCCGCCAGGGTGTCGGCTGTCTCACCGGACTGGCTGATGGCCACCACCAGGTCCTCGCGGCTGACAACGAGGTTGCGGTAGCGGAATTCGGACGCTATCTCTATCTCCACGGGCAGGGCCGCCCAGCGCTCGAACAGGTACTTGGCGAGCAGGCCGGCGTGAAAGGAGGTGCCGCAGGCAACCACTATTATCCTGCGCAGGTCCTTCGCCGCCTCGGGTGTCATGTTGAGCTCGTCCAGCACTATCTCGCCTGACGGGTCCATCTTGTCTCGGAGCGTGTCCGCGACCGCGCGTGGTTGCTCGTAGATCTCCTTGAGCATGAAATCCTCGTAGCCGCCCTTCTCCGCGGCGTCGAGGTCCCACTCGACCTCGACCGCCATACGGACAACCTGGTTCCCGTCCAGGTCGGAGAGCGAATACCCGCCCCGGTCAACCCTCAGAAGTTCGTTGTCTTCGAGAAAAAGCACCCTACGGGTCCTCCACAGGAACGCCGGGACCGCCGAAGCCACGAAGTACTCGCCCTCGCCGATGCCGAGCGCCATGGGGCTGTCACGGCGCGCAGCCACCAGCACGTCCGGCTGGTTCCGGTGCACAGCGACGACGGCGAAGGATCCCTCCACCCTGTTCAGACCGGCCCGGAGGGCCTCTGCGAGGTCGCCTTCGTAGTACTCCTCGATGAGGTGGGCCAGGATCTCGGTGTCGGTTTCGGATTTGAAGGTATGTCCAAGGCCGGTCAGCTCGGAACGGAGCTGGATGTAGTTCTCGATGATGCCGTTGTGCACTACGCCTATGTCACCGCGGCAGTCCAGGTGCGGGTGCGCGTTCACCTCGGTGGGGGCCCCGTGGGTCGCCCAGCGTGTGTGGCCAATGCCCAGTCCGCCCCCCAGTGACGAAGAGCCGTCCAGGACCTGTTCGAGCACGTCCAGGTTCCCCACCGTGCGGACGCGCTCCAGGCCGTCGTCCGGCGATACCACGCACAGGCCCGCGGAGTCGTATCCGCGGTACTCCAGCCTGCGCAGCCCCTCAAAGAGGACCCGGCTGGCCTGCCTGTCTCCGATGTAACCGACTATGCCGCACATGCGCCCTGCTTTCTCGATCGGATGAGTCGGGTCAGCCGTCCAGGTCTCTCTCGATAGCGTCCGCTATGGCGCGGGCTATCTCCTCCGCCCTCGAAGCGCTCTTTGCTTCGACCATCACCCGCTCCACCGGCTCCGTTCCCGACGAACGGACCAGCACCCTTCCTTCTTCACCCAGTTCGCCTTTATACCTTTCTATGGTACTCCAGGCGGGCATCCCGTCCTCCAGCCTTCGTCCGGACCTCGATCGCACGTTGAGCAGGACCTGGGGGTACTTCCGCATCAGGCCCGCGACCTCGGAGAACGGGCTCCCCAGGTCGCGTATCATTCCCGAGACCAGGAGCGCGGTGAGTGTGCCGTCCCCGGTGGAAGCGTGCTCGCGGAATATTATGTGACCGGATTGCTCTCCGCCCAGTATCGAGCCTGTTCCGAGCATCGCCTCCATGACGTACCTGTCTCCCACCTGGGTCTGCACCGACTCTATACCGTACTCCTCCAGCGCCCGGTAGAATCCCAGGTTACTCATCACCGTGGACACCACCACCGGAGGATGAAGGAGGTCCCTCTCCTTGAGGTAGCGGGCAGCGATGGCCATGACGTAATCCCCGTCACGTATCTCCCCCGATTCGTCTACGCAGATGCAGCGGTCAGCGTCGCCGTCCAGGGCGAACCCCATGTCGGCGCCGAGGGCGCGGACCAGCTCGGCTGCCCTCTCGGGGTGGGTGGAGCCGCAGTCCAGGTTGATGTTCACCCCGTCCGGCTCTGTTCCGATGGTCTCGACGGTCGCGCCGAGTCTCTCGAAGACCATGGGGCACACCCGCCATGCCGCTCCGTTCGCGCAGTCGAGGGCGATGCGGGTCCCGCGGAGGTCTATCTGCGTACACTCGAGCAGGTGCTCCACGTAGCGCTCTTCGGCATCCTCCACCACCCTGAGGTTCCCCACCGGGACCGTCTCGGAGTGGTCCTCCAGCGTGTCGAACTCCTCCTCTATGGCCTTCTCTGTCTCGTCGGGCAGTTTTACCCCGCCGGGTCCGAAGAACTTGATGCCGTTGTCGCGGTACTGGTTGTGCGATGCGGATATGACGACGCCGGCCGCCGCATCCAGGTCCTCTGTAAGGAAAGCGATGGCTGGGGTGGGGATGACGCCTGTGACCAGCACCTCTGCACCTTCGGAGAGCAGGCCGGCGGTGAGGGCGGCCTCCAGCATGGGGCCCGAGCGGCGGGTGTCACGCCCGATGACGACCCTGTGCGTGTCTCCGGGGA
>JAGUWJ010000081.1 GCA_020062425.1 Actinomycetota bacterium
CGATTCTTGGTTTCATGGACGCCTCCTTTTACTCGCCTTTTGTGCAAAAGCAAGTATAGGGGGTGTCCACTATGTATGTGGACCTAGGCAGAGCCCGAACAGGAGGCTCTCCGGCTATAGAGATCACGCTCGAGAAAAAAATCCACCGGAGGCCTTGACATCCTATTGCAGATGACAGTAAAGTACAACAGCAATCTACTGACATGCCTGTCAATACTAATGACAGTAATGTCAGGTGGCACCTCGGGATATTCCGTGTACCTCTGTATTCAGCGGCTCGCCTGGAGCATCCGGGGGGTGATGACTGAGTAAGCGAGTCGAGAAGATAGAGACGGCAGCAGGAAAACGTGATTCGACGAAGGGGGATGCGAAATGGCGGAGTCAACAGAGATCCAGGACTACCTAGTAACGTACATGCCTAAACTGATAAGCAGTTTCCTGGCAGAAACGCCGGTACCCGACATGGACGGCACGAAGTTCACGGTTAACGTGACCGTAGAGGGTAAGACCCCACTGACCTGGGGGATGACCGTCGAGAACGGCAAGGACTGCACGGTTCAGCCCGAGGGCATCGAGGACCCTGTGGTTTCGGTGAAGATAAGCGAGGAGATCTTTCGTAACATAACCGGCATGGTGTCGGCGTTCACCAACAGGAAGATGTACGACGAGGTCACGAAGGCGAAGGGTACGCTGAACATTGAGATGGCTCTTCCCGAAGACGTCATGGGAGTGGCGGTGCCCGCCGGCACGGTGCTTCCCGTTTCCATCACCTTCAACAGCGGGCACGCGCCCCAGGGCAGCATCAGCGGCCCGGCTGAAGTGTTGATGAAGGTAATGACCGGACAGGTCAGTGGCCCGCAGGCTTTCATGCAGGGAGACATGAAGATGGACGGCGACATGATGTTCCTGATGTCGCTTGCCAACCTTGTGATCTAAAAGATATCGCGATATTCGCCGTGGGGCGGCGTTTAGCGGGCCTTGCAGCCCGATTCCTCCGGCCTGGTGCTTGATCTCCGTAACAGGATGGAACTGGCTGGCATACCTCAGCCGGCAGGAGCCGCCCCCGGCTTTTCTTCATGACCTCCGCACCAGGCCACCTTCCTCCGCCCGGCCTGGTGCCGGCACCTGTCAGGGCGCTGAAGCACCACACTCCTATTATATGTCCTCGGTTGACGCTATGCTTGTACTGCTTTATCATCAGGCAGGGCAAGCATGGACGAGATAGAAGACTACCGCCAAAAGGGATACTCGCTCATTGAAGCTGTCGCGACAGACGAATGGGGAACCCTGTACCGGGCCACTTACCTGCCGCACCGGCGCCAGGTCCTGCTCCGCGATTTTACCGGCGCGCTGTCGCGCGACGATGGGGCGGGGGAGCTCCTCCTGGCAGAGATAGGGGCATGGGCGCGCCTCGACCACCCGGGGGTCCTGCAGGTGCTCGACTGGGGTTTCCTCGATGGGAGATGCTACTATGCCGCGATGCAGCCTGCGGGTGCACGGCTCGACGACGTGCTCCTCGAAGTCGGAGGGGTGGATAACGCAGGGCGCATCTTCCAGAACATGCTGGCGGCGATCGAGGCGGCTCGAAGGATGGGTGTCCTCCACCTCGGGCTGAGCACCTCTAACGTCTGGGTTGAGCCGTCCGGGAGCGTTCAGGTGGCCGAGTTCGGTCTGTGGTATGTGGCGAGAGAGTTCCCCGCCGTGGGGATAACGGGTTGCCAGTTCCCGGCACCTGAACAGCAGCAGGGAGGCCGCGCCAGCGCCGCGACCGACGTCTACTCCCTGGGGCTTATCCGCATCGCCCTAGGTCTAGGTCTGGAGGAAGCTCGATTGGCCTCCCTCTGCGGGTCGGCGCCGGTCGGGCTGGGGGGAGAGAAGCACCTCATTGACCGCTGCCTGGGGCGTGATCCCCTCGAGCGCATCCGCTCCGCCGGCGAGCTGTCGGACGCGCTGGAGGCGATCACCGGGAGCGGGACCAGCTCCAGCGGCGTCTGTCAGTTCTGCGTCCTCAAGGAGGAGAGGGCAAGGGGTCTTCTAAGCGGGGAGCGGCACCGCCCGGACCGGGAGGATGCAGGCAGGGGAAGGGCCACGACGTCTATCGCGGGCGCGCTCCCCGCGCTACTCATCGCCGCCCTGATCATCATGGCCGTGCTCGTCTGGTGGCTGGCCCTCAGGTAGCGGTACGCAGCTCATGATGCGGCCCTGGAACGTCGCTACCTCCCGGTAGCCCGCACCTCTGACGAGGGCGAGCGCCTGATCGAAGTCCCTGGCGACGTCCTCCGGGCAATGCGCATCCGAGCCGAACGTGACCGGTACGCCTATCTCCGCCGCCAGGTGTACAAAGGCTGGCTCCGGGTATATCTCTCTCGCGGGCCATCTCAAGCCGGCCGTGTTTACCTCGTAACACATGCCCGCTCGCTTCACCGCCTCCAGTAGCTCGCGATAGCGGGGGATAAGGTTGATGGCGGCGCGCTTATCGAACTTCTTGACAAGGTCCGGGTGCCCCACGATGTTGTAGAACCCGCTCTCGGCCATCTCGCGGACCGTGTGTATATATTCCACGTAGAAATCGTCCAGGTCTATATCCTCGTAGCGCCCCACGTCGGCGGGATTGTCGAATATCCAGTCACCGAGCACGTGCACCGAGCCTATCACGTAGTCGAACGGGTACAATTCGATCATCGATACCCGCTCTCCTTGAGTCGGCGCGTGGTAGTCGGCCTCGATCCCGAGCCTCACCTCGATCCGGCCCCGGTACTTCTCCTTTGCCTGCAGGACCTCGTCGACGTACGAGGGGAGCTCATCCGGTGACATCGCCAGCATAGGTACATCGGCGTAGAGCATGGGAGCGTGATCGGCGATTCCTACCTGCCGCAGGCCCTTGTCGATAGCGGCCTCGACCATATCCTCGACCGAACCGTCGGCGTGCCCGCACCTCGCGGTGTGCATGTGGTAATCGACTATCACTGGCCCGGCTCTTTCTTAAGCCTGGAGAGGAGGCCCTCCTTGGCCTCGCTGAACTCGGCTTCACTCAGGACCCCGCGTTCCCGCAGGATATCCAGCCGTTCGATCTGGTCCACTATCTCCGAGTAGATGGGAGGGCGCTCCGCCGGCAGGGCCGGGAGTTCCGCGGTGGGCCGCTCCCTGGTGACCGCGCGGGCGACTTCCTCCACGAAATGCCCGCGGCTCTCGTCGCTCGATGTCACCGTATGCGTTCGCTCGGTGATATCGAGCCTCAACCGCTCCGGGTGGGGCAGGTCGAAAAAGGCACTCTCCCTCGAATCGGGCGCGGTCTTTATCAGCAGGTCCCCGTAGTTCAGCAGACGCCCAAGAACCATCTGCGTGGAGGATACGTCGATTATCTTCGAAAGGTGGATCTCCTGGCTGTGTCGCGTCAGGACGCCGTACTCGTAGATGAGCCTCCTGTCGGTGAGCACCAGGTTGACGCGGGTCCAGACCACCACCCTCCAGGCGACGTAACCGATCAGGAAAAGGAAGATGATAAGCACGATGAGCAGCGCCCAGTCCTTTCTGAAAGGTTCTAACACAGCGAGGAGGGCGATCCAGACGGTGAAGAAGGCGACGGCGAGGAGCACCGGCCGTAAGAGCACCACCGCATGGTGGTGGACGTCGAATACCACCACCTCGTCCGTAAGAAGGGCGGAATCAGGGTATCTCATGCAACGCCTCGTAAAAGAAACGACCTCGATCGGCTGTTCCCCCCACGCGACCTACCCCGCGGAGGAAACCGCCGGCTTCATATTAACAGAAGAGAAAGGCGCATGGCGCGGCTCGCTCTCGAGGTTTGGCAATCGGCGCGGGAGGGGTACGGAGGAAGGCGCGCCGCCTCGATTCAAATCGCAAGGGCGTTGATGTAAACTTGGGATTGGACATCAACCGAAAAGGCTTTCATCCAGCCCCCGGCTCACCGGGGGGTGTATTCATGATTAGGCATGGAAAAGAAGACGATGACCCGCACCTCTTCCTGGACGGCGAGCAGCCCCACCTCTACCGGAAGAGCCGCCTGAAGAGGCGCGAGCTCAAAGGGCGGGTCGAGGAGCCCGGAGAGCCGCACCTCTTCCTAGACGGCGAGCAGCCGCACATATATCGGAGGCGGCGCGTCCGCTGGACCTCAGTACTCAAGTGGGGCGCACTGGCCCTGGTGCTGATTCTGGTGATAATCGTTGCCTGGGGCTATGTATGGCTGAAGATGAAAGAGTCCAAGATGAAGGTCCCCGCGGTGGAGCAGGTGCTGGACTCCAAGGCTGACGATCAGCCTGTCACCACGCTCATAATGGGCGTCGACACCGGAAGCGTGGAAGGGGAGGAAGAAGGGGTCAGCCGCTCCGACATAATGATGCTGGTCAGCGTGAACCCCGCGAACGACAAGGCGGCGGTAATCTCCATACCGCGGGACACCCGGGTAGAGATACCGGGGGAGAGCGGCTATGAAAAGATAAACGCGGCTTACGCACTGGGCGGGCCGAAGCTCGCTGTCGACACCGTCAAGGAGTTCACCGGCCTGGATATCAACCACTTCGTGGTGATGGATTTCGAGAGCTTCAAGCACATAGTCGACGCCATCGGCGGGGTGCGGATGCGGATAGAGGTCCCGATCAACGACAAGTATGCTGGCAAGCTCTCTGCTGGGGATCAGGTCCTGAACGGCGACCAGGCGCTGGTGCTGGTGCGTGCGAGACACGACCCGAAGTCCGTCCCGGGCGGAGACCTGGACCGAATAAAGAACCAGCGCAGGTTCCTGCAGGCCATGCTCTCGACCCTCTCGCACACGCGCAATCCTTTCAGGATCATAAGGGTCATAGACGCGGCGAGCGAAAACATCAAGACCGACCTGACCTTCGCCGAGATGCTGAGATTAGGCAGGCGGCTGCAGGGCGCAGGCAGCGACCTCACCATGACCACCGTCCCGGGCGATTCAAAGGTCGTCGGCGGGATATGGTATTACCTTGCCGACACGGCCGAGTTCCAGGAGATGCTGGACGGTTTCAAGACCGAGCAGAAGGTGGACCCCGGCGTC
Organism: Actinomycetota bacterium; assembly: GCA_020062425.1. GTDB lineage: Bacteria > Actinomycetota > Geothermincolia > Fen-727 > Anoxymicrobiaceae > JAGUWJ01. The sequence continues at coordinate 5,039 of JAGUWJ010000081.1, forward strand.
GAGGAACGGATGCAGACCCAACAGGAGTCCGGGGGCGACGTCAAGGTGGGGGTGCTGAACGGAGCCGGAGTGCAGGGGCTCGCGTCTGCGGTCGCGGGAGAGCTCGGGCGGTCAGGCCACGTTGTTACCGTCACCGGGAACTCGGAGAGCAGGTACCAAAGGACTACGGTATACTATGCCGGCGGACAGAGCGACAAGGCGGGAGCCGTCGCCGCCGACCTGGCCGGGGCGGACGAACCCCTGCTGGAGGGCAGCGACGAACTCATTTCCAAATACGGCGTGGACGTACTCGTGGTACTGGGCGCGGACTATGAGAAGCCGTAGTGCAGGCGCCTGACAGTAGAGAAAGGCGGAGCTGGAGATGAACGTCAAGCAGGGGATGGATCCCGCCAGGCCCGAGGATATCCAGCACGAGATGGAGAGGTTCTTCGAGCACGTGGGTCGCTGGAAGCGTCCGGTCTTCTTCTTCGAGAAGGCGTGGAAGCCCCTCTGTGACGTATCGGAGAGCCCCACGGAGATCATAGTGGTGGTTGACCTCGCGGGCATAAGCATCGGCAATATAAACATCGAGGTCCTGAACGACCTGCTGCACATCCGGGGGACCAGGCGCGAGCCCTCCAGCGCGGCGCGCAGAAACTACCACCTCATGGAGATAAGCTACGGCACGTTCGAGAGGGAGATACAGCTCCCAGTGCGCGTCGACGCCGAGAAGGCGAGGGCGACCTATGACGACGGTTTCCTGGAGATAAGGCTTCCCAAGGTTGAAAAGCAGCCGCCGAGGGGGGTGGACGTAGATGTGCCCGCCTGAGGACGAGGCCCCCGGGAGCGTGAGTGGGCAGATGGCTGCGGACGAGAGTGGAGAGCGTGCGACGGTCATAACACCCACCACCGAGAGCCAGCAGAAAGATGCGCCCGAAGGCACCCCTCTCGACAAGATCGAGATAGCGGGGGAGCTGCCCATCCTCCCCTTGAAGGACACCGTCATTTACCCGCACATCGTGGCGCCGCTGATGATCACCGAGGACCCGCTCATCAAGCTCATCGATGACGCGCTCGCTGGGGATCGCATCGTGGGGGTGGTGACGGCGTCCGAGGAAGTCGAAGAGGAGATTCCCCCTGTCGACAAGCTTTTTGATGTCGGCTCCGCCGTGGCGATCGCCCGCATGTTCAAGCTTCCCGACGGGAAGATGCAGCTGCTGGTGCAGGGGATCGCACGAATAAGGGTCAGCGAATACGTCCAGGACGAGCCTTACCTCAAGGCCAGGGTGGAGCGGCTCCAGGACGAGGTGGAGGACGGGGTCGAGGTGGAAGGCCTTGCCCGGAACGCGCTCAACCTCTTCCGCAACATAGTGAGCCTGGCCCCCTACCTCCCCGACGAGATATTCATCGCCGCGATGAACGTGAACGAGCCGAACGACCTGGCGGATTTCCTGGTCGCCAACCTGAACCTCGACACGGGCCAGAGACAGGAGCTGCTCGAAGAGCTCAACGTGAAAGAGCGCCTGCGCAAGCTCACCGTCTTCCTCAACCACGAGGTGGAAGTGCTGGAGATAGGCTCGCGCATCCAGGACCAGGTCCAGTCCGAGCTGGGCAAAGGCCAGCGCGAGTTCTTCCTGCGCGAGCAGCTCAAGGCCATCCAGAAGGAACTGGGAGAGCTCGACGAGAAGACCGTCGAGATAAACGAGATACGGGAGGCGATCGAGGCCAGCGGCATGCCCGAGGAAGCCCGCAAGGAGGCCGAGCGCGAGCTCGACCGGTTGGCAAACATGCCGGCCGCCGCCGCGGAGTACACCGTCGCCCGAACCTACCTCGACTGGATGACCAGCCTCCCCTGGGAGAAGAGCACCGATGACAACCTGGACGTCAAGCGCGCCGCCCGCATCCTGGACGAGGACCACTACGACCTGGACAAGGTCAAGGAGCGCATCGTGGAGTACCTGGCGGTGCGCAACATCAAGGAGGACACCAAGGGCCCCATACTCTGCTTCGTGGGGCCGCCAGGCGTCGGCAAGACCTCGCTGGGACACTCCATCGCGCGCGCGCTCGGGCGTACCTTTCACCGCATCTCGCTGGGGGGCGTGCGTGACGAGGCGGAGATAAGGGGGCACCGGAGGACCTACGTGGGTGCCCTGCCAGGCAGGATAATCCAGGGCCTGCGCAAGGCCGGCACCAAGAACCCGGTGTTCATGCTGGACGAGGTGGACAAGCTGGGGGTCGATTTCAGGGGCGACCCCGCGGCGGCTCTGCTGGAGGTGCTGGACCCGGAGCAGAATTTCTCCTTCAGCGACCACTACCTCGACGTGGCCTTCGACCTGTCGAAGGTGATGTTCATAACCACCGCCAATATGCTCTACACCATACCACCGGCGCTTCTCGACCGCATGGAGGTGCTGGAGCTTCCCGGCTACACGGAGCCGGAGAAGATCCAGATAGCCAGGGAGTTCCTGGTGCCCCGCCAGCTGGAGGAGCACGGCCTGGAGAAAAAGAGCGTCACCATCGAGGACAGCGCCCTTCACGGCATCATCAGGAACTACACCCGCGAGGCGGGGGTGAGGAACCTCGAGCGCGAGATAGCGGGCGTCTGCCGCAAGCTCGCGAGGAAGGTTGCCGAGGGCGAGAAGGGGCCGTTCAAGGTGACCGGCGACGACCTCCACGACATGCTGGGCCCCATCAAGCACCGCATGGAAGTCATCGAACAGGCCGACGAGGTCGGCGTTGCCACCGGGCTGGCCTGGACGGAGACCGGCGGGGACGTGCTTTTCGTGGAGGCGGAGAGTTATCCCGGCAAGGGGAACCTCACGCTCACCGGGAAGCTGGGCGAGGTGATGCAGGAGTCCGCCCGCGCCGCAGTCACCTACGCCCGGGCGAACGCCGAGAACCTCAAGATAGCCCACGACTTCTTCGACAATAACGACGTTCACATCCACGTCCCGGCGGGGGCCATACCGAAGGACGGCCCGTCGGCGGGCGTGACCATGGCCGTGGCGCTGGTCTCGGCCGCCACCGAAAGGCCCGTCGTCAAAGAGACCGCCATGACCGGCGAGATAACCTTGAGGGGTAAGGTCCTCCCCGTCGGCGGCATAAAGGAGAAGGTGCTCGCCGCGCACAGGGCGGGGGTCAAGAAGGTCATCCTCCCGGAAGAGAACGAGAAGGACCTCGAGGAAGTCCCGGACTTCGTGAAGGACGACGTCGAGTTCTCGTTCGTTACCGACGTGAACGACATCATGACCCAGGTCCTCGAGTAACTTACCCCGGGGGACAGACACTTAACAGTGGGGACGGACCCCTTAAGTTAAGTCGAACAGGGCAACCTGCTGAAGCGTATCTCCGACTTAACTCAAAGGGTCAGTCCCCTTTTCCTGACTTACCTTACGGTGTCTGTCCCCAGAGGTAAGTTTGCTCTTGCGGTTCGCTACAAAATATAATCAGCGTTAGTCTTCTGACAGGATGCCGGGTAGGGGATTCGCCCCTTTATTCCGGCCTGGCAGGAAGGGGGGCAGCATGAGAGGGAACAGGTTCGTAAGAGCCGCGTTGGGGCTGCTGCTGGTGGCGCTCCTCGCGGTGCCGTTCGCGGCCGGCTGCGGCGAGTCGGGGATGCTCTTGAAAGAGGGCAAGCTCCAGATGGGGAGTGACACTTCCTATCCGCCGTTCGAGAGCATGGAGGGCGATAAGCCCATCGGCTTCGACGTCGAGCTCGCGACGGCCATCGCCGAGAAGATGGACGTCGAGCTGGAGGTCATCTCCACCGCCTGGGACGGAATAATCCCCGGCCTCAAGACCGAGAAGTACGACATCATCATGTCAGCCATGACCATCACGCCCGAGCGTGAAAAGGAGATAAACTTTTCCGACCCCTACATCGACAGCGACCAGTCCATCGCGGTGGTCAAGGGCTCGCCGATCAGGACCGAGGCCGACCTCAAGGACAAGGTCGTCGGCGTGCAGATAGACACCACCGGCCAGTTCAAGGCCGAGGAGATCGAGAAGGCGGGCGGCTTGAAGGAGATCCAGAAGTTCGACACCATCCTGGTGGCCTTCGAGGCGCTGGAGCAGGGCAAGGTCGACGCCATCATCAACGACTTTCCGGTCAACTCCTACATAAGCACCACCAGGGGCAAGACCGAGGTCGTGGCCAAGATCAAGACCGACGAGCAGTACGGCATCGGCGTCCGGAAGGACAACGAGGAGCTCCTCGACGAGATCAACAGCGCTCTTGCCGAGGTGAAAGAGGACGGCACCTATTCCGACATCTACACGAAGTGGTTCGGAGTGGAGCCGCCCCAGTAGGTCGGTATTCGAGAACGTGTATGATGGGCCTGCATTCGCGCAATGCGGGCCCGTCTCATGATTGGTGAGGAGAAGAGATCACGGACGAAAGCCTGGAGATAGAGAGCAGCCCCGAGGGCGGGCCTCTCTCATCGTTCGAGAAACCGCAAGTCAGCGGGTGGGCCAAGGCCTCCCTGATAATGGGCATCCTCGGGCTCACCGCCCTACCCGTCGCGGGCGGCATCCTGGCGATAGTCTTCGCGCGCCTCGCCAAGGACAGGATAATCCACTCCGACCAGGAGGGCGACGGGCTCGCCACCGCCGGCCAGACGCTGGGCGTGATAAGCCTCGTGCTCATCGGGCTGGCCGCTGTGGTCTTCTTCATGCAGGATAACCTCAAGGAATTCTACGAGGACTTCTTCAACTGGGAGACCATGAGGTTCTGGTTCCCCAAGCTCGCGAAAGCGTTCCTTACAACTCTGAAGCTGGCGGTCGTCTCCGAGTTTTTCATCCTCATATTCGGGCTGATCCTGGCCCTCATGCGCATTTCGCGCCTGCGCACCTTCCGCTTCGCGGCGGCAGTATATATAGACGTCATCCGCGGCCTGCCGCTCATCCTGCAGATATTCATAATCTACTTCGGGCTGAGCTACCTGGGATTGAACTTCAGCCGCTTCACCGCCGGGGTGGTCTCTCTAACCGTGTGTTACGCGGCTTACGAGGCTGAGATATTCAGGGCCGGCATAGAGTCCATCCACAAGGGGCAGATGGAAGCAGCCCGCTCGCTTGGCATGACTTACCTGCAGTCGATGCGTTACATCGTCCTGCCGCAGGCCGTGAGGAGGGTCATCCCGCCTCTCTCCAACGAGTTCGTGATGCTGACCAAGGACACGGCCCTGGTGGCTTTCATCGGCATGTCGGAGGTCTTCCAGGTGGGCAAGGAAGCCATGGGGAGGGACGCCAACGTGACGCCGCTCATGGGGGTCGCTTTCTTCTTCCTGCTGGTGACCATACCCGCGATGCGCGTAGTCCAGTACCTCGAGAAACGAATGGGCAGGGGTGATTGAAACGGCGAGGAACGGAAACGGCAAAGACGTCACTGAAACACCTTACGACGGGCCCATGATCAGCATAGTAGGCCTGCACAAGAAGTTCGGCGACTTCGACGCGCTCAAGGGAATCGACCTTGACGTCAATCCCAGTGAGGTCGTGGTGGTGGTCGGACCGAGCGGTTCCGGAAAGAGCACCATGCTCAGGTGCATCAACGGTCTCGAGCAGGCCACCCGCGGTCAGGTGTTCATCGAGGGCATCGACATCACTCATCGGGCCACCGACATAAACGAGATGCGTCAAAAGGTGGGTATGGTCTTCCAGAGCTTCAACCTTTTTCCTCACCTTACCGCCATCGGCAACGTCACCCTCGCACCGATCAAGGTCAAGGGGATGGACCAGGAGGAGGCGGACGCACACGGCAGAGAAATCCTCGAGAAGGTCGGACTGGGAGACAAGGCCGACGCCTTCCCGGCGCACCTCTCCGGCGGCCAGCAGCAGCGGGTGGCCATAGCAAGGGCGCTGGCCATGGACCCGGACGTGATGCTCTTCGACGAGGTGACCTCGGCGCTCGACCCCGAGCTGGTGAAAGAGGTCCTCGACACCATGAAGGGCCTGGCGCGCGAGGGCATGACCATGGTGGTGGTGACCCACGAGATGGGGTTCGCGAAAGAGGTCGGAGACCGCCTCATCTTCATGGACGAGGGCCTGGTGGTGGAGGACGGCGAGCCGGCCGAGGTGTTCAACAACCCCCAGCACCCGCGCACGCAGGAGTTCTTCTCAAAGATACTCTCCCACCTCTGACCCCATCTGTTGCGGTCTGTACGCTGAGAAGAGGAGATGAACAGAGCTAGGACTTTACCCCGGCTCGACGACAAGCGCCGCGCCGAGGCGATGCTCATCGGTATAACCGTCGTCTGGGGGCTCACCTTCGCCCTGGTGAAGAAGAGCCTGGACGAGGTAGGGCCGTTCGTGTTCATGGCCTGGAGGTTCGGCATCGCGGCGGTCGTGATGGGGGCAATCGGCGCGGGGAAACTGCGCCGCATCGACCGTCGGCTTCTCGGCGCGGGGGTCCTGCTGGGCGCGCTCCTCTACGCATCGTACTCGTTCCAGACGTTCGGGCTGAAGTACACCACCGCTGGCAACGCGGGCTTCATCACCGGGCTCTTCATAGTGTTCACGCCCTTACTCGCGGCGGTGTTCCTCAAGCACCGCCCGGACCTGAAATCGATCGCGGCGGCGGTAGTGGCGCTTATCGGCCTCGCGGTGCTGTCGCTCCAGCCATCGCTCGGCACCAACTTCGGCGACGCCTTGGTGCTGGTGTGCGCGTTCAGCTACTCGGTGCACATCATCCTGCTGGACGGCTACGCTAAGAAGAACGACCTGGTCCTGCTCACTTTCGTGCAGATGGCGGTAGTGGCGGTCTGCATGACGGCGTCGGCCGCGGTCTTCGAGGGCCTGGCCGTCCCTACCTCCTCGTTCGTCTGGGTGTCCATATTGATCTGCGCCGTCCTCGCCTCCGACGCGGCGTTCTACGTGCAGGCTTACGCGCAGAGGATACTCACCCCGGTGCGCACCTCCATGGTGCTCATAATGGAGCCGGTGTTCTCGGTCATCTTCGGCATACTGCTGCTCGGGGAGACCCTCACCTGGCGGAGCTGGCTGGGGTGCGCACTGATTTTCGCGGGGATGCTCCTCACCGAGATCCCGACGGACCGCCTCCGGGGTCGAGCCGCCCGCCGTTCCTAGCCCTGCACGGAGCCCCTCAGCATGACCTGCTCGGCATCCTCGGGGGTATCATACGTCCCAGCCGGCAGGTTCTTCAGCACCCACTGCCTCTCCTCTTCGGGGATGTCCGAGATGTTGTTGCAGGCAGAGACGATATCTTCCCTGGTGGCAGGCCACTTCGATACGTGCTCACGGAGATGAGTCGAGAGCTCCTTTGACATCTGGTGGATCTCCAATCTTGTTCACCTCCTCAAGGGATCGGCGGTGATTCCGGCATTTCTGCCGCCCACCCCGGGAGCAAGCTGATAGTATCCGGGTTCGATGGATTGCCCGCATCTCCTGCATGCGACAAACGAAACCTGATCCAACATTCACGTATCTGGCGCGGTGTACAATTGTGCTCGTGACATACTCAACCAACAGCCTGGTAGAGAACCTCATAGGCCTGTGTGCCGAGCGCACGGTCGAGGAGAAGTGGCTCCTCGCTCCGTCGAAGAGGATCGGGATGCAGTGGCTCGATCACGTGGCCGCGGCGGGCCGGCCGGTACTCAACTTCAGGGTCAAGACGCCCACCGCTTTTGCTCTCGAGCTCGCCTCCCCCCTCATGGCGGAACGCGGGCTCAACCTC
>JAGUWJ010000165.1 GCA_020062425.1 Actinomycetota bacterium
GAACCCGGACTGCCGGGACGGGTACACCCGGATGATGCCCGACGTCCTGGGATGCGACGGGATGTTCGTGGCCGTCATGGAGAAGGTCGGGTAGCCCGGACGCTTCCGAAGAGCTCCACCGGCACGTGTTTTGCCGGCCAGAGATAAGAGGTTATGGTGAGATGAGCGTTGAGGATACCGTGAGGGACCTGGAGGAATGGATAGCCCGTCAGGTGCGTGATGCCGGTGCCGGGGGAGTGGTCATTGGCTTGAGCGGCGGCCTGGACTCCTCTGTGGTGGCGGCGCTCAGCAAGGCTGCGCTCGGAGACCGTGTGCTTGGAGTGATAATGCCGTGCGGGAGCGCTTGCGCGGACGAGGAGGATGCCGAGCTGGCCGCCATAGCCTTCGGCATCCCTACACTGAGGGTTGACCTCCAGCCGGTCCTGGAGGCGATGCTCGAGGCGCTGCCCCGGGGAGGGAAAGACCAGGTCACGAACCTCAAGCCGAGACTCCGCATGGCCGCTCTCTACTTCATAGCGAGCGTGCGGGGATACATCGTCGCCGGCACTTCCAACAGGAGCGAGATGTCCGTAGGGTACTTCACCAAGTACGGTGACAGCGGTGCGGATATCTATCCTATCGGAAATATCTTCAAGAGCGACCTGTACCCGTTAGCCGAGCATCTGGGCGTGCCCCGGAGCATTATCGAGAAGCCCCCCAGCGCCGGTTTGTGGGAGGGGCAGACGGACGAAGGCGAGATCGGCATGACCTACATAGAGCTGGACGGCATACTGAAAGCTCTCGGGGCCGGCGAAGAACCGGCCGCGCCGGCCGGGAAGACCTCGCTGGTCAGGAGGCTCATATCCGCCAGCGAGCACAAACGCAGGCCGGTTCCCATCTTCGAGCCGGCGGAGACTTCGCCCGCGGATGACACGGAGAACAGGCGTGGAGAGGCGGGGTGACTGAGCTGTTGTACCTTCTGTGGGGCGAGTACTCAGAGTACACGGCCTCTCTGGCGGACGGCCTGGAACTGCTTGGCGCGGAGATCGCCCGCGTCGAGGACATAGCCGAGCTCGAGCGGGAACTCACAAGGGAGATCGGCGCGGTGGTCCTGCTGGACCCCTCCCCGGCCAGGGCGCGCGACGCCAGGGCGTTCCTGGACATGTGGGGAGACGGCAGGTCGTTGATCCCGCTGCTGGCTGCTTTCAGCGGGCTGGACCGTCTCTCGGACCACGGGGCCACGCGGTTGCTGGACGACTTCATAGTCGCGCCCGGAGGAGCCGGAGAGCTTGTCTTCAGGGTCAAGGCCACGTCCGACCGGCAAGGCGGGGAAGGCGAGACGTTGAGCTTTGGTGACCTGGCGATCAACCTGGACGCGCACCAGGTCTTCCTGGAGGGGCGGCCGCTGCTGTTGACCTACAAGGAGTTCGAGCTGTTGAGGACCATGGCCATGTCGCCCGGCAAGGCCTTCTCCCGCGAGGAGCTGCTCAGGGAGATCTGGGGATACGAGTACTTCGGCGGTACCCGGACGGTGGACGTACATATAAGGAGGCTCCGCTCCAAGATCGAGGAGAAACAGAGCTTCATCAAGACCGTGCACGGTGTCGGGTACCGGTTCGGGCCGCACTGATCCGCGCGTCTGACCTTAACATCGACTTCACTTGCCGGTAACAATTCGGAAACATCCTCCCTCTACAATCTTTAGGTGGACATACAATTTCTGCGCGAGCAGGTAGTCACAGGGAGGAGTTATGACTGACACCCCGGACAAGCAGTACGTGCTGGAGGCAGTGCGGGAGCATGACGTAAAGTTCATACGGCTGTGGTTCACTGACGTACTGGGCTTTCTCAAGAGCTTCGCCATAACCAGGGAGGAGCTGGAGGAGGCGCTCGACGAGGGGATGGGATTCGACGGATCGTCGATCCAGGGCTTCGCCAGAATCGACGAGAGCGACATGATCGCCAAGCCCGACCCTTCGACGTTCGCCCTGCTGCCGTGGAGGCCCAGCGGCCACAGCGCGGTCGCCCGGATGTTCTGCGATATCCTCGAGCCCGACGGGCAGCCGCACGACGGAGACCCGCGGCACGTCCTCAAGCGCAACCTGAAGAACGCCGCGGACCTCGGGTACACCTACTACGTCGGCCCGGAACTAGAGTTCTACTATTTCGCATCCGCCGACGGATACCCGGAGGTGCTGGACAGGGGCGGATACTTCGACCTGACGCCGCTGGACCTGGCGAGCGACATGAGGCGCGAGACGGTCCTCACCCTCGAAGATATGGGTATAGGGGTGGAGTACAGCCACCACGAGGTTGGCCCGAGCCAGCACGAGATAGACCTCAGGTATACGGACGCCCTCCAGATGGCTGATAACGCCATGACCTACCGATTGGTGGTGAAGGAGGTGGCCATGAAGAACGGCGTGCACGCCACCTTCATGCCCAAGCCCCTCTTCGGCGAGAACGGCAGCGGGATGCATACCCACATGTCCCTGTTCAAGGGAGACTCCAACGCGTTCTTCGATGCAGACGATCCTTATTACCTCTCACGGGAAGCGAGGCACTTCATCGCCGGCTTGATGAAGTACGCACCCGAGATCTGCCTGGTCACGAACCAGTGGGTCAACTCGTACAAGCGGCTGGTCCCGGGATACGAGGCACCGGTATACCTGTCCTGGGCGCAGAGAAACCGTTCGGACATGATCAGGGTCCCCGTTTATAAGCCGGGGAAGGAAAAATCGACCAGGGTCGAGTTCAGGTCGCCCGACCCGGCCTGCAACCCTTACCTGGCTTTCGCCTCCATGCTGGCCGCGGGGCTCAAGGGGATCGAGGAGAAGCTCGATCCGGGGGAGCCCATCGAGCAGAACATCTACGAGATGTCGGAGGCCGAACGGAGGGAGCGGGGCATCAACGCCCTGCCGGCCGACCTCTGGGAGGCTATCCAGCTCGCCGAGCGGAGCGAGCTCCTCAGGGAATGCCTGGGGGACCACGTCTTCGAGATCCTCATAACCGACAAGAAGATCGAGTGGGAGAAGTACCGCGAGGTGGTGACGGAGTACGAGCTGGACAGCTATCTCTCGGTACTCTGAACCGGCTGACGGTGTGCGATGATAACGTGCGGCGGTTTCCAGCCGCCCGCGTAAGTGTCCGCTGTCATTGAACGGCCGAAAGCTCGGTGCTACAATTCGCTCAACTAACTGAGCGTTCTGATGAGGAAATCGGTACAGATTTGAACGATTTTATTTTTTTCTGGGGTTGCACCATTCCGGGAAGGCTTCCCTTTCTCGAGAAGTCCCTGCGCCTCGTGCTTGAAAAGCTCGGGATCAAGTTCAGGGAGATCGACGGCTTCACATGCTGCCCCGAGAAGTTCATCGTAGAGACCATGTCGGAAGAGGCCTGGTACCTGACGGCAGCCAGGAACCTCGCCCTGGCCGAGAAGAACGGCGGGGACCTGCTGGTGGCGTGCAACGGTTGCTATGCCTCGTTCCGCTCGGCGATAAGCGCTTTCAGTTCTTCCGCGGACTTGAGGAGAATCGTCTCGGAACGCCTTTCCGAGATAGGTCTTGAGTACAGCTTCCGATCGACCGTCCATCACGTCGTCGAGGTGCTTCACGACAGTGTTGGCCCCGAAGTGATCGAGAGGCGGATATCGAAGAGCATGGACGGTATGAAGGTGGGCGTTCACACCGGCTGCCAGATGCTCCGGCCATCGCCTACCGTCCGCATTGACGACCCTCTGCGTCCAGTCAAGCTCGACCGTCTGGTCGAGGCCCTGGGGGCCACGAGCCTCGATTACAACTCGAAACTGCTCTGCTGCGGCGAGGCACTGGGGCGCAGCGGGAACCCGGCGGAGTCGACCGCCAGCGCCAGGATGAAACTGGTCGAGCTGGCCCAACTGGGAGCAGACGCGGTGGTGGTGGTCTGCCCCGCCTGTTTCCAGCAGTTCGAGACACAGCAGATGGTGATGCAGAAGAGCGACGAGAGCTTCAGCCTGCCGGTTTTCTACTACAGCGAGATCGCCGGGCTGGCCCTGGGTTTCTCGCCGGAGGAATTGGGATTCGAGATGCACAGGGTACCGACGGATGCGTTCCTCCAGAGGTGGGAAGAGCTCCGCCGGATGCGCGAGGCCATACCCGATGTGTTCGATTACGATGCCATGAAGAGGTGCGTGGCGTGTGCTTCATGCGCCAACGACTGCCCGGTCAACCAGGTGGACGAGACGTTCAACCCCCACGCGGCGATGGTGCGAATACTGGAGGGGGAGGCGGATCTGGCGATACAGGGAGAGGACATCTGGAAGTGCCTCGAGTGCGGTACGTGCACGGAGCTGTGTCCCAACAGCTTCGGCATGATAAAAGTCTTCAAGGAGGCGAAGCGCCTGGCGCTGGAGCGGGGCATCGCCCCCGCAGAGACGCGCCAGGGCATCGAGATGTTCCAGAGCACCGGCACC
>JAGUWJ010000028.1 GCA_020062425.1 Actinomycetota bacterium
CTCTAACGACAGCATGTTCCTGGGCAACGTTATGCGTGTAGGCCAGTTCGAGGAGAAGTGCCGCCTCTGTGGCGATTGCGTCCTCGAGATGACAGGAGCCATCTGCCCGGTGACGCGTTGCCACAAGGGCATACTGAACGGCCCCTGCGGCGGCACCAACGAGGGCAAGTGCGAGGTGGACCCGGAGAAGGACTGCGCATGGACCCTCATATACCAGCAGCTTGAGAGGGAAGGGAAACTCGAAAAGATGAAGACCTATCAGCCGCCCAAGAACTGGAACCCGGAGCTGAAGCCGGGCAGGATAGTTCTAGAGCGCCAGAAGGGCGGTGAGTAGGATGAGTGTTGCGACAGTGCAGAAGGAACTGGGAGTCAAGAACGCCAAGCCTTCCATCCAGGAGGTACTGGAGTCGGGCAAGTTCCTGGTGTCCGGTGAGATCGGACCCCCGAAGGGTCCGGACATCGAGGAGATGATACATCATATCGATCTCATGAAGGACAAAGTCCACGCGATGAACATCACCGACAACCAGAGCTCGGTGATGCGCTACCCGTCGCTGGGCACAGCGCTCATCATCCTGGAGAGGGGCGGCGAGCCGAACCTGCAGGTGACCTGCCGCGACCGCAACCGGATGGCCATCGAGGCGGACCTCCTGTTCGCTTACACCAGGGGCGTGCGAAGCGTGCTCTGCCTGACCGGCGACTCCGTTCCCGTGGGCGACCACAAGGACTGCAAGAGCGTATTCGACTGCGAGTCGGTCCAGCTCTTGAACCTGATAAAGGCCATGGAGGGAGGCAAGGACCTGGGCGGCAACGAGATGAATGAGCCGGTCAAGTTCTACAAGGGAGCCATAGTGACCCCCGAGGCTATCCCGCTCGAGCCCCAGATGGTGAAGTTCGAGAAGAAGGTCGAGGCGGGCGCCCAGTGGTTCCAGACCCAGGCCATATACGACATGGACAACTTCGCCGAGTTCATGAAGACGGCCAGGCAGTACCCTGTGAAGATGCAGGCGGGTCTGGTCCTTCTGACCAGCGCGGGCATGGCCAAGTACATGAACGCCAACGTGCCGGGCGTCACGGTGCCCCAGGACCTCATCGACGAGATGGCGACCGCTGAGAAGGGCAAGGGCATCGACATCGGTATCAAGATAATGGCGCGGCACATCAAGCGCATCCGCGAGGAAGGCCTCGCCGACGGTGTTCACATCATGGCTATCGGCAAGGAAGAAGTCGTCCCGCGGATACTGGAAGAGGCCGAGCTCGACATAGCCAAGCTGTAGGCCTTGTGATCTGGCTGGGGGCTGACCCCGTTCGACGCGCGAGGGCGTGATGGTCGTGCCTGAGAACGTAGAAGAGATATACGGGGTCGGACCCCGGACGGACGGCTCTTTCGAGCCCCGGTTCGCGGCCACGGCCATCGGCAGTCTGCCCCACACAGACGTGTCTGGGGCCTGCAGGTTGATGCTGGAGAACCTCCCCGAGATACCGGTATGGCCTCAGCTCGTGAAGCGTAGCTTCCTCGAGAACATGTACGTGCAGTACTCGGAAGGCCTTCCGGGCATCAGGATCGACACCGCGGCAGAGCGTGTCTGGTTCGATTCGGGTCCCGGGATAGAGACCGAGCTGGAGGAGTTCTACCAGGGCATCATCGAGGAGGACTTCGAACGGTTCGCCATCAGCGAGTCGTACGCGTCGGGTCTGGCCATGTTCACGGATGAGCTCGCGGGGGAACTCGCAGGGCTTTCGTTCGTGAAGGGCCAGGTGACCGGCCCCATATCGTTCGGACTCACTGTGACCGATGAGAACAAGCGGGCTTCTCTCTATAATGAGACGCTCGAGGAAGCTATCGTAAAAGGTCTGACCCTCAAGGCGCGCTGGCAGTCGGACAGGCTCAAGAAGGCCGCTCCCGGCGCGGAGGTGATACTCTTCGTCGACGAGCCGTACCTGGTCTCGGTGGGCTCGGCGCTGATATCGGTGAGCCGAGAGCAGGTGGTGGAGGACATCTCCGAGTGCCTTCGCGGGTGCGGCGCCGACCTGACCGGCATCCACTGCTGCGGGAACACCGACTGGTCGATCGTGTTCGAGACAGGCGCGGACATAGTGAACTTCGACGCGTTCGATTTCATGGAGGGTTTCACGGCTTACGTGGAGGACATCGCGCGTCACCTCGAGCGTGGTGGCACTATCGCCTGGGGTATAGTACCCAATTCGGAGAAGGTGCTGGAAGCAGGGGCTGAAGAGCTGGCCGGCAGACTGGAGTCCGCGTTCGACACGCTGGCGGAGAGCGGCGTGGACCGGGAGCTCCTGGCGAGAAGGTCGATCATAACACCGGCCTGCGGCCTGGGGCCCACCACGACGGCGTCCGCCGAGGCGGCGCTGGCCATGAATCGCGAGGTTGCAGAGCTGCTTCGCGGGAGGTATTTCGCATAATGGGTGAGCAGCCAGTCGGAAGAGACAGGATGCCGAGGTGGATGCTGCGGCCCATAAGGCACGGGGCTTCGTTCCACAGGGTGGAAGAGCTTCTCGAGGAGCAGCAGCTCAATACCGTCTGCGTCGGCGCAAAATGCCCCAACCGGGGGGAGTGCTACGCCGCCGGGACGGCAACCTTCATGATAATGGGCGACTGCTGCACACGTGACTGCGGGTTCTGCGCGGTGGCGGGAGGCATCCCGGGGCCTCTGGACGCGGGCGAGCCGGCCAGGGTGGCGAAGACCGCCAATGCCATGGGCCTCTCGCACGTTGTGGTGACCTCGGTCACCCGGGACGACGTTCCCGACGGGGGAGCAGCGCATTTTGCCAATGTTGTTGAGGCCGTAAGGGAAACCATGCCGGATGTCACCGTGGAGGTGCTGGTGCCCGATTTCCAGGGCTCACCCGAGGCGATAGAAAAGGTGCTCGAAGCGAAGCCGGAAGTGTTCAACCACAACATGGAGACCGTGCGCAGGCTCTACGGCAAGGTTAGGCCGCAGGCTGACTACATTCGCTCGCTCTACGTGCTGGGCTGCGCCGCAGAGGCGGGGCTGGCCGTGAAGAGTGGTTTCATGGTAGGGCTGGGCGAATCGCAAGCCGAGGTGGACGAGCTTCTGGGGGACCTGCTCGACGCGGGGTGCTCGCTCGTCACCGCGGGTCAGTACCTGAGACCTGCCGAGGCGAACGCGCCCGTGAAACGGTACTGGGACCCCGAAGAGTTCGAGGCGCTCCGCGAAACAGCCCTCGAGATGGGGTTCAGGGCGGCAGCGGCCGGGCCGCTGGTGCGAAGTTCGTACTTCGCTCACGAGATGCTCGAAAACGCCGGCTTGGCGCCGGTTTCCGAGTAATAGTTTTCAAGAACGAGGAGATGGCAAGGAGGTAGTGATGTACATCATCGCGGAGAAGGTCAACGTGATAACGACCAAGATCAAAGAGGCGATGGTCGCCAGGGACAAGAAGCCCATTCAGGACATGGTGACGATCCAGCTGGAGGGTGGGCCCGACGCCATAGACATAAACCTGGGGCCGGCCACCAAGAACGGCCCTGAGCTGATGCAGTGGATGGTCGAGACTATAGAGGAGGTCACCGACCTGCCGCTGTCACTCGACACCATGAACATGGACGCGATGGAAGCAGGGCTCAAGGTCGGGAAGAACCCCAAGATAATCAACTCCATCTCGAACGTGCAGGAGCGGAAAGACCGCCTCATCCCGCTCGCGCTCGAGTACAAGGCGAAGGCGGTGGGCCTCTGCACCAGCGAGGCCGGCGTGCCCCGCGACGATAACGAGAGGGTGGAGAACGGCTACAACCTCATGATGGAGTTCGAGGCGGCCGGCCTCGGTCATGACGACTACTGGATAGACCCCATCGTGCTCCCCATCGGAGTCGCGCAAGACCAGGTGCACAACCTGGTAAAGGCTACGCAGATGTTCTCGGAACTGCCGGAGAAGCCTCACCTGGTATGCGGGCTCTCCAACGTCAGCAACAAGTGCGGCCTTTCGACC
Source organism: Actinomycetota bacterium (assembly GCA_020062425.1). Classification (GTDB taxonomy): domain Bacteria; phylum Actinomycetota; class Geothermincolia; order Fen-727; family Anoxymicrobiaceae; genus JAGUWJ01. Next base: position 3,973 of record JAGUWJ010000028.1, read on the forward strand.
GAGAACGCCGAGTTCGTGAACCGCATCTACCTGGCAGTCCTGATGGGGCACGGCATGGACGCCGCCATAGTGGACCCGAACGACGAGAAGCTGATGGCGGTCGCCAGGCAGGAGAGCCCCGAGTATGACTGGGCGCTCATCGCCGAGGGTTTGAAAGAGGGCGAGCTCGACCTCTCGGACCCCCAGCAGCTTGCTATAAAGAAGACGGTGAAGCTCTTCCACGAGGAGACGCTGTTCGCGGCGTCATACCTGGAGCTGTAGGACAGAGCACGAGCTCATCTATATAACTGAATATGGCAGAAAAAGGCGGATGAAAGTCCGCCTTTTCTCTTGCGCGGTAGCCTCCACACGGTGATATAACTGACGCTACGTCTATTAGCGTTGACACTCGGGTCTAATATGATATATTCCTTTTCATATCTAGAACTGGGGAAATCTGGCGGCAGCGAGCCGCGCTAGTCGAGGAGGCGGGATATGACTTACAAGTACGGCACCCCCGAATGGGAAGAATCCTTCTCAACTATCATGAACGACCTCTACGACGTAGAGAGTCCGCCATATATCATGGGGGCTCCCTCATGGATACTGGCTTGGGAGAAGCTGATACAGGCTGACGATCAGTACAGGCAGCTCGGCCAGGGTTGGGAGGGCACGGTCGTCATTCATATCGAGGCGGAGCCCTCGGTCGGCTTGGACGACGACATGTACTTGTTGATGGACCTCTGGCACGGCGACTGCAGGTCCGTCCGCCTCGTGCCCAAGGATGTCGGGGAAGCAGCGGACTTCGTGATAACTGGAAAATATGAGCGCTGGAAGCAGGTCATGATCAAAGAGCTCGACGTGGTCAAGGGAATGATGCAGGGCAAGGTCAAGCTGAGAGGTGACCTCCCCACCATCGTGCGATACGCGAAGGCTTCCACCAGATTGGTAGATCTCGTAGGCGAGGTGCCTACAATAAGGCTCGACGAGATGGCTCCGGAAGAGATAGAGGCGTTCAAGCCCTGGATAGAGTTCTTCCGCGAGGAGTGGGAGCTCTAAGGAGGGCTCCCACTCCTCAGAACGGTACCGTCAGGGCAGCGGGGCCCCGTCCACGCACCCCGGGTTCGGCCATCCCATGATCTCATAGATGGTGGGGGCGATATCGCCAATCCTCACCTCCGCCGACGAGGTGCTCGCCGGTGTGTAGCCGGCCCAACCTTCAGGCGCCTTGAACACCAGTGGAATGCGGCTCGAGGTGAGCCCGCCGTGATAGGCGGGGAAACCGATCTTCACCGAGTCCGGTATATTGCCCAGGGTTACACCGGTGGGATTGAAACCCCCCGCGAGCACCTGGCCGTGAGTGCAGATGTTGTAGTTATAGATCGGGAACACGAACAGGTCGGGCCACAGGTGACCGTCAGGCTTGCCCGGGTTCGCGATCCAGTATTCAGAGTAAAGCTCTTTGGGGAGTACCTTGCCGAAAGCGCCGTAATCGACCCCGCTCATCATCTCGGAACGGTTGACAACGGTCAGAGGTCGCACGGGGCCCAACTCGGGGTCGTTGACGGTGTACTCCTCCAGGACCTGTTCTATCCTGGACACCTCGCCGGGGTCTGTGCACCAGACCACGCTTCCGGCGCCGCCAGCTTCTCGGTAGTCTTCGTTGTACACGTAGCCGCCAGCCGCCAGGATGGTCCGCAGGTCGAGAACCTCGTAGCCCTTCCTCATGTCCTTCATGTTCTCCATGCTGTGGTCGGAGAGCATGACCACGATGCTGTTGTCGTAGACCCCCCTGTCCTTGAGCGTCTGGATGAACCTGCCGAAGAGGATATCCACCTCACGGGCGATGTCCAGGCATTCGTCGCGGCGCATCCAGGGGCTGAACTTGCTCCTGTCGTCGGTGACACCGGCTGTGCCCCTGGTGTCCCACTCGTCGAGGTTCCAGGACGCTCCGGTGAAGTGGCCGGTGTTGTCGAGGTCGGCCATGTTGATGTAAGAGACGTCGGGGTCCTCCTCGGTGATGGACCTCTCGACGGAGTTCCAGAGGTACCAGTCCTCGCAGTGGCCGCCCGGCCCCATCCCGAAGAAGATGCTGACGGGAAGCGTATATATCCCCAGGCCTATGAGCAGGTTGAACTCTCCTCTCAGGGTGGGTAGCATTATCTCCCTTGTGGTGTCGCAGTAGAAGTCCATCGAGAACGGCCCGGACCATGGGTCGGTGAGGGAATTGGTGTCGCTAGGCGGGTCGCCGGCCACGTACTTGCGCGGCGGAGGAAAGAACAGCGGGACCCGCTCGCTGTGCCCCACTATATCTACGGTCCTCTCGCCTTCGAGCTCTGTGAGCCAGTTCTTGTTCGACCAGAATCCGCAGAGCGCCTTCCCGCCGCTCTGCGCCTTTGCCACCTCGAAGGCACGCTCGATAGGCCTGCCGTCAGGCCCATACAGCATGAGGCCCATGGAATTCACGGCGTTCATCGGCTCGTCATGCTCGGTGAACCCCCTGATAGTGCCCCCCACCAGGAAAACGCCGGAAGTGCCGGTATACGTGCCCGCCAGAGCGTTGGTGTGGTTCATGTCCGTGGCGGAGGGCAGGTGACACCTGGCGTTCTCGTAGTTGGAAGCTTCCGCGAGGAAAGCGTGGTGATTGGGCATCAGCCAGTCACCGGCTGAACCAGGGCCGGTACCCTTCTTGTTCATGTAGAGGTAGGCGGGATCCATCGAGTCGACCGACCAGTAGTAGATGTTGCGCTGGTCGGTCACCTCTGCCGCGACGCCGACCTTCTCCGATGGACCGTAGACCCGCTTCGCGGTTACCTCGATGTCCTGGCGGGCGCCCACTGAAGCGTCATCAGGCGCTTTGACGGTGAGCACCGACTGCTTGGTCGCGCCCGGCTTCAGGGCTGTGAGCTTCGCCGGGCTTACGCCGGCTTCCCAGTCGAGCGACTTACTGGAGACAGCGAGCTCGAAATCGCCGGCCGTCGATCCCAGGTTCGTCACGTGGAAGACGAAGGTCGTCTTCTCTCCAGGCAGTACCTGGTGCGGGTGAGGCTTCAAGCCCGCCGTGTCGTTCAAACAGAAGAGCATCCCCGGGTTGACAAGGCACACCGTCACCTGCGAGGTCTCAGTGGTACGGGCGCCCGGTCCCAGAACGAACGTCACGTTCGCGGGCTGGTTCTTCGGCAGCGGGGCGGTGGGGGTCACTCTCGCCTTGATATTAACCGCCGTAGGATAGAGGTAGTTCCGTGTGAGCCCGGCCCCGGTGACGCTGGTGATGGCCGCGCCGCCCTCGCTGAAGTACTGCACGCTGCAGGGGAAGTCCGCGCTGGAGGCGAGCTTGAAGGTATCCTTTGCGGAGCCAAGGTTAGTGGCTGTCAGGTCCCAGGTCAGCGGCTTGCCGGTGAAGGTCTTGAGCTCCGCGTCCTTGTAACCCTTGCCGAGAAGGATGTTGCCGGTACCCCGGGCGAGCTTCGGCTTGGACGAGAGGGCGGTGACGCTCAACCAGAGACGGTGCTCTTCGGTCCCGCGCTTACCGGTTATCTTTATCCAGCCTACAGTGCCGTCTGGTACTGTCGAGAGGCAGGACGCCGTGACTTTCGAAGTGCCCTTGCCGACCGGGCCAGAGGGCGCGACCTGTGCGGGCGACAGGGTTGCGCTGAAGCCAGGAGTCTCGACGAAGGCTGAGAGCGCGAGCGGCCCCGAGCCTCCACCATGGATATTGCGGGCCTCGATCTGGAACGAGGTGGTTACGCTGCCCGTGGAGGGAGAGACCATCTGCTTTGGGAACATGCAGAACAGCTCGAACGTAGCGGTGCCGGCTTCGACGGCGAGCGCCGGGCACAACCCGGCACTGCTGCCAATGATCAGCGCTGCGCACAACAACACGACGACAGCAGACTCGGTTGACAAGGATTTGTTTAGACGAGATGCCCTCATGCCCCCTCCTTTCCGGATGAGAGAATACCACCTGCAGGATGAAGTGTATTTGACGAAATCGCACTGTACAAGTAGCCCGTTAGTATGAATCTTCCCTCTAGGAGGTCTAAAGGACGGTGTGCTCTTCGGTGAAGAATATGCAAGAGCTAGCGAGGTCGATGAACTTCGCCTCGTCATCGCGCAGTTCCGCCTCGGCATCCATGCCCTCGGGAGACCCCACTGCTTCGATGAACGCGTCGATGTCGTCCCACCACAGCTCCGCAATGCCGTCGTAGGCGTCGAGGGCGCCGTGGAGCTGCTGGATGATCTCGTTCATGGGGACCGGGAAGATAGGGCTCTGAACGTATCGCTTGATTCCCATTACGGGGGCTATCCTGGTTACGAGGTCGGCGTGCTCCGCTTTCCAGTACCTGAAGAACTCCTCCTCGCTCACATCCTGCCGCCTCTTGATGCAGAAAACGAGCTTGACCATGTTGCTCTCCTTAATCCGACGTTTCTTTGCAGGTGCCACAGCGATAATATTATCTCCTACTACCGCAAGACGGCTAGGCTCGATTCCGATTGGGAGGCTCAGATGCAAGAGGTCACCCTGCCGAACATGCTATGGTTCGGTAACGTTCCCAGGGTGATCGGTTTTCCCGACCGCTGGAAGGTTGACCTGTTGGAACCCCCGGGATTCTCAAAGCCCGCGCTTTCGCACAGCGCGATGGAGGAAGCAATCGCACGGCCGATCGGCTCCCCGACGATTCATGAGCTGGCGGCTGAAGCGCACGAGGTCGCAATCGTATTCGACGACATGACGCGCCCCACGCCTGTGGCGGACGTGCTCCCCTTCGTGCTGGGTCCCCTGACGGAGGCCGGCGTGCCCGACGAGAACATCAGGTTCATCCCGGCGCTCGGAATGCACGGAGCCATGACCAACATGGACTTGCGCAAGAAGCTGGGGGACGAGGTCGTCAGGAAATACGCGGTCTTCAACCACAACCCGTATGAGAACTGCGAGTACCTGGGTGAGACCGGCTCGGGCCTGCCGGTCTACCTGAACCGCGAGTTCTTGACATGCGATCTACGCATAGGTATTGGCTGCATAACACCGCACGTTCGCGTCGGTTTCGGCGGGGGAGGGAAGATCCTCTTGCCCGGCATCGCCGGCGTGGATACCATAAAGACCTGGCATAAAGAGGTGATGATGCGGGCGCCTGCGACCACCGGCCTCGGGAAGTTTGAGAACAACGTGATGCACCGTGAGGTCGTTGACGTAACACGCCTTTCGGGTCTGAACCTCAAGGTGGACGCGCTGGTGAACGACCGCGGGCAGATAACAGACCTCTTCGTAGGCGACCCACTGGAAGAGCACAAGGTTGGTGTGGAGGAAGCCAGGCGCCATTACGCAACCAGGCAGAGCGTCGGGAGCGACATCATGGTGGTCAACGCTTACGGCAAATACAGCGAGATGTTCATCTGCCTGATAATGGCGCTCGGCGCCCGGGAGTTCAAGAAAGGGACGATCGTGATCGTCGCGGACGCCCCCGACGGGCAGATCTGCCACTATCTGATGAGGAGCTTCGGCAAGGAGTACGGTGGGGAGTGCTACAGACCGAGAGGCCCATTGCCGGATTCGTTAAAGGTCATCATCATGACGGAGTACCCGGATAAGACTATGACCGACTGGGTTGCACCCGCGCACGCGGTCACGGTCACGGGTGACTGGGAAGAGACGCTGACGCTCCTCGAGGCGGACTACCCCGGTGAGGCGTCCGTCGCCGTCATCCCCGACGGCACAATGCAGTACTTCAGGTAAGCATCCTTGTGCGCCACAGTCACCACCCTCCCATATACCGTAGTGTTGTACTATATTGGATATATAATATGATTATTTGGGTTCCATATTAAAGTATTATACGATATGGTTTAATAAGACTACGGACGGAGAGCAGTTATTAAAGTCAGTTGAATGGGAATCAGGGCTATGATCGTTCCGGGAAGAGCAGGGCAGTACATATCGACAACTGATGGGTACCGCACATTCATTCCGAAGGGATTACCCCCCGATCCTCCTGTTCAAATGAATACGGATCAGGTCCGGCTTCTGGAAAAGACCGGACTCGCGCTTGGAAGACTCGATAGGCTCTCGACGGATGTGCCCAATATAGGGCTCTTTGTTTCAATGTATATAAAAAGGGAAGCCTTGCTGAGCTCTGAGATCGAAGGGACCCAGAGTACACTTGAGGACTTGCTCGAGTATGAAGCCGGCGACATGTCACGGGAGAGTGCGAGGGATGTGCTGGACTATGTAAGAGCCATGGACTATGCGCTCCACCGCTTGAAGACTCTTCCACTCAGTATCAAACTGATTCTTGAGACCCATGAAATACTGATGTCAGGCGCAAGGGGTGGGAGCAAGAATCTCGGACAGTTCCGGACCGGACAGGTTGTGGTAGGAGGGAAATATTACCCTCCACCTGCCGACAGGATCGGCGACATGCTCGAGGACCTTCAGACTTTTATGATCTCTGATGAGAGGTATCCGGACCTCGTGCACTGCGCAATCGTCCATGCTCAACTGGAGACCATCCACCCGTTTAATGACGGTAATGGGAGAATTGGAAGACTACTTATCTCATTGTTGCTGAACGTCAGGAAGATGATCAGTGAACCTCTCTTGTATTTGAGCCATTACTTCCTGGAGAACAGGGCAGAGTATTACAGCAGGCTTATGGCCGTAAGGGATGACGGAGATTGGGAGAGCTGGTTGAGCTTTTTCTTAACGGGAGTCAACGAGGTGAGCGAGGATGCGTCGAGAATCGCGGGGAGGGTCTTTGAACTGAGAGCATCGGCCATAACCCAACAAACCGCTTGCCCAAGCCAATCCTAGCACGTTGATCGGGATGCCGCTTTACGAACCGGTCCCCGGGCCGCATCTCAC
>JAGUWJ010000163.1 GCA_020062425.1 Actinomycetota bacterium
GAGGCCGAGCAGGATGTGCTCGGTACCGATGTAGTTGTGCCCCAGCTGCAGCGCCTCGCGCAGCGACAGCTCAAGGACCTTTTTAGCTCTGGGCGTGAATGGGATATGGCCGCTGGGGGCGCTCGAGCCACGCCCTATCACCTCGACCACCTGGCTCCTTACCGCGTCCAGGTCGATCTGAAAAGCCTCCAGCGCCTTGGCGGCGATGCCTTCCCCCTCCTGGATGAGGCCCAGGAGCAGGTGCTCAGTCCCTATATAGTTATGGTTCAGTTTCCTGGCCTCTTCCTGGGCCAGGACCACCACCCGTCTCGCGCTGTCTGAAAACCTCTGGAACAATCTTCATTCCTCCCGTTATCTATTCATATAGATTAATGTCACTATCGGTGCTATAGCGCAACTACTTAAAGCGCCAGCATCCTCCTCAAGTGTACAGCCCTCTCCCTTTCGACGTCCTCTTTCTCCGCGTCGTTCCCCAACCGCTCCCGCAGGTGTGTCTCCCCGACCTCCACACCGACCTCCAGGATGCTGAAATCGTCCATGGGGATGAGATCCATCTCTATACCCAGTTTCACCTGCGATATCAGCTCCAGCGCCTCAAAGAAACCCATCTTCCTGGCCCTCTCCACGATGCCCAGCGAGCGGTAGACACCGTCGGCGAGCCCGAGCTCCGACTCCCTCAGCATCATCTTCCTGGCGGTCCGCTCGTTATCGGCCACCTGGTTCACCACCGTGTCCATGGAGCGCACTATGAACTCCTCGGTCCGGCCAAGCGTCTGCCTGTTGGATATCTGGAACATGTTTCCCACTACGCCAGACCCTTCGCCGTAGAGCCCTCTCACGTAGACTCCCGCCTGACCGAGCGCCGAAATAGTCCTCGCTATCTCACCGGTCGAGACCAGGGCCGGCAGGTGAAGCATCGCTGAGACTCGCAGACCCGTCCCGACATTACTGGGACACGACGTCAGATACCCCAATTCCTGGTCAAAGCTGTATTGCACCTCTTCTTCCATACAGCTATCAATCTTATCGGCCTCCCGCCAGGCTTCCATGAACTGCGCTCCCGGCATTATCACCTGTATCCTGACGTGGTCTTCCTCGTTGACCGTCACGCTCCTGCCGTCCTTCCAGCTCAAGGCGACCGCCCTGCCCCCCATCCTGTCGGCGAAAGAGCGGCTGGTGAGGTGTTCCTCCGTCATCATCCCGAGCTCGTCGCGGGAGAGCTCCTCCGCGAAGCGTATGTCCCAGTCCCTGTCGTCTGCGACCCGCTTGCTGACCGCCTCCAGCACCATGCCCCGGGCACGTTCCAGGTCTTCCTCGCCCGCGCTGCAGGGGAAGTGGACTCCCTCGAGGTTGCGCGCCAGGCGCGCGCGGCTGGAGAGCACCAGCGGGTACCCCGGACCTTCGGTCCCAAGCCAGTCCGCTACGGATGCCGCGCGGTTATTCCTTGTCACTTTCCATCACATCCGCGTTCAGTCTTACCTCTATCTCACGAATCTGGTCGCGCACCGCCGCCGCCGCCTCGTACTCCTCCTCGGCGATCTTCTGCTGGAGGTGCTTCTCCAGGTCAAGCAGCCTCCTGCGGAGGCGGGCCCCCTCGGAAGCCCTTCCGGGGATCTTGCCGATGTGCTCGTCCGACTCCTGGAACTCGATGATGACCCTGTGCAGGGCATCGCTGAATTCCCGGTAGCAGTCCGCGCACCCGAGGAGCCCCATCTTCTGGAAGTCGTTGAACGAGGTGCCGCACGAGCCGCAGGTGAGGAGCTCGCCGGTCAGTATGTCTTCGACCAGGTTCTCCTCCACGCCCTGCAGGCTCGAGAGGACCTGAGGGAGGAAGGCCAGCAGGTTGACCGCCTCGGTGGTCTCCTCCATCCTCTTGGCGCACTCCTCGCAAAGCTGCACCTTCGAGACCTCGGTTCCCGATATCTTGGTCAGGAAGACGGTCGCTATGTTCTTCTTGCACTCGTCACAGAATATGTTCATCTCTCAAGCAGCCCTCCGCTCGAGGGGCACTACCTCCTCAGATACTATAACGTTTCGCCAGCCTTCCCGATGACGCATGTCAATGGAACGAGACGTCCTTGCCGGGCCGCAACAGCGCCTTGGTTGCATATCGGGTGACGCGGCGCCGACCCTGGAGGGCGGGTCCCTCAGTAACCATTTCGACGCGTGATTACTATGACCTACCCTGCCTGGGTCGCAGGTGGGGGAATATGATGACGTCCCTGATGTTCTCGCAGCCGGTAGCGAGCATGACCAGGCGGTCGATGCCGACCCCGAGGCCGCCCGCAGGCGGCATGCCGTACTCGAGCGCGAGCAGGAACTCTTCGTCCACCGGGTGTGCCTCTTCGTCTCCCTCGGCTTTCCTGCGTGCCTGGGCCTCGAACCGGTCGCGCTGGTCCGCTGGGTCGGTCAGCTCCGAGAAAGCGTTCGCTATCTCCTGCCCCGCGATGAGTATCTCGAAGCGCTCGGTGAAGCCGGGAGCGCCCGCCCTGCGGCGCGCGAGGGGCGATATCTCCTCAGGATAGTCCAGCACAAAGGTGGGCTCGATCAGTTGGTGTTCCACCAGTTTCTCGAACAGCTCCGCTATGATCCACCCCGGACCCGCCCCTTCGGGCACCTCGACCTCGCGCTCGGCGGCCAGGGCCGCGAGCCTGGACGCCTCCCAGGATATATCGACCTCCACGCCGGCGTACTCGGCCAGCGAATCGACCATGGTGATCTCGCGCCAGGGGGGTTCCAGCGAGATGCGGCGCCCCGCGTACTCGATCTCGGGGGAACCGTTGACGGAGACGACCACAGACGTTATCAGCTCCTGCAGGAGCCTCATCATGTAGCGATAGTCGACAAAGGCCACGTAGGCCTCCAGCATGGTGAACTCCGGGTTGTGCCTGGTGCTGATGCCCTCGTTTCGGAAGTTGCGGTTGAGCTCATAGACCCTGTCGTACCCGCCTACCAGCAACCTCTTCAGGTACAGCTCGGGTGCTATCCTCAAGAAAAGGTCGATGTCGAGCGCGTTGTGGTGCGTTACGAAAGGCCGTGCCGTCGCGCCGCCGGGCAGCACCTGCAGCATCGGCGTCTCGACCTCCGTGAACCCCCTGTCGTCGAGAAACCGGCGGATCCCGCTCATGACCTTCGAACGGACCTCAAGCACGCGCCGCGCTTCCTCGTTCATCATGAGGTCGAGGTAACGCTGGCGGTACCTCTGCTCGCGATCCTTGAGGCCGTGCCACTTCTCGGGTAGTGGGCGAAGCGATTTCGAGAGCAGCTCGTATGATTCCACCAGCACAGAGAGCTCCCCGCGCCTCGAGCGCACCACTTCGCCGGTGGCGCCGATCCAGTCGCCGATATCCAGCTCGTCGAACCGCTGGAACGGCTCCGCCCCCAGGACGTCCTCCTTCAGCATGAGCTGTATCCTGCCGGATGAGTCCTGCAGGTCGGCGAAAGCGGCTTTCCCGTGGATGCGCCTGCCCATAAGCCTTCCCGCGACGGCGACTTTCACCCCCGAGCCACCGCCGGGCTCGATCCCCTCGTGCTTGAGGTGCAGGTCGCCCGCAAGCTCGATGGAATCGGAATCGGCATAGAACGCCTTGTACGGTTCGCCGCCGCCGTCAAGGATGCTCCGGAGCTTCTCGCGGCGCACCTTCAAGAGCTCGCTCTCGTGCTCGTCGTGTGAGCCGGTCTGCTCCTCTGACATCTCGTGCCGCCCTCCCGGAACTGGCGCGCGCTTCTCGCGACACGCATTGAATCGTTTTGCCGGACAATGAGGGGTAAAGAATAACACAATCGAGGAGGCCGAAAACCACCTGTTCCGGGAGCTCCCGACTTCACAATTCAAATTTCGGGGCCTGAGCCCAGGATGTGAATTCCCGGGGGTTACTTCTTGATGGATAGCACCCGGTACTTGATCTCACCGGCCGGGGCGCTGACAACGGCGACCTGGTTGACCTTCAAGCCCATCAAAGCGCGCCCCACCGGGCTTTCGAAGGAGATCATCTGGTTGTCCGGGTTAGCCTCGGCGGGGCCTACTATGCGGAACGTCTGCTTCTTTCCGGAGCCCACCTGCTTGATCTCGACCAGGGAGCCGATCCCGACCTCCTTGGTCTTCACCTGCCGGCGGTCGATTATCCTGGCCTTTGCGAGCATGGTCTCTATCTGGTCGATGCGGTGCTCCAGACGGGCCTGCTCGTTCTTGGCGTCGTCGTACTCGGAGTTCTCCATCAGGTCGCCGTAGCTGATGGCGTTCTTCAACCACTCGGCCACTTCCTTGCGCTTCACGTTCTTCAGCTGTTCGAGTTCTTGGGCGAGCTTCTTACGGCCTGCCTCGGTGAGGACGACCTCTCCCCTGAACTCGGTATCCAGCGTTTCCATCAATACACCCCAAAACGGAAAAGGCTACCGCTCGTTCGACAGTAGCTTCCTTAATCGCCTGGACATTGGCGTGTATTATACCATCGGCATTTCCATTTGCAAGACAAAGGCCGGCCGCCGCCGGGCGCTTTTTTCGCCGGTTGAGGGGTCAGAAACTCGAAGCCACAGAGTTCCTGCCGGTCTGCTTGGCTGCGTACAGAGCAAGGTCCGCCTTCTGTACCAGGGAACTCGCTCCCTCGCAGTCTTTGGGGAATGTGGCGACTCCCACGCTAATGGTGATTCCGCTCTGTCCGGCGGTCTCCTCGCCGGCGAAATGGAACTCGTCAACCGACCGGCGCACCTTCTCGGCAACCACCAGGGCCTCGTCGGTGTCCGTCTCGGGCAGTATCACGCAGAACTCGTCGCCCCCGTAGCGGAAGACCTTATCCATCTCCCGCGTACCGCTGTCCACGATGGACGCCACCTGCGAGAGCACCACGTCGCCCCGCTGGTGGCCCTGTGTGTCGTTGTAAGCCTTGAGGTTGTCCACGTCTATCATCAGGAAGGAGACCGGGCGCTTGTAGCGGCGCGCCCTGCCGATCTCCTCCTCCAGCATCGAGCTCATCCTTCGAAGGTTCAGCACCCCGGTGAGCGGGTCCGTGATGGCGAGCCTGTTTATCTCCTCGAACAGCAGCGCCCTCTGTATGGCGATGGCCACTTGGTCGGCGAACGCGTAGGCCAGCTGCTGGTCCTCCTCGCGGAAAGCGCGGGTCTCCTCGCTGCGCACGTGGAGGACACCGAGCGTGCGTCCCTCGGCCTGCAGGCAGATGCACATGACCGAGCCGTCCTTTATCTTCTCGAGCGTGCGGCAGGGCGTCGCGGTCCTTGACAGGTCGTCCACGCATATCAGGCGGTCCTCCGTCACCGCCCAGCAGTCATCGGCCCTCGGGTAGGGCACGGCGCAGATGCGGTTCAATATCTCCTGGGGATAGCCGAACGACTCCACGCAGCGCATGGTCTCGTCCTTGTCGTCGATGCGGTATATCAGGCCTGAGGAGCAGTTGAAGAGGTTCTTCATGCTGCCCAGCGCCAGCTCGAAGATCGAGCTCAGGTCAGAGGTGGAACCGATGGCGTTCGCTAGCTGCACCAGGCTCGACATCTGTGCCGCGTTGTTCTTCATCCGCTGGTGGAGCCTGGCATTGATCACGGCCAGCGCCACTTCGCTCGCCACCAGCGACACCTGTGCGGCCTGCCCTTCGTCTAACCTCCTCGAACCCGTCTCGGTGACGCAGAGCAGCCCGCCCAGCCTCCCGTGCATATAGAACGGAGCGATGACAAGTGAGCCGGCGGACCTCAGGAACGGGGGCAGCGCCTGGTTGTCGATGGGCTTGCGGAGCATCAGGGCGGGCGGGCGCTGCGCCAGGCCGTACATCTCCTCGAAATCGTCCAGCCTTACGCCGCTGTCCGGCAGGAAGTTGGTCCGGCGGGCGCCGAAGCTCACCATCACCTGCGGCTCGAGAGTCCCTGTTTCCTCGTCGAGCAGGAACACCACCGCTCCGGTCCCGTCAGCGTTCCTCGCGGCGAGCCGGCAGGCGTTTTCGAGCACCTGTTCGAGGTCCAGCGTCGAACCCAGCTCGCGGCTGGCCCTGTACAGGGTGTCGGCCTCGCTGCGCCTGCGCGTCTCTTCCTCGTACCTGGAAGCGTTCTCCAGCCCGGACGCGGCCTGTGCAGTTATCGCCTTGCAGATATCCCGGTCGCGGTCGCTGAACCGCTTCCAGGGGCTGCGCGGCTCTACCGTCAAGATACCGGTGATATCGCCGCGGAGCATGATGGGCGCAGCCAGCAGTGTGGAGGAGGTCCACTGGAGAGGCTCCTCATCGGTCAAGGTCTCGGGACCCTGGCGGTCTACGAGGACTGGCTGCTCCGATCCCATGGCGGCGGAGAAAGGGTTCTCCTTCTTGATGTCTATCCGGTGACCCAGTATCTTCGACCGCAGCTCGGCGTCGTGTTCGGTGGTGGCCATGGGCACCAGCCACCGTCCGTCCGGGCTCACCCGGTACGCGGTCGAGCGACCCCGCCCCGTTATCTCGCTCGCACCGACGACAACGGCCTCCATAAGTTCCTGCACGACCAGGGTCGAGCTGATGGCCCTCGATATATCGGATAGAATCCGCGACTCCTCGCGCCTGCGCATCTCCCCCTGGGTGAGGTAAGCGGCCGCGAAGGCGATCATGCCCATCAGGAGCACGCGTACGAGCGCATCTGCCATAACGGTCGCCGTGACCTCGGCGCCGTACCCGATGGCGATGGTCATCATGTAGATGGCGGCGAAGGCAAGGGTGGCCACCGCCGTCTCGCGGTACCCGAAACGCACCGCGGTGACCAGGACCATCAGGGCGAATACCCAGAAGAGTTCGGGCATGTACTCCGGCCAGATGACGAGAGCCCCGGCTATGAGCAGTACGTCCAGGACCGCGACGAGGTTAGCTACGACTGGCGCCCAGGGGCTCCGCTTCCTGCGGAGCAGCAAGTAGAGCAGCGTCATCGCGCCTGTGACCACAGCCAGCCCCACCAAGACACCCAGCCGGACGGCGAGATCGATATCCTGGCGGTCGAAGACGGGGAGCAGCACGAAAGGCGCCAGCACGAAGAAGACCAGCCAGTGGCAGATCATCGAGAAGTCTTCTGGTGTCAGCTCCCTCTTGAACATACCAGCATCGCGCTCCTAGGGGACCACCTTGCCAAGGGGTATCTCCAGTATCCCGGTAGCTCCGCTCTCCTTTATGCGTGGTATGATGGCCGCGAGCTTTCCCTTCTCTATGACCGTCTCCACCGCGAACCCCCCGTCCGCCAGAGGGCTGACCGTCGGTGACCTGAGCGCGGGAAGCAGGTCCAGGACCGCCTGCTTCTCCGCCGCGCCCACGTTCAGCTTGAGAAGTACTTTGCCGCGTGCTTCAAGGGCGGCGAGCAGAAGGGTCTTTATCTCTTCCATGAGCTTGCGCTTGTCGTCGTCGGCGAAGCTCTCCCTGTTGGCTATAAGCCTGGTCGAGGTCACCAGGACGTCGTCGATGATCTCCAGGCCGTGCGCGCGCAGTGTGCTTCCCGTTTCCGTTATCTCCACGACCGCGTCCACTATCTGCGGCACCTTGGCCTCGGTCGCTCCAGCCGAGGGGATCACCTTCGCGTCCAGGCCTTTCTCGGAGAAGTAACGGGCGGCTATGTTGGGATACTCGGTGGCCACGCGCGTCCCCGCACGCAGGTCCTCCGGCCTCTTGACACCGGAATCGCGCAGCACGGCGAGTACTATACGCAGGGTGCCGCCGACGCCCGTCTTGGCGTACGGGAACTCCGCCAGCGTCTCGACCTCGGAACCGGTCTCCACTATCCAGTCGTAACCGGTGATGCCCAGGTCGAAGATGCCCTCCTCGACGTACTTCCCTATCTCCTGGGGCCTCAGAATGGCGACCTGGCTTATGCGCTCGTCGTCTATGCGGGCGTTGTACTCGCGGTCTCCTGAACGCCTGACCGGAAGGTCGGCGTCGTGCAGCAACGCCAGCGTCTGTTCCTCCAGACTGCCCTTGGGAATGACCAGCTTGAGCAAGGCAAACCTCCAGTTCGCGTCCCCGTGCGCCGCGCCGTCTAGTATAGCAAACGCACGCACGGGTGACGCGGAGCGCCACCCGAGCTTTCTCTTTTCGACTATCGGTACGCCTTTCAGGCCACTTGAGGAAGCGGGCGGCTAGAGCTCCACCACCGCCTCGCCCCTGGTGAGCACCTTGACCCCGTCCTGGGTCTCCGCCTCTACCTCCAGGGTGACAAGCCTGCTGCCGCCCTCTTCCGACTTGCCTGTGACCCTGCCTTTGAAGGTCAGGGTGTCCCCTGGCCTCGCCAGCGCGGCGAAGCGGACCTTCAGCTTCTTCAGCCTGCCGGGATCCTCCACCCAGTCAGTGACCGTCTTCGCCATCCGGCCCATGCTGGAAAGGCCGTGCGCAATGGTCCCGCCCAGGCCGACCTGCTCGCCGAACTCCTTGTCCACGTGTATGGGATTGAAATCGCCGGAGGCTCCCGCGTACTGCCATAGCATCATCTGCTCGAGCGTTATCGAGAAGACGGGAATCTCATCTCCGACGGACAGCTCCTCAAACGATACCGCCATCAGTTACCACCCCTTATCACAAATGTAGCCCTGCCAACTGTGACGAGGTCGCCCTCCTGGTTGGTGGAGCGGGTCTCATAGGTGATGACGTCGTTGTTCCCCTTCTCGGCGATATCGACTATCTTGCCTGTGGTGGTGATGACGTCTCCCGGCTTGACGGGCTTCAGCCACTCGAACTCCTGCTCGCCGTGTACCAGCATGGCGTAGTTGAGCTTGAGGTCGGGATCCATGAACATGCTTGCGCAGCCCATGAGGTTGTAGACGGCGGCGAAGTTCGGCGGGGCGATGTTGTCACCGTAGAGGCTGCCCTTGCCGAACTGCCTGTCATGGTAGAACGGGCTCGCGTCGTTGATGGCGTGCGCGTACTCCTTCATCTTCTCCCGCCCGATCTCATACTCGGTCGGGGGATACTCCTTTCCAATGAATTTGTGGTCGATCAACTGCCCCACTTCCTTCCCTCGCTGATCCGGGCATCGGCCTCACTGTTCAACGCGGTCGCATGTCCACGACTCGCCCCGGTCCTCGGCCGGCTGCAGCCTGGCGCTCCGAGACATCCTCGAACGAGGTGATGATCACCCTGTCCGGCCTGAACTCGACCGCCTCGCTCAGGCTCGTCTCTATCCTGGCCTCGAGGCCGGTGACCTCGCCTATAGATGTGGGACAGACGTAGATCCAGACCTCGTCTATCCCGGCGGGCTCGTCGTTCTTCTTGCGTATCTCCACCAGCCATTCCAGCACGTCGACGTTGTTATCGAGAACGCTGGAGAAAGCGTTCAGATCCACCAGGTTGCCCTTGACCTTGGCCAGCACGAACTCCTTTCCCAGCTCCCGCCTCTCTATGGTGGAGCTTATACGGGGCATGGTGCGGCCGCAGAACGGGCACGGCTCGCTCGTATACCCGCCGACCAGTATGTCCCCGGTCCTGTACCGCAGTACCACAGAGCCGCGTGCGTCGAGATTGGTCACCACAAGCTCGCCGGTCTCGCCCTCCGGAAGTACATCACCGGTATCGGGGTTGACCACCTCGATTATCTCCATGTCGGGGTTGGTATGGTAACCCTTGCTCTCCTCGTCTCCGCAGTCCGCCCAGGCGTACTTGAGTTCGGTGGCGCCGTAGGCCCCGGTGACCACGGGGTCGACCGCGCCCATCTCCTCGAGAAGCTCTGTTATCTTCTCCCTGTCGGTAGTTGTCACCCTGTCGCCGCCCATCGCAACGACCTCGATGCTGGAAAAGTCGCGCCCTTCTGCGGCGGACATCTTGAACAGATCGTAGGTGTACCCGGGCAGCCCCATGAAGAGCGCGGGCCTGGCGCGCTCGATGATATTGAGCATCCGCTCTTTGCCCATCGCGGGGCCGACGCCGGTGTTGATGATGGTGGAGGCTGTCCCCTCCGCGCCCATCACGGCTACCCAGTACGCCAGGTGCTGGGTCCCGGGGAAGTGGTTGACGCTCGTGGCGTTCTTGTCGTAGTCCGATGAAGCGCGGCTGGCCACCACGGATGCGAGACGGCGCCCGGCCTCGCGCATCCTCTCCAGGTCGTAAAGGCTGAAGAAGAAAGGCGTGGGCTCGGCGGTCCTGCCGGTGGTGAACATGGTGAGCACGGGCTGGAACTCCTCGTGGAGCTCCTGCTCGGACGCACCGCTGAAGTGGCTGTCCGCCGAGATGCTCTCGGGCAGCATCCACCCGGGCGGCTTCGAGGAGCCGGAGCTCTCGAACCCCGGCCGGAGCAGGAAGCCGCGCGGGTTATAGGGGTCCTCCGGAGAGGGGGCGATGTCCTCCTTGTAGGTGAACGGAAGGCGCTGGAGGTCCTCCGCGCTCATGATGCTCCCGGGGTCGATACCGTTCTCGTCGAAGGCGCGCCGGGAGTGCGGGTGGTACGGGTAGACCACCTCGTTGATGAACCGCCTGAGCCTTTCGTTCTGCAGCTTGCGCAGCTCATCCGGCTTCCAGGTGTCCCAGCCCTCCACGCACCTTGTTTCCCATCTTCTCCTGGGAACCTTCAACCTCGCCATGTGGTTATCCCGCTCTCCCTTCCGGACCGCTAAGACGCCCCCTTCTAGATGGGGCGAAAGTATTTTATGTCGGAGAGCGTCCCATTTCTATCCTCCGACCAGACCGCCTTCACCCGCATGCCCTCCGAGACATCGTCAGGAGCCACTTCACCGAGAACATGCGGGAAGTGCACTCCCGCCCCGTCAAGCATTATCAGCGCGCGGATCCGCGGCTCTTCAAAGACGGCCGCGTCCGGGTCCCCCTGCACGGACGTGAAGGTGACCAGTTCACCCTCGTCAGCGACCTCGACCCACTCAGTCGCCGGCTCGAAGCAGAATCCGCAGTAGGGTCGGGGTGGCAGGAGGACCGCCTCGCACCTGGAACAGCGTACACCCATTATCCTCCGGTTGTCGCGCATCTCGCGAGAGAAGCGCTCCGCATGTCGGCCTGCGGCGTGCCTGTACGGTATCGATAGCTCCCCCTCGACCCCGACACCCTGGCTTCCGCCGCTCTGTATACCTGACTTACCCGGCAACGTATCTCCTCTGGCTCCCCATGCGCGCTCATCCCTCCGGCACGAACCACTTGATATCGGTGACGGCCCCGCTGCGACCCTCACGGAACTCCGGCACCACCGTGACGCCGACGTCCACACGATCATCGTCGGGGGCAAGGTGCACCAGGGCGGTATCCGCCCCCTCGAGGAGCACCAGGACGTACCTGAACGGCGCTTCGACAGGAGAACCCTGGGGAGCTTCAATGACCCTCGCCCACGAAGTCACCACCCCCCTGGGGCCGACCTCTCTCAACTCGTCCGTATCGCCGCCGCAGATCTCGCAGTAAGAGAGGGGTGGCACGGCGACCATCCCGCAACCTCCGCAAACCGCCCCCAGTATTCTGCGGTAGTCCCGGAGCGCCTGCAGGAACTCTCCCGTCGTCCCGCCCGCGGCCCACCGGTATTCTAGCCTTGCCTCACCGGATACTTGATCCGGCTTCAGGGACCCGCTCTCAGACATCATGATCCTCTCGACTGCTCCCGGGCTGTCGGCTCACATCCTGTGTGAGAATATGGTGACCGTGCTGAACTGAAGGGCTCCACCCCACGAGTGGGCCATTGCCTTCTTCACTCCCGGCACCTGGTGCTCACCTGCCCTGCCCATCACCTGGAGGGCAGCCTCCAGCTGTCTCAACATCGCTCCCGCGCCGCCAGGGTTCGCGGACAGGATGCCCCCGGAGGGGTTCACGGGGAACTCGCCGTCCATGGCGGTTATGCCCTGCTCGACCATCTTGCCGCCCTCCCCCGGATTACAGAACCCCAGCGCTTCCGTCCAGATGAGCTCCTGGAAGCTGAAGGCGTCGTACACCTCCACCAGGTCCAGCTCCCGCAGGGGCTCGTATATCCACGCCATCTGGTAGGCTATCTGTGCCGCCCTTACGCAGGGCTCCGGGTACGCCATGTCGAAGTCGGGCATGAACGCCCCCGCACTGCAGGTCCCCAGCCCTGCGAACCACGCCGGCCGCGACGCTATCTTCCTGGCCCTTCGTTCGTCGGCGATGACCAGGGCCGCGGCTCCATCCGCGAGAGGCGGGCAGTCTAGCTCTTTCAGCGGGGTGGCGACGGGTGGCGAAGCCATGACGTCTTTGGCGGCCACCGGGGTGCGGACCTGGGCGAACGGGTTCTTCGCCGCGTTCCCGCGGTTCTTCGCGACCACCATCGCGCCGTGCTCTTCCCTTACTTCGGGGTAGTGCCTGTCTATGTATTGCCGGGCCTGCATGGCGGCGAGCTCCCTGGTATCCAGCGTGAAGCCGGCGCCGGCCTCGTCGTCCGGCAGGCCTCCGGCGACGCGTTCGGACGGCTTGTCGCAAGCCACCGCCAGCACCACGTCGAACATGCCGCTCGTCACGTGATAGAACGCCGCTATGGTTGCCGCCGCTCCGGTGGTGCCCCCGGTGTGTACCCTCAGGATGGGCTTTCCCGGAACGCCGAGCGCGGGGCCTATCCAGCCCTCCGGCCGGTTCACTCCTTCCCAGCTCTCGGGGCCGCTGCCGAACACCACAGCGTCTACGTCCCTGGCTCTTATCCCGGCATCCTCCAGGGCCCGCCGCGCCGCCTCGCGCGCCAGTTCGGGCACGCTCACATCGGTGCGCCTGTCCGCGTGCACGGTCTGGCCCGCTCCTACAACCGCCGCCGCGCGCGTCACGCCGTTTCCTCCCCTGCCAGTGGTTCGAGTTCAGGAATCTCCAGCTCGCTCTCCTCTCCCACGTCAGCCCTCAAGTACCATCACCGAGGAGAACTGCATCGCCAGGCCACCGCTCGAGTGCGCCAGCGCCCTGTCCACCCCGTCGACCTGAACCTCTCCCGCCCGACCGCTCACCTGGGCCGCCGCTTCAGCGAGCCGCACCAGGCCGGTTGCCACCAGCGGATTAGCGCAGAGGACCCCTCCTGAGGGGTTGACGACGGTGCCGCCGCCTGTACCGGTCGCTCCCGAAGCGAGCAGGTCCGCCGCCTCACCCTCGCCGCACAGCCCAAGCGCTTCGTAGAGCATGAGTTCCTGGTAAGAGTAGTACTCGGACACCTCGAGGACTCCAAGTTCAGAGAGCGGGTCCGATATTCCAGCCGCCGCGTACGCCTTACGTGCCGACCGGGCGGCGGACTCCGTCCTGTAAAGCGTCCTGGCCCCGGGGCTGTACGGATCCGCCCCGTGGCCTGTCCCGGATATCCAGGCCGGCCGCACCGAAGCCGCCCGGGAGGTCTGCCTGTCCGCGATGACGACGGCGCAGGCCCCGTCGGTCACCGGGCACGCCTCCAGCCTCCTGATGGGAGAGATCAGCTCCGGTGAAGCCATGACCTCCTCCAGCGTGACGGGGCTCTTCTCCTGCGCGTAGGGGTTTCTCGCCCCCGCCTCCCTGTTCTTGACCGCCACCAAGGCCGGGGCGTCGCTGCCAAGGCCGTATTCGTGCAGGTAAAACCTCGCCTGCAGGGCTCCAGCGGCAAGCGCGTCCACCGCCAGCGGTCGCAGATAGAACGGATCCGAGAGTGCGAGCGTCTGGCACCGTGCGGGGGTCTCGGAGCTCTTCCCGTACGCCACTACCAGCGCCGTGCTCGAGTAGCCCGAAGTCACCCTCATCAGGGCGTAGATAGCCGCCTCCAGGCCGTCGCCCGCGACCTTGATCTCTTCCTTGAAGTGCGCACCCATGGCGTCGATCACGGCGCGGTTGGACGTGCTCCTTCCGTCGAGGAGATCGCTTCCTGCGTCGATCACGACGTCGATGTCACGGATGGTCATCTCGCATGATGCGAGAGCCCGGGTGACCACTTCGAAGACCATGCTCTGGGGGGTCTCCCCGACCGCCCGGCGCCTGTGTTCGGTCTGAGCCCAGCCGAGAACGGCAGCATCTCGCATCAGGGCCCGCCTTCGCCGCGGTCCAGGTACAGTATCCTGGGCTCGATATGCTCGGTGAGCTCGAGGAAACCCAACGCGTTGGTGTCGGTGAACCTCAGGTCGGTGGGGCTTCCCGGATTGAAGAACAGCACCCCCTCTTTCCAGAGGATGACCGGATCGTGGGTGTGGCCGAAGACCACGCAGTCCACATGGTCAAACACCCGCCCCACCCTCTCTACGATGCCGCCGGGGGGGCCGGAGCCGTGGGTCAGCCCTATCCTGAACCCTTTCAGCTCAAGCAGTCGAGACTCGGGCAGCAGCCTGGCGGCGTTACCCCTGTCCATGTTCCCCCTGACGGCGTACGTCTGGGCTATACCGGAAAGCTCGTCCAGCACGTCCATCTCCACCAGATCGCCAGCGTGCAGGATGATATCGACGCCACACAGGGCTTCCTTGACAGCCTCGGGAAGAGGTTTCCCCGAGAGGTGCGTATCGGAAATGACACCTACCAGCAAGCGGATACCTCCTAACAGGCCGCTTTGGCGGCCGGGTCAGAACTCTTCGAGCTCGAGGGTGTATATCCCACCCAATCCCCCCACCGCCCAGGCGTTACGCTCGTCAGCCGCGGCAATGTCGAACAGTGGCTCATCGCCGTCGAACTGCTTTCGCCAGTACTCTCCGTCGAAAAAGTAGATGGGGCCGCTCTCGCCTATCCCGCCGGCCGCCCAGACGTGCTCGTCATCTACCGCAGCGGCTTTGTGGAGCTCTTCGGTAGTCTCGTACCGCTTCTCGAACGTCTTGCCGTCAAAGAAGAAGATGGAGCCGCCTGTATGTTCGGCCCCGCCTTCGGCCTGCGGGGCGGAGCCGACCGCCCAAACGCTCTCCGGGCCGGACGCCGCCACGCCGAAAAGCACCTCGGAGGCGGGCGTGCCGAACAGTCGTGACCAGGATACGCCGTCGAAGAAGTACAGGCCGCTCGCGCCGCCTTTCTCCTCTCCCACCGCCCAGACGTGCGTGGGATCGAATGCACAGACGTCCTGCAGGTGGATCTCGGCCTGGTGTTGGAGTGACCAGGATGCGCCGTCGAAGAAGTAGATGTTGGACATGGTCTGGTTGGAGCCGACAGCCCAGACGTGTGTGGTATCGGCCGCCGCGACAAGGCTCATGGTGTCGTCCGCCGTCTCGAACTGCTTTGCCCAGGCGTTACCGTCGAAGGCGAAGACCACCCCGCGGCCGTCGCC
>JAGUWJ010000144.1 GCA_020062425.1 Actinomycetota bacterium
CCGGGGCTCGCCGACGAGCGCAGCGTGGAGGCTCAGGTACGCCTGGGCGTCGAGTCGCACCTCAAGCACCTCGACGCCGCGCCCGCCGGGTTCTGGCTGCCCGAGTGCGCCTGGCGCGAAGGCCTGGAAGGAGTGCTGGAAAGCGAGGGATTGAAGTACGTGCTGGTAGACTCCACGGCGCTGGGAGGGCTAACGCCGTTTTTCGCCCACCGGGTTGAGGGCTCCGGGCTGTCGGTCATCGCGCGGAGCGAACGCGCTCACCAGAACGTGTGGGATGAGGATATCGGTTACCCCACCGACTCGAGCTACGTCGATTCGACCAAATACTACGAGCGGTCAGGGCTCCATTACTGGCGGGTCACCGGCGAGGACGTGCCCATCGAGGATAAGGAAGTATATCGTCCGGCGGAGGCACAGAAGAGAGTGCTCGAACACGCCGGGCACTTCATGGCCGAGCTGGCAGACGAGCTAGTGGAGTGTGAGGGCGGTGCCCCCGAGGTTCCTCCTGTCGTGCTCGCGAGCTACGACACCGAGCTGTTCGGGCACGGCTGGCGGGAAGGTGTCTACTGGTTGGAGGTACTGCTGCGTTCGCTGTCGGGCTCCGAGTCGGTCCGCCCGACGACACCTTTAGGGTATCTTGCGTTTGGCGAGCCCGCGGGTTCGGTCCGGTTGAGCGAGACCACCTGGGGCACCGGGCGTGACCATTCAACCTGGCTGAACGTCGAGACGCGCTGGATGTGGGAGCAGCTCGGGGTTGCGCAGGAACGGCTGCGTGGGCTTGCCGGCTCGAGCTGCGGGGAAATCAGCGAACGGGCACTTGCGCAGGCGGCGAGAGAGGTCCTTCTTCTTGAGTCCAGCGACTGGCCTTACATGGTTGCAAAAGACAGGGCCAAGGAGTACGCTATTGAGCGGTTTTCTCTCCATATCGGGAGGTTTGACGACATTGCTGACGCTCTCGAACGGGGAGACATGAGCGCACTCGAGGTTATGCTGGCCGATATCGAGGATGTGGACAACGTTTTCCCGCACCTCGATCTCGCACTGGTCTTCGGGCCCGGCGCTCCCCACGACGAAGGGAGTTAGCCATCCGTGTACTGCTGCTGAGCTGGGAGTACCCGCCACGGATAGTGGGCGGCCTGGGGAGACACGTATACCACCTGGCGACATCCCTCGCCGAGCGTGGGGTCAAAGTCCACGTGATCAGCAAAGACTATCCCGGCGCCCCTGAGTACGAGGAGTCCGAGGGGGTCCACGTCTACAGGGTGGTCAACTATCCGCCCGACATCCCCCAGGAGGAATGGGTACCCTGGACGCTCCAGTTCAACGTGGCTCTGATGGAAAAGGCCGTTGGGTTGATCAACGACATCCGGAACTTCAACGTTATCCATGCGCACGACTGGCTGGTGGCGCACGCGGCCTCCAGCCTGAAGCACGCCTACCGTATCCCCATGGTGGCGACCGTTCACGCGACCGAGTACGGGCGGCACCAGGGCCACCTTCCCGGACCCATGAACAAGCTCATACACCAGATAGAGTGGTGGCTCACTTTCGAGTCCTCGAGGACCATCTGCTGCAGCCAGTACATGGTCGACCAGATAACAAACATCTTCGAGTTGCCGGCGGACAAGGTGGACGTCATCCCCAACGGGATCGATTTCGAGAGCTTCCGGCAGGACGTAAACATCGAACTCTATCGCCGGAAGTACGTCCCGCCGGGCGACAAGATGGTTTTCTTCGTTGGACGACTGGTCTACGAGAAGGGCGTGCAAACGGTGCTGGAGGCGATGCCCCTCATCTTGAGCAAGATCCCGAACCTGACGTTCGTGGTTGCGGGAAGCGGGCCGCACCTGAACCAGCTCAAGGCGATGGTGGAAGCTTTCGGCCTGGAAGGAAGGGTGAAGTTCCCGGGGCACATGGACACCGACGCGCTGTGCGCCTTCTATAAGAGCGCGGACCTGACCGTGGTGCCGAGCCTGTACGAGCCGTTCGGCATGGTGGTGCTGGAGTCGATGGCGATGGGGACGCCGACCATCGTGGCCGACACCGGCGGGTTGTCTGAAATAGTGGTGCATGAGGAGACCGGTCTGAAGTTCGAGCCGGGCAACCCCGACTCGCTCGCCGACGCCATGCTGCGGATATTGCAGGACGACGGGCTCGCGGATCAGTTGACGCGGGATGCGGTCGCGTATATGGGTGACTCCTACAACTGGGACCAGATAACCGCCCGGACGCTGGACGTATACCGGAAGGCGGAGCGCGAGTACGAGTACCGCCCCCGCACCCTCAACCTGTGTCCCCCCCTCCCCGACGAAGCCATCGGCTAAACACTGGGCTAAACTCTGGGGACAGACACCGCAAGTTTAGTCGTCTTCGTTTTTCGTGATCGGACGCGCTTTGCTTCGCCTATTGTTATATGCTTGTATAGCTAGTATCATAGCAATATGGGTCGGCAACCTAGAGGAGAGATTCCCGGGGCTTACTACCATGTAATGTCTCGTGGGAACAACAAGCAAACCATATTCCACGAGGATTCTGATCGCCGTCGCTTCCTGAAAATCCTTGAGAAGGCTGTAACTAGAAGTAGATGGGAATGCTACGCTTTCTGCTTGATGAACAACCATTACCACCTAGTCGTTCATACACCTGAATCCACGCTTGCCAGTGGTATGAAGTACATTAACGGCGTCTATACACAGTGGTTTAACTCGAAGTACAACCGTACTGGGCACCTGTTTCAGGGCAGGTTCTTCTCAAAGTTCATCCAACAGGAGAAGCACCTTATGGCGATAGTACGCTATGTTATCCAGAATCCCATCCATTCCGGTTTCTGCGTGAACGTAGAGGATTGGAAGTGGAGTAGCTACAGTGCGACTAGTGGCTTCACCCCATGCCCTGGTTTTCTCAGCACTGACTTCATTCTCGGTCTGTTCTCAGGCGACGGAAATACTGCTCGTGGCGCATATATGCGCTACGTTAGTGCTGCTTGTGATACGGAGCCCTGGATGAAGTTTGAGCGTACTGAACCAGTCGTTAAGAAAGAGGGATATCTCATTTCACTGAACGCCATCTTCAGTTCCTGCAGGGACATGGGCATGAGGAACAAAGCCATCGTTGATGCCTACAATATTCACGGATATACAATGATTGAAATCGCGAACTATCTAGGCATCAGCAAGTCCAGGGTAAGCCAGGTCGTAAAAATGTCGACAGAAAACCTGGCGCTCTAACTCATCTTATACACCATTTTCTTGACCTGCTGGCCAAGAATCGCTTGAAACAGGCACATTCTGCCCTCGAGAAGGGCCTCCAGATCGGAATGTAGTGC
>JAGUWJ010000141.1 GCA_020062425.1 Actinomycetota bacterium
AACGCAACAAGGGGTCACCTGTAAGAAGCCCAAGTCAAGACATAGCCTTCCCTGTTCCCCGCTTGCGGGGTGCTAGATGCTATGCATGCTTGGGAGGAACCCCTTTGGAGCTGCGTTCCCGTACGGTTCTCCACTAGCCTTCCTTCTTCAAAGCGAACCTTCCAAACCGCCTGGTACAAAGGCGTTACCTGTGCCAGTCACCTGTCTGAGGCTCAGCCCTGGTCTTCCCAGGGCCCGCCTATGGTTTGATCGGGCCTTCTGCAGCCGGGCGTCTATCCAGACCCTGTGCCTTGCTCGCGAGCAGGCGCATGACCCCTTTTGAGACTACCCGGCCACCCCGTTCGCCTGAAGGAAAGCAGGAGCCGTACCTTGCCCCTGGGGGGCGCTCCTCCCTCAAGCGCCGGTGAAGGCCTTTTTCATGACCAGTTCGTCAGAGTACTCTGTTGAGTCCCTCCACATCGCTTTCATGATCGCCAGTATCTTGCGCTGGGTGTTGAGCCTTGCCTTGTTGCGGTTGCCGGTCCTTTCCAGCGAGTTCTCGTAGAACTCCTTTATGCCGTTCGGCTTCCTGCAGGCCAGAGCGCGCTCGAAGGCAGTGCGTGAGACGTCCTTGAGCAGTGAGTTACCCGCCTTTCCCAGGTGCTCCCTGCCGATGGGAGAACCGTCGCTCGAGCGCTTTACCACCGCCAGGCACGAGTAGCTGTTCAAGGCGCCGCGGTTGAAGCGGTGGGGGTCGGCCACGCAGGCCACGAACCTGGCAGCCAGTATCGGTCCCACCCCCGGGATCTTCACGAGGCGTCCGATCACCTCGAAGCGGGCCGAAGCCGCCACGACGAGCTTCCTGGCCTCAACCTTGGCTTCGACAAGGTGGTCGTGCAGGCACAGGTCCTGCTCGATGGCCATCCTGGCAAGCGTGTTGCACACCAGCGATAGCGCCTTGTTCCTGCCGCAGCCGAAGACCGCATCGCCCCTGGTGAAGATGCCCTGGGTGCGGTAGCGCGCCTTTATCTGGCACTTGAGGGCGGCCAGCCTCCTGGAGGTTTCGTCGTAGTGCTTCACCAGGGCCTTAAGGCCGATGAGGTCCTGGTCATCGGAGTGCCAGACCTCCGCGTAGCTGCCCATGCGGTTTAGCTCGGCCAGCTTGGCGGCGTCCAGCTTGTCGTTCTTGTTGCCTCCCTTTGCCACCCACGCGTTCCTCTTGGGGTCGCACACGATCACTGATGATACGTAAGGCTTGAGCACGGACCTGACCCACGACGCGATCTCGCACTCCTCGATGAGAACGATGGCCCCGTGGTGCTTCATCGCGAAGTCCAGCAGGTTGCGCTCGCTCGTCCTGAAAACGCAGGCGTCCACCTGCCTGCCGCGTGAGTCCACGACCACCACCGCGCACTCCTTTGACCCGATGTCCATTCCCGCATACAATCTCTTCATGACGGAGGCTCCTTTCTCTTTGTGGCACACTTGAGTTTAATGGAGCGTCCGTCTTCTTATTAATCCAGACCACTTGTTGCATAACAGGGACGGGTCGTGCACCGATCACCTGACTTCCCACCCGAAGCACACAGCAACTGTCCACCCGTGATCGCTCACTCTTTGGCTCATCCGAGGGAGGCGGATTGATTCTCGTCTGTTAATGGAATCCGGACATTTCCTTGGAAGCATATTGACGTTCGCCGGTTATCCTTCCTGGCAGTAGAACAGTGAAAGTGGCCCGGAAGGAGACGTATGAAGATGAGGAAAGGGCGAAAACCCCACAGGAATGCCCTCGCGCTGAGCGTATCTGCAATTTTCGTTTTGATGGCTTTTACCCTGGCTTCGTGCGGCGCCTCGACCAGCACGAAGGAAAGTGACTCCGATACGACTAAGCTGCCCCCTGGCGTGACCGGGGCAGAGGCGTCCGGGTCGGTTGACGCCGAAGCGACCTCGCCGGCGGCGAGCCCTTCAGGCGACCAGGTCACTCAGGAGAGTGATTCGAGCGCAACGAGCAGCGAGGAGAGCACGCCCTCGAACGGCGCGGATCTCTACGGGGCGCGCTTCACCGTCATAGACGCGACGCGACCGACGAGCAACAAGAGCGTAAGCTCCTCGAGCGATCGTGAGGTCGCGGGCGACTACCTCGAGGTAGAGCTCACGGTGCAGAATGTGGCGACTGACCACCTGGTGGATCTCTCCGAGTACTCCTTCAGATTGTCGAGCCCCGGGATCAACGCGAGCAGTTACTACAACTACTACGGCGACAGCGGCACGTTCGGTAAGTACGTCAGCGCGAACGTGATCTCAGCCTCCCTGCTCGATTACTCAACCCTGCAGCCGGTGGCTTACAAGGTGAAGGTCGGTGAGACGGTGACCAAGGTATTTCTGTTCTTCGACCTGAACCCGGAGAACGTCGGCAGGAACCCCAGTGTGACCAAGGACAACACGAGCCTGGTCATCTACAAAGCCAGCGGCACCGACTACGGCGAGACGGCCACCATACCGCTCGCC
>JAGUWJ010000093.1 GCA_020062425.1 Actinomycetota bacterium
CAGGCGCTTGGATACAAGACGCCTGCCGAGTACTTGCAGTCCTGGAACCAGATGAGCAAGGATAAGGGGCGAGTGTCCACCATGTAGTGAACCAGCACAGGCTCTATGTGAACCGTCCACACATGTAGTAGAATATGCCATTGCCGGTTTGCGGTGACCGGCACGGACGAACGGGGCTTTGACGGCAAGCCCTTTAGTGATGCTGGCGGTTAGGAGGGATGAGAAGATGGAGATGGAGTACCCATGGTTCAAGGAATTCAAGGTCTGCGGGATACCGCGCTCGCTCGAGCCGTACCCGGACGAGCCTACGCACTTCCTGCTCGATGAGGCCGCGCGCAAGTCGCCCAAGATGGGCTGCGTACAGCTGGGGATGGAGCTCACCTATCCCGAGATAAAGGACCATTCGGACAGGCTGGCCGGCGCCATGGCCGCCATGGGGATACAGAAGGGTGACCGCGTGGCAACCCTCCTTCCGACGTCCATGCAGTTCGTGGTAGCCGATACCGCGATATCAAAGACCGGAGCGGTGCACGTCCCGTGCAGCTTCCTCGAGTCGAAAGAGAACCTGGCGAGGAAGTTCGAAGACGGCAACCCTAAGATGATCATCTGCCTCGACGAACATCTCGAGACCGCGAACTACCTGCGGGACTATATGGCGGCCCCCAACATAATCAGTACCAACCTCTATGATTACTCCTCCAAGCTCCCCAAGAAGCCCGGCAACTGGCCCGGGCCTACCGGAGCGGAGGATTCCTCAGGCGGCGGCGCGGGCTTCCCCACAAGCCTTATGGAGATAATAGAGCAGTCGAGCCCGGTCCCGCCGAAGATAGACTTCAATCCCATCAAGGATCTTGAGACCCTCCTTTTCACCGGCGGCACCACCGGGATAGCCAAGGGGTGCATGCTGACCCACAGGAACGTGGTGGCCAACGCCATACAGAACGGCGCGGTCATGGGGCCCAACGGTAAGCTGTTCGCGGGGAATATATACGTGATGCTGGGGAACCCGTTCTTCCACGCTTACGGCCACTGCCTCTTCCATACCATGGTGCACCTCGGCGTCAGTATGCTGCTGCTGGTGGATCCGCGCGACAGCAAGGGCATGCTGGACATGGTCAGGCAGTACCACCCCGTCCTCCAGGTCGGGGTCCCCACCCAGTTCATGAAACTGCTGGGAGAAGACCTGAAGAAGGTGAAGGTCATCGGCATCTCCGGCTCGGCTCCGCTGCGCCCAAACGTGCAGGAGGACTTCGAGAAGAAAGGCGGAGGGCTGGTGACCGAAGGGTACGGCCTCTCGGAGGTGGTCTCGGTATCGCACTACAACGTGTCGGCGCTGATGCGGCTCATGGGCGGCCGGAAGATGATGCGTTTCATGAACC
Organism: Actinomycetota bacterium; assembly: GCA_020062425.1. Lineage (GTDB taxonomy): Bacteria > Actinomycetota > Geothermincolia > Fen-727 > Anoxymicrobiaceae > JAGUWJ01. The sequence continues at coordinate 1,380 of JAGUWJ010000093.1, forward strand.
TGGCCATCTACAATCCTATCGGCCTAGCCCTCCAGCGGCGCGGAGCGAAGCTTCTCGGGCCCAAGCTCTTCGGCAGGCTGTTCATGCAGCTGGTAACCGCCATGTCGTTCACCAGCAGGCGCCTGAAGACGGCGAAGAAGGAAGAGCGCAGGGCGACAATCGGAATCCCCCTGCCTGATACCGAGGTGAAGGTCCTCGACCTGGAGTCGGGGAAGCCGCTCACGTGGGATGAACTTATCAGCGAGGAGAAGACCGGCGAGATGATAATAAACGGTCCGCAGGCGATGCTCGGCTACTGGCCCGACGAGGGCAAGGGCAAGGACGAACAGGGGTTCGTCCACACGGGCGACGTGGTGAAGATGGACGCCAACGGCTACTTCGCCATCGTGGACCGGACCAAGGACATGGTTATCGTCTCCGGTTTCAAGGTTTACACGCGCGAGCTGGACGACGTGCTTCATGAGCATCCTTCCGTCGAGCTGGCGGCCAGCATCGGGGTGCCCGATCCCGACAGGCCGGGGAGCGAGCTGGTGGTGGTATTCATCCAGCTGAAGGATGAGTACAAGGGCAAGGTCTCCGAAGAGGAGTTCACCGAGTTCCTGCGCGGCCGGGTCGCCAAGTACGCCGTTCCCAAGAAAGTGATATTCCTGGATGAGATGCCGCTCACCGAGGTCTATAAGATACGTAAAGTCGAGCTGAAGGACATGGCGGTCAGCGCAATCGGCCAGGGCCAGAGCTAGAAGCGACGGGGGCTTGCGCCCTTGGCGCATTAAAACTTCCGTTGGGGTCAGGCACCAACGGTAGATATCAGATGCCGTCGACGGGCATGTCCCGCCGCTGGTGGCTGAAGCACTCCGTGGAGAGGTAGCGGTCGCCGCGGTCGGGGAATATGACCAGTATGGTACCCCGCTCCATGAGGGTTGCCTGGTGGCACGCCTCGCACATCGCGGCGCCGGAGGATATCCCCACGAAGAGCCCGGTCTTGCTTACCAGCTCGCGCGTCATGGTGAAGGCCGAGCGGTCGTCGACGTTGAGCTTCTCGTCGAGCACCGAGATATCGAATATGGGCGGCATGAAGTCGCCCAGGTTCCTCAAGCCCTGGATGCGCGAGTTGGGGAACGGCTCAACCCCCACGACTTTCATGCCGGGGTCGCGCTCTCGGAGCTTACTGGAGACGCCCATCAGGGTGCCGCCGGTCCCGATGCCCGCCACCAAGACGTCGGCCTCGTCCGTCTGCTCGAGTATCTCCTGACCGGTCCCCTCGTAGTGGGCCCTCACGTTGTCGGGGTTCTCGAACTGGTTTGGCATGTAATACTGGGGGTCCTCGGCAAGCTTCCGGCCCAGCGCGATGGCGCCGTTCATGCCCTCCTCCCCAGGGGTGAGGATAAGCTCAGCGCCGAACGCCTTCAAGGCCTGCTGGCGCTCCACGCTCATGGTCTCGGGCATGATTATCTTTATGGGGTAACCCTTGAGCGCCGCCACCATGGCAAGGCCTATGCCTGTGTTCCCGCTGGTGGGCTCGAGGATGGACATTCCGCGCGTCAGCTCCCCGCGCTCCTCTGCGCCCTCTATCATGAACAGGGCGATGCGGTCCTTGACCGAGCTGCAGGGATTGAACCCCTCCAGCTTGGCCAGTATCCGCACCCGCGGGTTGGGGTTTATGGGCTCGGTGATCCCGACCACAGGAGTGCGGCCGATGAGGCCGAGCACCCCTCTCTGGACCTTCTTCTCCAAGGTATAACCTCTCGGCATCGGCGTGGAGCAGATTATACATCAGCGGAAATGCGAATACCGAGGAAGGACCCCTAATAGTAGAAATTCACCTTTTGGGGTCTGGATTAATAAGAAGACGGATGCTCCATTAAACTTGGGTTTGCAAAGACTCGAGTGAAAGGAGCGTCCGTCATGAGGGAAGTC
>JAGUWJ010000040.1 GCA_020062425.1 Actinomycetota bacterium
CGGTCGAGACCGGTCGGTCGTGCAGCAGCTCCTTCAGCTTCCGGCGCCGCTCACGTACCCTCTTCAGTAGCCCTAGCCGCCCGCGGCCCAGGAAAGTGGTGTCCTCCAGCTCCAGGAAATACCTGCCGGTCCGCCCGGGATTTCCGACCTTGAGCCTCGCAATGAACGGCTCGCCTTCCACCGCCTCCGCCGGGCACTCCCTGGAGAGCTCCAACCCACGCACGAAACGCCTGCCCGCAAAGAAAGCCAGGACCACGAGGGAGATAAAGACGCTGGAGACCAGGTACAGCCAGCCGGACCGGATGGTCGTCGCCGCGAACAACAGGGATACCGCTACCAGCAGGAGGACCGGAGACCGGTACCTCAAGGCGCGTCCCCCCCGCGGCCGCCTACCCGCACCGGCACCGGCACTTCCTCCAGTATCTCTCGCATCACCGCCGCGCTCCTCTCGTCGGATCTCCTGGAGCGATCGCTGGTGATGAAGCGATGCGGGAGCACGCATACCGACATGCGCTTTATGTCGTCCGGGGTTACGAAGTCGCGACCATCCAGCAGCGCCGCCGCCCGCGCTGTCCTGACCAGTGAGAGGCTTCCGCGGGGGCTCGCCCCCAGCACCAGCGATGGGTGGTCCCTGGTAGCCTGCACTATGGCGACCGCATAGTCGAGCAGGTCGGGGTCGATATGCACCTCCCTGACGCGCCTCTGGAGAGCCAATACGTCCCCCACAGACAGTACGGGCTGGAGTCGCTCGATGGGATGCTCCAGCAGCTGTTCGGTCGCTATCTCCCTCTCGGTGTCAAACGACGGGTAGCCGAGCCCGACCGAGATCAGGAACCTGTCCCGCTGGCCCTCGGGGAGCGGGTAGGTGCCGTAGAACTCAATGGGATTCTGGGTCGCTATCACGAAGAACGGTTCCGGAAGCCTGTGGGTCTGGTGGTCCACGGTGACCTGGTGCTCCTCCATCGCTTCGAGCAGGCTGGACTGGGTCCTGGGGGTCGTCCTGTTCACCTCGTCGATGAGGACTATGTTCGCGAATATGGGTCCGGGCTGGAACTCGAACTCCTCGGTCCGCTGGTTGTACACCGATATGCCGGTCACATCCGATGGCAGGAGGTCGGGGGTGAACTGGATGCGCTGGAAGGTCGCGTCTATGGACCGCGCCATCGCGCGGGCCAGCATTGTCTTGCCGACCCCGGGCACGTCCTCGATAAGGAGCTGCCCGTCACAGAGGAGCGCTATGACGGCCAGTTCAACTGTGAGGCGCTTGCCCCTGATCACGCTCTCGATATTGACGATCAGTGCCTGTATCCGGTCTTTTGCCTCGAGTGTATGCATTTCACCATACTTATTCGACGTAAAGGTCCCAAACCCATAGGCTCATTCCAATCTACCACCCGGCTGACGAGGACGCATTGGCCTTCGTCATGTTCAACAGGGGGCCGGCCTGCGCTAGACTCATACCTGAGGCGAAAACCCCGAAGGGATCGCATGAGGTCAGGCAGGAACCCGGAAAAAGTCTGCAACAGGGTGTACATGGTCGGTGGCCCCGACATCTCCGACGGCAGGGACTGCTGCGTGTACCTGGTGGACGGCGGGGGCGACCTCGCTCTGATCGACACCGGCTGCGGGCCGGGGTACAAGGCCATACTGGCTAATATAATCCGGCTCGGTTTCGAGCCGGAGCACATCAGGGACATCCTCCTGACGCACTGCCATATCGACCACGTCGGTGCGGCGGAGCTCTTCCGCTCGGAGTGCGGGGCCAGGCTTGCCGCGCACGAGCTCGACTGCCCGCCGCTCGAGTCCGGTGACCGCCTCATAACCGCGGCGTTCCTGTACGACCTCAGGCTTGAGCCGATGTTCATCGACCGCAAGCTGGAGGGCTCGACCTCCCGGATTGCCGTCGGAGACCTGGTTCTGGAGGTGCTCCTCACGCCGGGACACACGCCCGGCTCGGTGTCGGCCTACACGGACATCGACGGGACGAGGGTACTTTTCGGGCAGGACATCCACGGTCCCTTCCACCCGGACTTCGGCTCCGACATCAACGCCTGGCGGCTCTCGATGGACAAACTGCTTGAGCTGGAGGCCGATATACTGTGCGAAGGTCATTTCGGCGTCTACAGCCCCACGGACGCCGTCGGCGCCTTTATCCACGCACACCTGGAGCGCCTCCGCCGCTGACCTCCCGTGCCGGGATTGACTCATATATCGAATCGATATATACTTGCCGCAAATATATCGATTTGATATATTTTGTCACCGCTCGACCGGAAGGCAGTGAGAAGTTGCTTGATCTGGCGATCATGGGCTTGCTCAAGGAAAGGCCCATGCATGGGTACGAGCTGAAGAAGAGACTGTCCTACATGCTGGGGCACTTCTGGACGGTCAGCTACGGGTCGCTCTACCCGGCGCTGAAGCGCCTGGAGAAGGGCGGGTCGATAGAGCGCGCCTACTCAGTGAAGGAGAAGACCCGGAACCGCCACGTCTACCGCCTCACGCGGAAGGGGGACGTGCAGTTCATGCGCCTGCTGACGCAGAATATAAGCGAAGCCTCGCTCTCGGATCCCGAGAAGTTCGACCTTCGCATGGCTTTCTTCCAGTACATGGAGCCGGAGACCCGGCTGAACCTCCTCGAAGCGAGAAGGCGCTTCCTGGAGGAGCAGGTGGCAAGGTTCAAGGCATACCGGTCCAGCAACGCGGACGAGGACAGGTACCGCAGGGGACTGCTCAGCCACAAGGTCGACCTGGCCAGGAGCGACATCCGGTGGCTTGACCGGCTGATGGACCACGAGCGCGAGACCATCCTCAAGCGGGACGGCGGCTCGGGAAAGATAAAGATGGAACTTGAGACCGGCGAGGGGCAGGTGTCGGCGGTCTGACCGTTCAGTGTGCCCGGGGGGGCAGACAGGAGGCAGAGTAGAAATGGCTCAAGTCAGGGTGGCAATAGTGGGTGTGGGCAATTGCGCCTCGTCCCTGATCCAGGGAATCGAGCACTACCGGAACGCGCGCGAGGGCGACAACATCCCCGGCCTGATGCACGTCAGGATCGGCCCATATCACATCAGCGACGTGGAGTTCGTGGCCGCGTTCGACGTGGACCAGAACAAGGTTGGCAAGGACCTCTCGGAAGCCATCTGGGCCGAGCCGAACAACACTTTCAAGTTCTCCGAGGTCCCTCGCCTGGACGTCGAAGTGCTACGCGGCCCCTCGCTCGACGGGCTGGGCAAGTACTACCGGGAGACGATAACGGAGAGCATCGCCCCGGTGGTGGACGTGTCGGAGACCCTGGTCGAGAGCGGGGCGGAGGTCCTGATAAACTACCTGCCCGTCGGCAGTGAGGACGCCACCAGGTTCTACGTTAGCGAGGCGCTCGAGGCGGGGTGTGGAGTGGTGAACTGCATCCCCGTGTTCATAGCCAACGAGGAGATGTGGCAGGGCAAGTTTCGCAAGGCCGGTCTCCCCATCGTAGGGGACGACATCAAGAGCCAGGTCGGCGCCACCATCGTGCACCGCGTGCTGGCCAAGCTGTTCAACGACCGAGGGGTCGTGCTCGAGCGCACCAGCCAGTTGAACATCGGCGGCAACATGGATTTCAAGAACATGCTCGAGCGTGAGCGCCTCGAGTCCAAGAAGATCTCCAAGACCAACGCTGTGGTCTCACAGCTGGACCACAACATCGACAGCGGCTGCATCCACATCGGACCGTCAGACTACGTGTCGTGGCTCACTGACCGGAAATGGGCTTATATCCGCTGCGAGGGCACCTCGTTCGGCGATATCCCGTTGAACATGGAGTTCAAGCTCGAGGTGTGGGACTCGCCCAACTCGGCCGGAATAGTCATCGACGCGCTGCGGTGCTGCAAGCTGGCGGTGGACCGCGGGCTGTCCGGGGCACTCATGGGTCCGTCGGCTTACTTCATGAAATCACCCCCGGTGCAGTTCTCCGACAACGACGCGCGGGACATGGTCGAAGCCTTCCTGCGGGGGGAGGATGCGGGGATGATGACCACCGCCGAGATGGGGAACGGCAGGGAGCTGGAGGAGATGCCCCACACGGTCTCCGAGTAGGTCGGCCCCGGTCACCCGCGGGGCGGGCGGGCGTACGGGGTTGTAGCGTCTTATTCCGTTGCGCGTATCACCATGTAGGTCGAGATGCCTTTTGCGACCAGGCGGCCGCCTTCGGTCACCTCGACCTCGCATACGGCGATGCGCCCGCCTTTCTGGACCACCGTGCCGCGGGCCTCGATGTTCCCCTCCCTGACGGCCGCGCAGAAGTTGAGCTTCAACTCGACCGTCAACGGCCTTTCAACACCTTTCTCGAGGAGGGTGGCCAGCGCCACACCCGAGGCGGCGTCCGCTATAGAGGTTATGGCGCCGCCGTGGACTATTCCACCGACGTTCCAAAGGCGCTCTCCCGCCGGCATGCTGAATGTGGCCCACCCGGGACCCAGTCCGGTAACGCGGAGCCCTATCAGCTCATAGTAAGGTGACCTCTCTACCCGGTCGCGGAGTATCTCGCGGTAGCGTTCCTCCTCCCCGGCACCGCACTTCTCCCAGACCCGCTCCTCGGGACTCATCCGCCTCGCCCGCCCTCACGGAACCAGGCGATAACATCGTCCAGGCCATCCTCGAGCTCGATCTCGGGCGCCCAGGCGAGGATATCCATCGCCCTGGTGATGTCGGGTTTCCGCCGGAGCGGATCGTCAACGGGAAGAGGCCTGAAATCGAACTCGGAGCCCGAGCCGACCTTCTGTCTCACCCGGGAGGCCAGGTCGATTATGCGCATCTCGTTCGGGTTGCCCAGGTTGATGACCTCTCCTCGAGCCCCGGGTGTGAGCATCGCCAGGATGAGTCCCCTCACCATATCGCTGACGTGGCAGAAGCTCCGTGTCTGGTCTCCCTCGCCGTAGATGGTCAGGGCCTCTCCCGAGAGCGCCTGCGACACGAAGTTCGGTATGACCCTTCCATCGCGTGAGCGCATGCGAGAGCCGTACGTGTTGAATATCCTCACGATCACGACCTCGGTCCCGTACTCGCTCTCGTAGGCCTTGCAGGCGGCCTCCGCGAACCTTTTGCCCTCGTCGTAGCACGAGCGCGGGCCCACGGGGTTGACGTAGCCGAAGTACTCCTCCTTCTGGGGAGAGACCTGCGGGTCGCCGTAGACCTCGGAGGTGGAAGCCATGACCAGCCTGGCGCCCTTTCGCCGGGCCAGCTCGAGGCAGTTCAAGGTCCCCAGCGAGTTCGCGTGCATGGTCTCGACCCTCATCCCGTAATAGTCGACCGGGCTCGCCGGACTCGCCAGGTGAAACACCAGGTCGACATCGAAGTCAAAAGGGTCGCAGACGTCTCCGCGCTGCACTTCGAACGCCCTGTTCGCCTGCGCTGAGGCTATGTTGGCCTCGTCGCCGGTGGACATGTTGTCGAGGCAGGTGACCGCGAAGCCGCGCTCCAGGAGGGCATCGCACAGGTGAGAGCCGATGAAACCGGCGCCGCCTGTGACAAGCACTCGTTTTGAACCGCTCATGTAAGGAGCACTCCTTCCCGCCCGGGCGTCGAGCCAACGCCTCGACCTGATACGTCAGGCGCCCAGAGACAAAACTTAACTTAAATGGCGCGATTTGTCATCAAACCCGCGGCTCGCGTTCGAAGCGGGAAGCCCTGAGGAGAGCGTCCGAGGCCGCCGGGCGCTGTGATAGAATAGGAACGGAATGAACTCAGTCACTTCGGAAAGAAAAAGCCCCGGCGCGTTCAGCGTGGTCATCGCGGGACTCGCGGCCGCGGCTTGTGTCCCACTCTTCATAGCTGCAGCGGTAACCGTCTACATCCATGCACGATTCGGGGACACCGCAAGGATTCGCGCCAGGCCTGTGCCGGCACCTCCGGGACGCGCATCGGGCGCCAGGACCATGGCCGAAGTCATGGGTCTCCTCAAGCAGATCCCCTTCGAGATGAGGATGGCCCCCACGCTTGCGGCCGTCCTGTGCGGGCTCCTGGACGCCATGCCACGAATATTGAACTCTATCAAGGTCACGGCGGGGCTGGTCTACGCCTATCCCGGCGTGTTCGAGCCGGTCATGCTGGAGTCCGACGACGGTACTCCCCTGTGCGGCCTTCTCGCTCTGCAGCCCGGCGACTCGAAGAAGCCCGCGCTGGTGATCGCTCACGGTTTTTTCAACAGCAAGAACTCCTTCGGGATGCTCTCGCTCGCCCGAAGGGCGTACTTCGAGTGGGGGTTCAACGTACTGGCGCTCGATCTGCGCGACGCGGGCGATTCGAGCAGGTTCTCCGAAGCCCCGCTCTCCTGGGGATGCCGGGAATCGGAGGACATTGCCGCGGCGGTGGACTATCTCTCGGCCACCGGCAGGGTCAGCACTACCGGTGTCTGCGGCTTCGGGATGGGGGGCTCTTCGGCGATACTGGCCGCCTGCCGGACAGAGTCCGACCGCCGCCTGTCAGGTGGGGTGGTATCATTGAACGGCTACGCGGACGCGAGACGCTTCGTCAACGATATCGCAACCGTCCCCGGGCCCTCTCCCGCGGCCTTCCTGAGGTGGCTGTCCCTGAAGCTCTTCCTCACGGTGAAGACCCTGGCCGGCGGACCGAGGCCGTTCAGTGACCCGCGGGCGTACACCAGGGAGGTCGCGTCTCAGTACTACGAGCTGAGCGAGCAGGACCTTTACGCGGGCGCCAGCCCCGCCCGATGCATAGCAGACATGGAGGTCCCGTGCCTGGTCACCCATTCTCTCGATGATCCTGTCACCGCGGTGGACGAGGCGTACGATCTGCTGGCGGCGGCGGCAGACAACCCTCTGGTCGATTCACTGGTGGTACCCTCAGGCGCGCACGTCCTCTACTCGCTCGTCTGCCCGTCATGGTTCTACCAGACCCTGCGGACGTTCTTCACTTACTGGGGTGAGTTCAACCCTAACCCGGCGCACTACGTGCGCCACCCCGGCAATGACATCCTGGGAAACCTGGAGAACTGAGAGCCGCCGGAGACTCGACGCTCTCCACTAGTCGAAGGAGGAGAAGATGGATCAAGTGCAGGGCGCCGAGGCGCTCGAGACCATGAAGATCCCGGCGGGCGTCACGGTGATGGAGGACGGGCTCCCGTTCTTCTTCAGCGGTGGGGATGTCGGGTGCCTGCTGATCCACGGTTTTACCGGAACGACCTCGAGCATGAGGCCGATGGGAGAATATCTCGCGGAGAAAGGGCTGACCGTCCTGGGACCCAGGCTTCCCGGCCACGGCACCGACGTGGAAGACATGGCCCGTTATACCTTCGGGGACTGGACCACCGTGGTAGAGAGGGCTCTATCCGAGCTTGAGAGCATATGCGGGCAGGTGTTCGTCTCAGGGCTCTCATTAGGTGGCATCCTGACCCTATACCTGGGAGAGCGGTACCCGGAGCGGATAGCCGGACTGATGCCGGTGAGCGCGCCGGCGGTTCGCCTGGCGACCGGGCTCCAGGGGTTTGCGCTTCACCTGGTGCCTGCTCTGAAGCACCTGCTGCGGAAGTTCCCCGGGCCCGGCAACGACCTCAAGGACCCCTCCGTCACGGAAGTGGCCTATGAAAAGATGTCCACGCTGGCTCTCCACGAGCTCATCAGACTGCAGGCCGCGGTTAGAGACGACCTGGCGCGCGTGACCTCACCCATACGAATATTCCAGGGCCGCGAGGACCATGTAGTAGCTCCGATGAACGCGGTCGAAATATTCGAGCGGGTCTGCTCGACCGATAAAGAACTAATCTGGCTGGAAAACTGCTGTCATGTTGCCACTCTCGACTTCGCCAAAGAGAAGATATTCGAGGAGAGCTACAGGTTCATCACGGAGATCGCCGGTTGAGGAACCGCCCGCGCGCGCTCACCTTATGGCCAGCGTCTCCTCGACAGGCAGCCCCATCTGCTTCGCCATCAGTATGAAGTCGTGCGGCTGGTTCGAGGCCTTCATAGCTGCCGGGAAATCAATCAGACCGTCCGCGTAAAGCGATACCAGTGACTGGTTGAAGGTCTGCATTCCGTAGAACTCGCCGTCTGCGATTATCTCGCGCATCACCGCCGTTGGCTCCTCGTTCAACAGGCACTCCGCCAGCCTGCCGTTCATGACCATCACCTCGATGGCGGGTATCCTCCCGGGGGCGTCGCAGCGGGGAAGCAGGATCTGGCTCAAAACGCCCGCCAGAGTGCTGGTCAGGGTGATCCTTACCTGCTTCTGCTGCGTGGGAGGGAAGAAGTCGATCATGCGGTTGACGGTCTCGGTGGTGTCCTGGGTATGGAACGTTGAGACGACCAGGTGTCCGGTCATGGCGATGTTCATGGCCGCGGTCACGGTCTCCACGTCACGCATCTCCCCGATCAGGATCACGTCGGGGTCCTGCCTGGTTATGTGCCGCAAGGCCTCCCTGTAGGAATCGGTGTCAGTGCCGATCTCCCTCTGGTGGACGATGCACTTCTTGTCGACATGCAAGATCTCGATGGGGTCCTCGATGGTGACGATGTTCAACCGCTTGTTCTCGTTTATCCAGTCGACTATCGCGGCAAGGGTGGTGGTCTTCCCGCTCCCGGTGGGCCCGGTCACCAGGAGAAGACCACGGGCCTCGTCCGCCAGCCGCTTGAGCACCGGTGGCAGGCCGAGCTCCTCGAACGAGGGGATCTGCTTGGTCAGGACCCGCCGGATGGCTACCCCTATGGTCCCCCTCTGCTTGAAGACGTTGGCCCTGAACCTGCCGAGCCCGGCTACGCTGTAGGCGAAGTCGGCCTCATTGGTCTCATGGAAGTCCTTGGCCTGTTTTTCATCCATCAGTGAGAACGCTATCTCGATGAGGTCCGTCGGGGAGAGCCTGGGGAAGTCCGCCTCGTAGAGCTCCCCATCAACCCTCAGGTACGGTGGGCTCCCGGCCTTGATATGGACGTCGGAAGCGTTCTGTTCGACTGCGACAGCAAGGAGCGCGTGAATATCCAACGATACCGCCTTCCTCTTACCCTGATCACAACTGCAATCAAGTAATCGGAAAAATACCCCGATACCTTAACCGCTCGAGTGTACTACGCGCGCCCGCGCAGTATCTCCGCCTCGGCGATTATCTCGCTCGCCCTTTCACCGTACGGCCCCGGGCCTCGCTCTTCGTCCCGGGGTGGTATGTCCATCTCCGCCAGCCCGGCCACGGTCTGCACTATCGAGCGCGCCTGCGCGTCGAGGTTGTAGCCGCCCTCGAGTGTGGCAATGAGCTTCCCACCGCAGCACTCATCCGCCAGGCCGAGCAGGAGGTCCGTCATCTTCCTGTAGGTGACGTCCGCAAGCCGCATAGAGCACAACAGGTCCCCCGAGTGGCTGTCGTAACCCGCCGACACCAGCAGGAGGTCCGGGGCGAAATCGCTTCCCGCGGGAAGTATCACCCTCTCGAATGCTTCCAGGTAGCTGTCCTCACCCGTGCCGGGAGGGAAGGGGAAGTTGATGGTATAGCCTCTTCCCTCGCCCTTGCCGGTCTCGTCGACCCACCCGGTTCCCGGGTAGTGCGGGAACTGGTGGAGTGATACGTACAGTACGCTGGGGTCATCGTAGAAGACCTCCTGAGTACCGTTCCCGTGATGGGCGTCCCAGTCCACGATCATGACCCTCTCCAGGCCCTTCGTGGAGATGGCATACCTGGCCGCGATGGCCACGTTGTTGAATATGCAGAATCCCATACCCCTGCCAGGAAGAGCGTGGTGGCCGGGGGGTCTGACCAGGCAGAAGGATCGTGGAAAATCGCCGCTCTCGCACCCGTCCACGCTGTCGAGAAGCGCTCCAGCAGCCCTCAAGGCCGCGTCATACGTCTTCCTGGAGACCGCGGTGTCCATGTCGAGGTGGCCTCCGCCGGACGCCGCCAGGTGCTCCACCTGCCGGATGTAAGCGGGCGTATGCACCAGCTCGATCTCGTCGACGGTGGCGTCTCGCGGGACGCGGACTTCGACCCGGTCCAGGACTCCGGCCTCCTTGAGGGCGGCCAGGGCCACCGGGAGCCGCTCGGACTTTTCCGGGTGACCGGCGCCGGTGTTGTGCTCGACGAAAAGGGGGTCGAAGAAGATAACGGCTTCCGACATCGTGATCATCCTCCGCCTCTATGAGAAAGGCCCCTTTCAGGGGCCTTCCCGAAAGACCTGTTGTCAGACGCCGGCCTAAGGCCTGACCGCACCGCAGTAGTTGCTGCGAGCCGACAGCGAAGAGACCTTGACCACGTCACCCGACTGTGGAGCGTGGATGAAATCGTCGCCTCCCGCGTAGAGCCCGACGTGTCCCCAGCCGCGGAAACCGAGTATGTCGCCGGGGGCCAGCTCGCCCACGCTTACCGCCGTGCCGCAGTAGGCCTGGGCGTAGGAGCTGTGAGAGATGGATATGCCCGCGCCGACCTCGTAGCAGTACATGGTGAGGCCCGAACAGTCAAAGGAGTCCGGTCCTGCTGCTCCCCATACATAGGGCTTCCCGAGCTGGTCGTACGCGACTCCCAGGACGCCCCCGTGAGGCGCCCCCGGCGGCCTGGACCTGCGTACTACCGGGTTGGGCGCTGGGGCTGAACGGGTCCCGCTCGAGGAGGATGATGCCTCGGCGGCCCGGCGGCTCATAGCCGCGCGTATCTCGGACTCAACGTCCGCCAGCTGCCCCTGCGCGCCGGCTAGCTCGCTCTCCACATTCGCCTTGGCGTCGGCCATCTCCCGCTTCGCCGCCTCCTGGGCTTCTTTCTGGTTCTGGAGCGAGGCGCGCGCTTCTTCCAGCCTTGCCTTTGCATCCTTGACCTGCCGCACCAGCTTGGCGTCTCTCTGGCCGACCTTCTTTGCGAGGTCCAACCCTACCAGGAACTCGTCGAAGTCGCCGGCGTTGACCACCACGTCGATGAAGTGGTTCTGCCGGCCGACGTACATGGCCCTCACGCGGCTGTTGAGTCGCGCCTTGTTGGTCGCGAGCTCCTCCTCCGCCGCGTTCAGTTCTTCTTTGTTCTCGGCTATGAGGCCCCTCGTATTCTCGAGCTTGGCGCAGGCGTAATTGTAGCGCTCGACCGCGTCTTCCATCTGCTGCTGAAGACGGTTGACCTCACTTTGAGCACTGTCCCTGCGTTCGTCCAGAGGTTGCGCTAACAATACGGGCGAGAGCCCAAGGGAAAGCATCACGATCAGAGCCGCCCCTGCGAGGAGCACCATTCTTGGCCTTTTCGATAAGATGCTATCAAACCCCCCGATCTTCGTTTCCACGGCCGGCCGGAGGCCTTCAGAAAAAGCCAACGCCCTTAGCAACAAACCCGGTTATTATACAGAGAGGCGATCTGGTCGCGCAAACCCCGCGGTCAGACCCGGTCGGACCCTATGTAAAAAATCGGGCAAATACTAGCACAGGACGGCTCGCTATTCAACGCCTCCACTGCTCCGGGAATAACTTCGACCCCCCTTTGAGACCGACCTTCAACCTCACAGCACCCCGCTGCGGGCGCGATCCGGCTACACCGGAAAGGAGACGGTGTCGGCCGAGGTGAATCTATATATTGAGGTTTTCTGCCGTAAAACCGCCAAGATGTGCGCATATTGAAGCGAACGGTACTTTTCGAGGGGTGAGCCTTGAACAGGGACGACATTGTGTACCCGTTCACAGCCGTGGTGGGCCAGGAACAGGTCAAGCTCTCGCTCTTGCTGAACGCCGTGACCTTTGAAGTCGGCGGAGTGCTGATACGCGGACACAGGGGCACGGCCAAGTCCACTCTGGCCAGGGCCGCCGCTTACCTGCTGCCAGAGATAGATACCGTCGAAGGCTGTCCCTTCTCGTGCGACCCCTTGGACATCGAGACGCTCTGCGATTACTGCTCGGAGACCCTCGCGGTAGAGGGTGCCCTCCGGGGCGTCCGCACCAGGATGAAGATAGTTACCCTGCCCCTGAACGCCACCGAAGAGATGATCGTGGGGACGCTGGACATCGAGAAGGCCCTTCGCGACGGTGAGAAGAGCTTCGAGCCGGGCATCCTCGCGCGCGCCAACAGGTCGATACTTTACGTAGACGAGGTGAACCTCCTCGAGGACCACCTGGTGGACACCCTGCTCGATTCCTCTGCTATGGGCGTTAACATCGTAGAGCGGGAGGGGATCTCCTTCAGGCACAGCGCGCGCTTCATACTGGTCGGGACCATGAACCCCGAAGAAGGAGACCTGCGGCCCCAGCTCGAGGACCGCTTCGGCCTGTGCGCTGAGGTCGACACAGAGGTCAGCGCCCAGGACAGGGTCGAGATAATAAAACGGAACCTCTCATTCAAGCGTAACCCTGTCGAGTTCGAGTCCCAGTGGCACTGCGCCCAGGAGTCGCTCCGAGGCAGGCTCGTCGCCGCGCGCGAGTCGTACCCGGAAGTCGCCGCGCCCGACGACGTCATCGAGGTCGCGGCCCGTCTCTCGGAGAAGGCTGGCGCCGACGGGCACCGTGCGGACCTCTCGATGCTGCACGCAGCCAGGGCGCTGGCCGCACTGGAAGGGGTCGGGAAGGTCTGCGTCGAGCACATCGAGCGGGTAGCCGGCCTCGCACTCAACCATCGAGTGAGAAAAAGCCCACTGGGTGTCCTGGGGGAGCAGAAGCTCGACATCCCACAGATGCTCAGGGAGATAACGAAGCCCGCCGCCACGCCAGGCTCCGACCAGGCGTCCAAACCCGATGCGGGTTCCGCCGGTCGCTCGAAGCCCTCTCGAGCAAGCGCCGTGAGCACGCAGGAGCCCTCCGAGCCGGAGTCCGCTTTCGAGGAAACCGGCCTCCCTGACCGGGAGGTCTCGGCTCCCGCTCCCGGAAAGCGGGGCCGGCCGAAAGCCCCCGATAAGAGGGGCAGGTATTACAGGAGCATGCTCCCCGACAAGAAACAGCGCCATCCGGCCGGTGGCGACATCGCCTTCGACGCCACTATCAGGGCCATGGCCGCACGGCGAAGTGCGCCCGAGAGCGCTCCCGACGTCATACCGGAGGACATCAGGGTCAAGCTGCGCAAGCGGAAGTGCGGGGCGTCCATCCTCTTCGTTGTCGACGCGAGCGCCTCGATGGGAGCCATGCAGCGCTTGGAAGCGGCAAGGCAGGCGATCCTTACCCTTCTGGTGGAAGCCTACCAGAAGCGGGACAGGGTCGGCCTGATCGTGTTCAAGGACGACGCGGCGCAGCTGGTGATGAGCCCGACCTCCTCGAAAGCGCTGGCGACACGTCTGCTGTCGCAGTTGCGCCCCGGCGGCACCACGCCACTCTCCCACGGGCTTGCCCTGGGCGGGAAGATCCTGGAGAGGGAGCTCTCCCGCAATCCCCAACCGTTCCCCGTGCTTGTGCTGATCTCCGACGGCGGGGGGAACGTCACCCTGGGTTCCAAGGACCCCATGAACGAGGCCCTCGATATCGCTCGCGGCATCCGCGGGAAGGGCATAAGCTCCGTGGTGCTGGACAGCGCCCCCAATGCCGCTCTGGCAGGGAGGCCGAGCTCCGCCTGGAGGATCTCCGACGCCATGGGCGGAGCGTACTTCGCCGCCCACAACCTGAGCGGCGAATCCATAATCGACACGCTCGACCGCTCCATCGCGCGGGAGGCGATGAGCCTTCCCCGGACGGCGCGTTGAGAGTCCAGGCAGGCTATTTGCCTCGCTATTTCCATTAACATAGAATGTTGGCTGTGCAAGCCTCCTGAAGGGACCATTGATGATCGTTGCGACCAAGCTTATCAAGGTGATCGAGAAGAACTCGGACATCATAGCGGAGGAGTGGGTGGACGAGGTGACCACCTCACCTTACACCCGCTCTTACTGGAACGTGGGCCGCGAGGAGCTGCACGAGCGCGCGGCCAGCATCTGTCAGCGGATGGGCTACTTCCTGGGGAGGCAGTTGCCCAAGGAGCGTCTTGCTTCCTTCTACCGGAGGATCGGCGAGGTACGGAGATCGCAGGGGTACCAGGTCGAAGAGGTGGTGATAGCCCTGCTCCTGCTGAAGAGGCAGATCTGGCTGTTCGTCCTCAAGGAAGGCTTCCTGACCGCCAACTGGGAACTATACCAGGCTCTGGAACTCAACAACCGTGTCGTCCTGTACTTCGACAGGGCTATCTATTTCGTCACCCAGGCATATTCCGAGCAGGACAAGAAGGAAGCCGAAGCCCGCGCCTCGGACGGGTCCTCAGAAGAGGAGTAGGCCTCACCTTCAGCAGGCATTATCCCTCGCATTACTGGGTATGCCCCGCTCTTCTGGGTACGCATCCACATCGTTACGCCTGCAGGGCTGCACCCTTACGTATCGAAGAATAGCGATGACAGGCGAGCGCTTTGACAGGTGAGCGGGCATGAAGGATAATCCAACCCGGACCGCGCTGGCGGCGCACGCGGACGAGGCGGTACGTGGGGATGCGTCGGGTTTGAGCGGCACAATTCGAACAAGTGGGCCTGTTCCTGATGCCGCCATATTCGCGGCGGGAAGCGGACGACGGGAATGAGTTGACGTGACGAACGGCGAGAAGATGAAGGTGCTGGTCGTCGAAGACGAGCCCCTCATCAGCGAGATGATTGCCAAGAGCCTGAGGCTCGAGGGATATCTGGTCGAATCGGCGAACACCGGTGAGGAAGGCCTGTGTAAGATCAAGGATGAAGTGCCGGATCTCGTTCTCCTTGACGTCCTGCTCCCGAAGATAGACGGCTGGGAGGTACTCACCAGGCTGCGCGACGACCCCAGGAGCAGGGACCTCCCGATAATAATGCTGACCGCGCTGGCGGACGAAAAGTCCAAGGTCCAGGGGCTGCGGGGAGGTGCCGACGACTACGTCACCAAACCGTTCAGCGCGCTCGAGCTGATGGCAAGGGTCGAGGCCGTGCTCAAGAGGTCGGAGAGAGCTGCCGTCCCCAGGGAAGCCGTAATGCCCCAGATCCCCGCCCGGAAGGGTGACAAGATCTACCTGGTGAACGTGGACGACCTGAACTTCATAAATATCCAGAGGGAGTACACGTTCCTCCACACCGACAGCGACCGCTTCCTCACCAGCCACACGCTTGCGGAACTCGAGCGTATGCTGGATCCGAGGAAGTTCTTCCGCGCCCACAGGGGATATATCGTCAACCTGCAGAAGGTCAAGGCGATAACCAGGATCGGCTCCTCCTCCTTCGAGCTCACCATGAACG
>JAGUWJ010000187.1 GCA_020062425.1 Actinomycetota bacterium
CCTGGCGGCGCGCCTCGGCTCGTCTATGTCCTCCCAGAAAGTGGCCTTCTCGTCGGTCGAGGCGGCGGGAACGTCCACCGGTCCTGTCTTGGAGGGGCGGGGCCGCCTCTCGCTGGGCTTCCGTATCCTGCCGGGCTTCTCACGACGCCCTCTGATGCGCTTCTCAGGTATTTCCAGCACGTCGGGCCCCGCCGGTTCCGGCAGGTCCGGGGGCGGGCCCTGCTCCGCCGGCGTCTTCGCTTCAGCCGGAACACTGAATACGGCCAGCTTGGAAGGTGGCGCCGGGGGCTTTTCGACGTCGCCTTCAGGTGGACCCTGCGTCGCCTTCTGGATCGGTGCGGCGGGCTCCGGGGCACCGGGCTTGACCCATGGCGGGGGTTCGGGTGTCACCCTCGACGCCTCCGGCGCGGGCACCGAAACGCCTTCGCGCCGAGCGGGAGGAGGCGGTTCAGGTGCCGTCTCCGGGGGAGGTTCCGCCTCTGGCTGCGCCTGGACATCGGGGGTCGCCTCTTCCATGGGGGCGGAAAGTACAGATTCCTTCGGGACCCCGAGAAGGTCCTCTATGTCAGCGTCCTGTGGCGCGTAAGGGATCTCTGCGGCCTGAGCGGGAACACTGTCCGGCGGCACCGGGGGAGCGACCGGAGCGGTGACCTCCTGCGGAGGAGTCTCCTCCATAAGGGGCAACTGTTCGAACCGGTCGGCCTCATCTGCACCGGCCACAGGGTGCGGCGCCAGCTCCGATACGCGCGGCTGAGCCGGCTCGACCTCACGTGGAGGCTCGGCTTCGCTTGCGTCCGGCGGTGCCGGAGCGGCAGGTAGCGTCGGAGCCGGCCGGGATGGTTCAGGCTCGACAACAGGTGGCCCCTCGAGAACCACCGGTGGCGGAGGTTCCGGGACGGCGGGCTGTGCCACTGTCCCGGGCTCGATGTCGGCCGCTGCCGGGGGTTCCGGGACGGGCGAGACGGCAGCCTCTGGTTCGACCGGCGCTTTCAAGGGTGGCTCCGGTACAGGCTGCGTCGGCTCAGCAGCCGGCTTTTCCGGAGCGGTCACGATCGGCGGCTCCACAACAGGTGGAGGTATGGGCTTTTCTGCCTCGGGCTGCGCCGGCGGCTCCGGAGGAGGTTCCGGGGTGGGTTCGACCGCTTGCGGAGTCGCGGGTATCGCAGCCGCCTGTGGCTCCGGTACGACCGGTATCTCCAGAGCTGGTAGCGCCTGCGTGGGCTCCTCAGGCAGGAGAGGAGGAGGTGCCGGCTCGGCGGCGCGCCTGGACCTTCGCTTCCTGGGCTCCTTCGGTTCGCGCTCGGCACGACGGGCCGCTGCCGGCCTGCCGGCCTTTCCCCTGGAGCTCTTTCCGGACGATTCGGGGCCGAGCATCGCGGCGAAACGATCCACGTTCTCCTTGTGGCAGTCGGGGCAGTAGAAAGCCTCCTTAGTCTCCGCCGTGCACTGCGGGCAGAAACTCTGGGTGCATTTTATGCAGATGAAACCAGCTTCCTGGTCGGGGTGCCACTTACACTGCAACCGTATCCCCCTGTCAATCTATCCAGCACTAGCATATCAGTACTTGCGACCGGTGATAACCTGGCTCGATATCCAGGGCCGGCCCCAAGTCAAAAGCGGGAACCTTCCCGGCTCCCGCTTGGTGAGTTCACCTATTCGGTTTGAAGAAACCTCCGTCATCACTCTGCTGCCGTCGAGGGCTCTCGGCCCGTGCAACCCTTGTTACAGTGGGGACGGCACGTTGGCGGTCTCGACGGTCACTGAGTACGTGTACGGGCTCGCCAGAATGCTGCTGTCGCTCCAGGTCTTGATGGTCACGTTAGCCAGGGTGCCGTTGAGGCCGGCGCGGTTCATCTGGTTCACCAGGAAGTTGACCGCGGTCGGGTCGGCCAGCGCTTTCATCAGTTCGGTGGTAGCGGCCAGGGCCTCGGTCGTGGACAGCGCCTGCGCTACGTTGTAGAGGACGTCGGGGTTCGCGGCGAGGTCACCGACCACGGTATCCACGAAGTTCCGCCCGTTAACGCTCTCCAGCACAGAAGCGGTACCGGCCGGGTCCAGCCCGCCCATCAGGTCCCCAAGGAAGGCGGCGTTGTTGTTGAGCAGGGCCGCCACCACGTGCGGGTCCAGCCCTCCAGGTCCCGTGAGGTCGTAGAGCGCGCCCACCGGGCCGCCGGGCTCGGTGCTCTTGATGGTGGCCGCGTCCATCGCGTTGTTTATGACCACCGCGTCGAGCTCCCCTATCAGGTCGGAGACGAACGGCTCATTGGCGTTGACCACGCGGGCCAGCACCGCCGGGTCGAGCCCGTCAGCCGGGTCCATCAGGCCCTTTGCGAAATCGGGTGAGTTGTTGGTCACCTCCGCGATGACGGCCGGGTCCAGGCCTACCGCGGGGTCCAGCATGCTGGTCAGCAGGGCCTCGCCGGCGTCGGTGTTCAGCGCGTTGGTGAGCACGGTCGGCTCCAGGTTGCCGAGCACCGCGGTGAGGAACGTGCCGTTGTTGTTGACCACGTACCCGATGACGGCCGGGTCGAGGTAATTGATGAGTGCGGTGGTCGCCTCGCTGGTGTTGTTCATCACGTCAGCTATTACACTGGGGTTAAGGTACGACACCAGCACGCTGGCCCAGGCCGCATTGTTGTTGACCGCGGTGGCGGTGGCCTGAGGGCTAAGCTTACCCATGAGCGCGGTCAGGAAAGTCTGGTTGTTGTTGACCACACCCGCTACCACCTGCGGGTTCAGTTTGCCCACCAGGTTGGTCAGGAAGGTGGGGTCCTCCATGCCTTGCGCGACTGATGCGGGATCCAGCTTGCCCACCAGCTCAGTGAAGACCTCTCCGTTGGTGTTGATTATGCCTGCCACGACGGCCGTATCGAGCTTGCCCACCAGCTCCGCCGTCCAGGGCCAGGTGGTCGAGAGCAAGCTGTTCACCTTCTCCGGGTCGATGTAGGCCAGCAGACCTTTCACGAAGCCGGGGTTCTGGTTGACCGCGTTCGCCGTGCCGGCAGCATCCAGGTTGCCCAGCAGGGCGGCGAGGAAGGCGCCGTTCGCGTTCACCGAGTTGGCGATAGGCACGGGGTCGAGCACCGCGAGCAGCTTGTTCGTCATCTCGGCGTTGTTAAGCACCGCCCCCAACAGCTCGGTGGAGAGGTTCCCGGTGAGACCGCTCGCGAAAGAGCCGGCGGAGTTGACCACCGACGCTATCGCCGCGGGATCGAGGTAGTCTATCAGGGCGCTTGTGAAGTCGGTGGTCACGTGCATGCTGGATGCAATAGATGACGGGCTCAGCTTGCTCATGAACTCGGCTATCAGAGTCTCGTTGTTGGCGATAGAGGCTATGAATGCCGGGCTTATGTTCATGGCTACATCGTAGGTCCAGTCGGAGGTCCGGTTCATGGTGGCCGCGAGCTGGTCCGGATCCAGGGCTCCCAGCAGCTGGCCCAGGAACGGGCCGTTGGAGTTGACCACGTTAGCTATTACTCCGGAGTCCAGGAGCGGCATCAGGTCCCCGACGAACTCGGGGTTCTGGTCCAGGCCGGCCGCGAGCCCGGCCGCGTCGAGCTTTCCTATCAGGTTCGCTATCCAGGCTCCGTTAGCGTTTACCGCTCCCGCGATAGCGTTCGGGTCGAGGAAGCCCACCAGCGCCGCAGCGAACTCGGGATTGTAGTTGATGGCGGCGGCGGTTGACGGGATGTCGAGGTACCCCACCAGTTCCGTGAGGAACTCGCCGTTCTGGTTGACCGCGTTGGCGATGACCTCGGCGTCCAACTCGGCCACCAGGTCGGAGAGGAACGGCCCGATGCTGTTCACTATCTCGGCTGTGACCTGGGGATCCGAATATGCCATGACCTCGACGATGAACTCCTGGTTCTCGTTGATCGCCACTGCGATCACTTCCGGATCCAGATAAGACATGAGCTCGGCGACCCACTCGGAGTTCTCGTTGACAGCCTCCGCCGTGCCCTCCGGATCGAGGTATCGCAACAGCTCCACGAGGAACTCCGGGTTGTCCTTGATGGCGATGCCCACCGCCTCAGGGCTCAACGAGCCTATGAGCGCGCTCAGGATCTTCCTGTCGGTGACCTTGCCCACCAGCGGCCCCAGGGGGCTCTTGGAGGGCAGGAAGCCTATGATGGCTACCGCCGCGGTACCCACCAGCACGGCGATGACCAGCAGGTTTATGATCTTCTGAAGACCGGGTTTATAGAGCATTTCTTCGTCTCCTAGCCTTCCTCTGGTCTCAGGTCAGACATCTGTTACACCTTGTTACTTACCAGTTCGGAGCCGGGTCGCCGGGCGTCACGCACGGGCGTGCGTCCACGAACTGTATGTTCATGAGCATCGCGGGGAGCCATATTCCCATCAGGTTGAACTCGGCGGCAACCGACGCGGTGCTGCGCCTGAACACGCTCTGGCTCGGGTCCCACGCGGTACCCGTCCGAGGGTTGGTACCCGCGTGGTTCGGGCCGGCGAAGATGTTCACCCCGTTCTCGATGGTGAGGCCTCCCTTGGTGAGGTCCAGGAGGTCGCCGACGAAGTCGCCGGTATTGGTCAGGAGGTCAACCGTTCCCGCGGGGTTCATGTTCGCCAGCACGCCCGAGACGAGGTCTCTCGCCTCGGTCGTGCCCAGTACGTTCTTGACGATGTCGCTGTCGATTCCGGCGGGAGCGGGGGCCAGCAGGGCCTCCGTCATCTCGGGGTGGTCGTTCATGGCGCCTGCGATGACGTTGCCGTCGAGCAGGCCTACCAGCTGGTTGACCATGGCCTGCACACCCGGGTTGTTGTTGACTATGTCAGCGATGTCGTTCGCTTCGGAGTAGGTCAGCATCTCAGTCAGGAACTGCTGGTTCGTGTTCACCGCGTCAGCAATCACGCCGGGGTCCAGGAAACCCAGCAGGTCCGAGACGAATGTCTCGTTGTCCCCGAGGAGTTCCGCTACCACGGCGGGGTCCAGTCCGTTGTTCATGAGCCGCTCGGTGAAGTCCTGACCCTCCGGTGTGTTCATGGGCTCAGCCAGGCTCGCAGCGTCCAGGTTCGCCACCAGGCCGCTTACGAACGTCTGGTTGTTGTTGACCGCGTAAGTGACAACAGTTGCGTTCAGCTTCTTGACCAGGCTGGTCAGGAAGGTGCGGTTCTGGTTGACCGCGGTGGCGGTCACCTGCGGGTCGAGCTTGTTCATCAAATCGGTGAGGAAGGTACCGTTCTGGTTGACCACCGTCGATATTACATCCTCATCGAGATACCCGATGAGGTCACTGGTCATCTCCGGGTTCGCGTTCATGGCGTTGGCCAGGACGGTCGTGTTCAGGTAACCGGTGAGCCTGGTGAGGAAAGTTCCGTTCGCGTTGACAGCCGGCGCTATGACCGAGGTGTCAAGGTGGTTCATCAGGTCCGCGGTCATCTGCGGGTTGGAGTTCATCACAGCCGCCAGCACAGCCGGGTCAAGGTTCGCCACCAGCGCTGACAGGAAACCGCCCGACTGGTTGACCGCCCAGGCGGTGTTGGAGGTGCTGAGCTGGTTGTTGAGTTCCGCGATCCACCCGGTGTTGTTGTTCACTATCTGGGCTATCACCTGCGGGTTCAGGTTGCCGATGAGGCCCACCATCATGGCGCTGTTCGCGTTCAAGGCCCCGGCCAGTATCACCGGGTCGATCCGCGCCATGACATTGGTCAAGAAAGTCTCGTTCTTGACCACATTGGCGACTATCTCCGGGTCTGTGGCATTGGTGAGCGCGGTGACGAACGCCACGTTGTTGTTCAGGACGCCGGCTACAACGCCCGGGTCGAGTGAGTTGACCAGTGCGCTTGTGAAACCGCCTATCTGGTTGACCAGGCCGCCTATGGATGCCGGCGAGAGCTTCGCCACCAGGCGGGCGGTCATGGCCTGGTTGTCTGTCACGGCTTTGAGGAGCAGTGGAGAGAGTCCAGCCATCAGGCTCGGCACCAGGCTCCCGGAGTTGTTGACGACGTCGGCTATGACCCTGGGGTTCAGCATGTTCATGAGGTCGACGGTCATGTCCGGGTTCTGGCTCAGAGCGCGGCCCAGCATGGCAGGGTCGAGTTTGCCCACCAGGTCGCCCAGGAACTGGCCGTTCTCGTTGACCACGCTCGCCAGCACGCCGAGGTTGAGGTACTGGAGCACTTTCGCCGTAGAGTCGGCGTTCGCGTTCAAGGCCGCCGCCAGCACACTCGGATCCAGGTTGCCGATGAGGTCGCTCACGAAGTCCTGGTTGGCGCTGACCGCGTCGGCGATGACCTTGGGATCGAGGTAAAGGGTGAGCTGGTTCGTGAAATCACCCGTCTGCTTCATGGTCTCGGCCAGGACCTTGGGATCCATCTCGCCGATCAGCTCGGCCAGCCATTCGCCGTTGGCGTTGACCGCGACCGCTATGACCTCCGGGTCGAGGTACTTGGTGACCTCGACCACCAGGTCCACGTTCTCGTTCAAGCCCGCGCTCAAGGCGGCCGGATCCAGGTAGCTTATCAGCTCCGCCAGCCATTCCCCGTTGTCGTTGATCGCCTCCGCCACTGGCTTGGCGTCGAGATCTTTCAGAATCTTCGACATCATCGTGGGGTCCGCGTTCAGGGCCAGCGCCAGCACCTTGGGATCGATGCCGTCGAGCATGCCGGAGAGCATGCCCTTCTGGCTGGCCAGCTTGCCGAGCAGCAGGCCTACCGGGCTCTTGACCGGAAGAACCATGGAGACGCCCACGATCAGCGTGCCCACAATGGTAAGGATGACCGCTATGTTTACTACACCCTGTACGCCCCTCGATCTCAACATCCTATCCAAGCCTCCAGTCCGTCAGCGGTGTCAAGCTATCCTCCACACCATCTAGAGAGGGGGACCCTCGTATACAGACATGCTCCTGAACCACATGAATACGTCTGTCTTGTACCAGCCGATGAGCGGCAGCTCGGCCCGCAGCTTGAGCTGCATCCTCAGGTGCTTGCCCAGGTGATCCTCGGCAGCCGGCATGCTCGCCACCAGCACATTCGGGTCGAGCACTCCCAGCAGGTCCGATATAAGGTTCGGGTTCGCGTTCAAGGCATCCGCCACTACCGTGGGGTCGAGGTTCGCCAGTATCTGGCCGGTCACGTCCGGATGGGCGTCCATCGCGGTGGCTACCGCCGCCGGGTCGAGCCCGCCGGGGCCGATCAGCTGCATTATGAAGCCTCCGGGGACACCGGAGACGTTGCCCTGGTTCACCACGTCCGCGATGATGGTGGGGTCCGAGCTCCCGATGAAATCGGACAGGAACTGCCCGTTAGCGTTAACGGAGTCAGCGATAGCCGCCGTGGCTCCCTCGAGATATATAGCCGTCATAGTCCGGGCGAGGAAATCGTTGTTGCCCTGAGCCGCGTGTACCTCCGCCATCAGGTCGGCCATGCCCTCGGCGTCGAGGTACTGGATCAGCGTGCTCAGAAAATCGGGGTTCGCGTTGACCGCGGCAGAGATCCTGTCCGGGTCGAGCCCACCGACCAGCGCGGAGAGGAACGCCTCGTTGTCGTTGACGGCCTCCCCGATCACGGTCTCGTCCAGGTCCGCAAAAAGCGCGGTCACGAAGGCGGTGCTCTCTTTGGTGGCCTCCGCCATGACCGCCGGGTCGAGGTGGCTGATTAGGCCTTTCAGAAAAACCTGGTTCGCGTTGACGATCGACGCAACCGCGGTCGGTGAGAGATAGCTCATCAGTCGCGAGGTCATGGTGGGGTTGCCGTTGACGGCGTTCGCCACCACCTGCGAGTTGAGGTATTTGACCAGCTTCTGCAGGAAGATCACGTTCGAGTTGACCACGGTGGCGGTCGTGGACGGATCGAGCTCGCCCAGTATGGAGGTGAGGAAGCTCTGGTTACCGTTCAGCACGGCCGCGAGCGCCTGCGGGTCGAACTGGCCCAGGAGCGATGTCAGGAAAGCTCCGTTCGCGTTCACGATCTTCGCGGTAACGGATGCGTCGAGCTTGGTCAGCAACGCGCTCAGCACGGAGCCGCTCTCGTTCACCACGCCAGCGATGACCGCCGGGTCCAGTGAGTTCAGGAGGTCTTTTGTCATCTGCGGATTCGAGTCGAGCGCGGCGGCCAGGACCCCTGGGTTGAGCTCGACAAGGAGCGATTCCACGAAAGCCTGGTTAGAGTTCACTATCCCTGCGGTAATGGCGGGATCGGCCGCTGAGAGAACCTTGGTCAGGAAAGCCTGGTTGTTGGCGATGGTCGCCACCAGGTCGGGCGATACGCCCGCCACTACGTCGGCCAGGAAATTCGGGTTCGCATCCATCGACTTGGTGAGCTCGGCTGGATCCATATAGGATACCAGCGAGGTCAGGAAGGCCCCATTGACGTTGATGGCTCCGGCCACGGCCGCAGGGTTGATGGCCCCGATCACCTGAAGCATATAACCCTGGTTGTTGACGATGTCCGCCACAACCTGCGGGTCCATGGCGTCCAGCAGGGTGGCGACCGTTCCGACGTTGGCATTGACCGCCCCGGCCAGCACGCTGCCGTTGAGCTTCCTCACCAGGCCGGCGATCCACTCACCGTTCCTATTGACTGCCATGGCGATCGGCGCAGGGTTGGAGTTGTTCAACATCGAGATGACGAACTGCTCGTTGGCGTTGACCGCACTCGCTATGACGCCGGTGTCGAGCCTGCCCAACAGCGCAGCCAGGAACTCACCGTTCTCGTTCACTATCATCGCCGTGCCCGCCGGGTCCATCAGTCCCAGTATCGCGGTGAGGAACGGGCCGTTGTCGTTAACCACATCTGCGATGACCACCGGTGACAGGTAAGAGATGAGATTGGCTACGAAGGTCCCGTTCTCGTTGACGATGCTGGCGACGACCTTGGGGTCGAGGTACTTCATCAGCTCGATGGTCATCTCGCTGTTTTCGTTGAGAGCGGCGGCTATGACCTCCGGATCGAGGTAACCGATGAGATCGGAGATAAACTCGCCGTTTTCGTTGATGGGGTAAGCGAGGGCTTCGGGGTCGAGCATGGCCATGAGCTTCACGCTCATCTGCGGGTTCTTGTTCACCGCGACCGCAACGACCTGCGGCGGCAGCTCCCCGATCACTTCGGAAAGGAACTTGGGGTTCTCGTTCAGGGCGGCCGCTACCACCTCGGGCTTTGTGTTGGTGATTATGCCCTCGAGCAGGTACTTGTAGTTGGCGACCTGGCCGACCAGCTTCCCTATGGGGGACTTGTTGGGCAGTACCATCACTGCGCCCATGAGCAGGGTGCCGATGAGGAGTACTATCACCACCGCGTTCACCACGGTCTGGAGACGCGCATTCAGCAGGAATCCGCCTGCGCCGGTCGGGGCGGGCGCGCCCTTGGGCTGGGCTCTGTCCGGCCGTTTGCCGGC
>JAGUWJ010000138.1 GCA_020062425.1 Actinomycetota bacterium
ATATGTACAGTGTAGGCATCAAAAGTCGTTTCAGCGCGGCGCACAGCCTCTCCGGTCACCCGGGAGAGTGCTCCCGCCTGCATGGACACACATGGATGGTGGAAGCCGTTTTCGCGGCTGAAGAGACACCCGGCTCGGGCATGGTCGTGGATTTCTCCGACGCGGCGCGTGTCCTCGAGCGGGCGATCGAACCTTTCGACCACACTTATTTGAACGAGGTGGAGCCGTTCGACGACCTGCCGCCCACCGCCGAGAACGTCGCGAAGACAGTATTTGCACAGCTGGAGAGCATAGCGGCTTCCGAGTCCCTTCAGGTCGGGCTGATGTCCGTCACGGTCTGGGAGTCACCGGAAGCCTGGGCTTCCTATACCCCCTAATGACAACTGTGTCCAGTGACGATAAGATCTATGTCCGGTTTGTTTCGTAACCGACCCGCGGGTGTAACAACAGGTCTAGCCGCATGGCGCGGCCCATGGCACGAGGGAGTGCGGTTGCAGCGCACGCATGTCAGAGAGAAGATCATCGAGTACGACGGCTCCCAGCTGTCGCCACTGTGGGCGTACCGCAGCTTGGGCGTGGCCGGTGACTCGATCGTCTCGTTCCGCGGCCCGTGCGATGTCTCGCTCGAGCACATGGTCGACGCGGAGGACCTGCGCAACGGCTCCTCGATCAGCTCTCCCGAAATGCTTCACTTCATCGTTGAGCTTTTCGGCGCCACGATGACAGAGATAGTCCTCGCCCAGAGACTTCTCCTCGTCAGTGCGGCTGAGCGGCTGCGCGGAACCGCGGGTCCGGGAGTCGAGCTCGAGCGCAGGTTCGACAACATCTACGGGTTGGCGCCGGAAGACACCGACTGGAGAAAGCTGAGCGTATCCGTTGCGTCCCTGAGCCCCGTCTCGGGCATGATACACCTGGGGCTCAACGTTGAGGGAGCCGGAGCGCCGGTGCGCGCGGTGGGGCTCCATGACATCGGTATAGAGGACATCGACGATTTCGCCGAAAAGGTAGGAGAGGCTTTTCTGGGCGAGATCGAGAACGTCGAAGCGGACGCGTGCAAGGTACGGCCGCTCGACTGACATCGGGCAGGAAAGGAAGCGCATGGTGGACGCGCGAGGGAACGTGGAGGAGATCTTCGATTCGGTGCAGGGCGAGGGCCCGCTGACCGGCGTGAGGCAGATATTCATACGGTTCGGCGGATGCAACCTGTCCTGCGCCTTCTGCGATACTCCCCAGGCGAGGCGGCCGGTGGCCACCTGCAAGATCGAGACCGACCCCGGCTCGGGCCGATACGACTTCATACCTAACACGGTCTCGGTCGCCGACATCCATGACGTGGTGAAGAAGCTGCGGGTGCCGGGGCACCATTCGGTGGCCGTCACCGGGGGTGAGCCGCTGGTGCAGGCCGACTTCCTCAGAAGCCTGCTCCCGGTGCTCACCTCTGACGGGCTCAAGGTGTACCTGGAGACAAACGCCACCTACCCGGAGGAGCTCCCGGGTATAGTCGAGCACCTCACCTACGTTGCGGCTGACATCAAGATCCCGTCCTGCACCAAAGAGCCGGAGCGGTTCGACGTCAACCTCGAGTTCCTCAAGAACTGCTCGGTGCCGAACCTCTTCGTGAAGATGGTGCTGACCGAGGATTGCGTGGTGGACGAAGTGCTCACCGCGGTTGGGCTGGTCAGCAGCTCCGGCAAGAAGGCCGTTGTGGTCATCCAGCCCGTGACGGGCCGCAGGGGAGAAGTGGGCATCGGTGGAGGCACGTTGCTGGAGGTGCAGGCGAAAGCCCTGGAGATCTATCCGGACGTCAGGGTGATCCCGCGGACTCACCAGCTTCTGAGGCTCTCTTGAGGTGAGCCCGCCTCATCTTCCGCAAGGCAAGCGAGAGCATAATCCCGATGAGCGCGAGCTGAATGGCTGTTGAGGCGGCGGGGTGCGTCTCCCCGTGCTCTATGGTCCCGTCGTGCGCCGGGAATAGGTACTGCTCTTTCTCGATGTCCTTGGCCAGCTTCACCAGAAGCTCCACGTCCGGAAGGGCGCTGCCGCAGGCACCGAACAGGGCGGCCCGCGCGGGGTCGACCCTCCTGATCCTGCGCCAGCGGGCTACCACGACCAACGCCGCCAGGCCCGCCAGTGAATCGATCACGTACCCTATCTCGGAGTCGGGGTCGTGGTGCGGGACGGCGTCGAGGACGAGATGGCTCGCAAACCCCGCGAGCGCGGCGGGCACGGGACGGCCGATGAGGTATCCCGCGGCGGCCCCTGACACTATGTGGGTTGTCCAGTGCATCTGTCGTTCCTCTCGCGGGCGTCGACACTAGCGAGTATCTTACAATAGCCGGGTGGGAACAACAGCGTTTCAAACGGTGGGCGCCGGGTTGTGGAGACGAATAATTCAACTCTTGGGGTCAGACCCCGAGAGTTGAATCGAGTCGAGCTTTCATACAGAGGGGAGCAGTAAGCGGCTTGTCGATGATGTTCGAGGACCGGGAGGCCTACCAGATAGCGGTATCCAAAGCGGCGGAAGACCTGGGCTCCATCGACCCCGGCGCGGCGGCTGCCGAGAGGGGAGTGGAGTACGACGCGGACCGAGGTCTGTTCCGCGTGGTATTCCTTGGTCAGTCCATGACGGTCAGCTTTCCCTCAGGCGAGGTCCACGTGCCCGGCGGAAAACGGCAGAGCGGGGCCGTGGTCGTCGTCGCGCTGCACTACCTCACCTATCGCGGCGAGCCGCTGCGCTCAGAAGGCTGGCTCGCGTATCGCGAGATGCCGGGCGGCAGGGTCTTCTCCAGCGCCTTCGAGCAGATGTCCGAGGTGAAGCTGGCGAGCCGCTTCGGCGCCGACCCGGACGAGTTCGCCGCCGCCGCCCGATCTCTCGGTGGAGAGCCGGCCGGGTCGGGTGAGTTTTCGTTCGTCATCCCCGCGCTTCCGAGACTTCCGTTGAACGTCATCCTCTGGCCGGAGTGCGAGGGGGTCGAAGGAGCCGCCCGCGTACTGTTCCCTCCCCGCGCGCCTTACTACCTTCACACTGAGGACCTTGCCGCGCTCGGCATCGTGGCCGCCGAGCGCCTTATCGCCATGAGTGCAAAGGCCGGCGAAAACGCATAGTATATCTCTGTCGGCGCAACACTCGAGAGTCAGGGCGCACGAGCCGAAGACGAGCCCTTTTGAGGGCTCCCGCACCGGGAGGACGTCCAGTTGTCTGAAGAACGGTACATTATGGCGCACGACGTGGGCACCGGCGGCAGCAAGGCCGCTCTGACCGACTTCTCCGGGAAGATCATCGCGAGCAGGTTCGCGCCTTACGAGACCAGCTACCCCCGCGAGAACTGGGCGGAGCAGGACCCCGATGACTGGTGGGGAGCGGTCACCACGACTACCCGCGAGGTGCTCGAGGAGGCCGGCGTTTCCCCCGAGGCGGTCGCGGGAGTGGTGTACTCAACGCAGATGCTGGGGGTGCTGCCGGTGGACGCGGGAGGAGTTCCGCTGCGCCCAGCGATAATCTGGATCGACGGCAGGGCCCAGGAGCAGGCGGACAAGATAATCCGCTGGATGACCAGGCCGGTGTTGCTTCACATCGCCGGCGGCGTTCCCACCGGAAAGGACGTCATAGCAAAGCTAATGTGGCTCAAGCAGCACGAGCTCGGTATCTATGAAGCCGCCCACCAGATACTGGACGTCAACAGCTACCTGGTGCACAGGTCCTGCGGCAGGTTTGTGTACGACTACGCCGCCGCTTCCGCGACCGGAGGCCTCAACTTCAAGAAGAAAGAGTGGGACCACACGCTGCTCAAGCTGTTCCGTATAGACACCGACAAGCTCCCCGAGCTGGTGCCGTCGCACGAGCAGGCGGGCGGGTTGACCCGCGACGCGGCGGAGGAGATGGGCCTGAAGGAAGGGACGCCGGTGTTCACGGGGACCGGAGACGTACCCAGCGCCACAGTGGGTTCCGGGGCGGTGATCGACGGCAAGGGGCACGTCTACATCGGCTCGTCCGGCTGGATAGCGGTCACCGTGCCGAAAGCACGAAACGACGGGCCCAAGGGCATTGTCAGCATCGCCTCCGCGGACCCCAGCCGATATATCCTCCTATCTGAGACGGAGAGCGCTGGCGCCTGCTTCAAGTGGTTCTGCGAGCACCTCTCCCCGTGTGACGTCGAGTGCGCCCCCGAAACCGACATAATGGATTTCCTGAACGAGGTCGCCGCGACGGCCGAGCCCGGCAGCCACGGGCTCCTCTTCACCCCCTGGATGTACGGTGAGCGCTCTCCCATCCCCGACGTGACGGTGAGGGGAGGGTTCATCAACTTGAGCCTCGACCACCGGGGCCGCGACATGGTGAGGTCGGTCTTCGAGGGGGTCGCCCTGCACGCCCGCTGGATGCTGGAGGGCGTGAGAGGGTGCGGCTTCAAGGACGTCTCGCTGAGAGCGATAGGTGGAGGGGCGAAGAGCGACCTCTGGATGCAGATATTCGCCGACGTGCTGGGCGTGACCATCGAGGCCGCCGAGGAGCCCCAGCACTCCGGCGCGCGGGGAGCCGCGCTGATAGCGGCGGTGGGGCTCGGAGCGTACCCCGATTACGCTTCCTTGAGAAACGTGATCGATCTTCGTGAGGTCTTCACTCCCAGGTCGGAGTACGCTAGCCTGTACGACGAAGCCTTTGTCACCTTCAAGGAGACCTACAAGAGGCTGAAGAAGCTCTACCGCCGGGTGAACGCGGGCTGAAAAGTGATACCGCGCCCCCCGCAACGAACCTGAATGACCGGAAACTGAATTACAATGACAAGGAGGACGGATATGCCAGCCGCCAAGAAGAAACCCGCTAAGAAAGCAAAGGCAGCGAAGCCGAAACCCTCGGCCGAGACCTGCGTGCTTGGCCCGTACGATGCCGAGCCTAACGCTCTTCCCGAGGGGATCGACTTCGAGGACCACGTCATCGCCACCTACTATTCCGCGTGGCCGAAGGAGCTTGACCTGGTGGCCCTCGCGCCGGTGCTCGCCATCGAGCAGTCGACCGGCACCTGGACGCCCGTGCCCGGGGAGACCCCCGAGGTGCGCGCCCAGCACGTAGCAAAGGTCATTGGCGTCTACGAGGCGCCCGAGTACGAGTGGATGGTGCCCGGGGACGTGACCGAGAGGCAGTACATAATCCAGGTCGCCTTCCCGGCGTCCAACATCGAGAACCAGATCCCCATGCTGCTCACGGCGTGCCTCGGCAACATCAGCATGGGCGGCAAGATAAAGCTGCTGGACCTGCGCATGCCAAAGGCCCTGCTGGACGGCTTCCAGGGTCCGAAGTTCGGCATCGACGGCATCTACAAGGCGCTGGGCATCCCCAAGAACAAGCGCCGCCCGCTCTTGAACAACATGGTAAAGCCGTGCAGCGGCTACTCGGTCGAACTCGGCACGGAGCTCTTCTACAAGGCCGCGCTCGGAGGCTGCGACGTGGTCAAGGATGACGAGCTCATCGCGGACATGGCGTACAACAAGGTCATCTCGCGTGTGAAGGCCTACATGAAGATGGAGAAGCGCGTATACGAGGAGACCGGCGAGCACACCCTCTACACGGTGAACGTGACCGACAGGCTGCCCAAGATGTTCGACCTGGCACACGCGGTGGTCGAAGCAAGCGGCAACGCCATGATGGTGAACTACCTGGCTGTCGGGCCCGAGGCGATGAGGGCGCTCGCGGAGGACAAGGACATAAACGTCCCCATCCTGGCGCACATGGACTGCGCGGGGGCGCTCTACATGTCGCCGGAGTACGGGATGTCGTCCTGGCTGGTGCTGGGGAAGATACCGCGCCTCTGCGGCGCGGACTTCCTGGTGGTGCCGTTCGCCATGGGCGGCAAGGCGCCGTACCTGCCGGAGAGGTTCCGCATGGTGGCGCGCTGCCTGACCTACAAGTTCGGCGACCTGAAGCCCACCATGCCGATGCCGTCGGGCGGTATCACACCCGTAAACGTACCCGACGCGGTGCGCGAGCTGGGGAACGACATCATGATCGGCTCCGGCGGTGGTGTGCACGCCCA
>JAGUWJ010000051.1 GCA_020062425.1 Actinomycetota bacterium
CACCACCGGGTTCCCGTCCGTTCCCACTGCGACCCCGAGCGCGGCGTCGTTCCCTGTGCGGGACGAGTCCAGACGCTTCGTCCACAGGGAAGCGCCGTCAAAACCGTTGTACTTCCTCACCCAGATGTCCGTTGAGCCGTTGGAGCGTACGATCCGACCAGCGACGTAAGCGTTGCCCGAAAGGTCGCATGCGACTGCGTCTGCTTGATCAGCCCCGTGTCCGCCGTTGTAGACCCTGGTCCAGAAGCCGTTCTCCAGCGGCAGGGCCTGGCTCGCGCGCTCTCCCGCCGCGCTTACGCCCAGCCCGGTCGTGAGTACGATGAGCATGCACATACCGATGACGACCGCCGCCGTCCTGCTAGCGACTCTGCTGCTTCTCATCTCATCCTCCCGGTGTTGATGCAACTCTGGGGTCAGACCCCAGAGTTGAATTCTCTTTGTATCAGCTGAAAGTATCCTCGAGCCAGTCGAAGATGCGCTGGGCGGAGAGCAAAGCCGCTCCTATCTGGCAGTGCTCTTCGGCGCCCTCCTCGATGGTGAAGAGCATCCAGGTCTTGGGGTAGGTCAACGCGTCGTAGAGCAGTTTCGCCTGCCCGGTGAAGTTGAGCTCGTTCTCGACGTCGATGACCAGGGTGGGGCACTTCACCTTGTCCGCCACGCCCCCCAGGTTGTACTCGGAAGCCTTCAACATCCATTCGCCCGGCGAATCCACGCCGAAGGTGAACATGCCGTTGGTGATGGACCAGCGCATGTCGGTATTGGTCTTCATCATCTCAAACATGCCCTTGTCGAATCCCGCGGTATCCTGCCTGATGAGATCGAAGAACTGGTCTCTCTCCATTCCCTCCGGGACGTGGCTTCCCATGAAATCGTAGACGCCGCCGTTGGCGATGCAGGCGGCCAGCCTGTGTTCGAACGCGGCCGCGCGGGGCGCCATGTAGCCCCCGAAGCTCACTCCCTCCAGCGCTATCTTGTCCGCCTGCACCTCCGGACGGGAGAGAGCGTAATCGACTACCGGGGTCACGACCTTCTCCCAGTCCACACGGAACGGCAGTCCCTGCTCCCGGATGACCCTGCCCTGCCCGGGGCCCTCGAAGGTGAGGCAGTGGAACCCCCGCCGGGTCGCGGCCGTCACCCCTCCCAGGTACAGCTCCTCCTGGGTACCGTCGAAGCCGGTCTGCAGGATGAGGGTGGGCCTGGGCTCACCGGTAGCGTCGCAGGGGTAGAAGTACCCGGGGAGCGTGGTGCCCTCGTATGGGATGTCCACCATCTCCACACGCACCTCCTCACACGTCAGCGCCTTCCTGAACAGCTCCACTCCCTTTGACGACAGCTCGGTTATCCTGGGGTCAGCGGGGTCGCCATGGAGGTAGAACTCCGCCGCGCGGTAATAATTCGACGCGCGCATGTACGCCTCCCCCGCGCTCACACGGTGTCCCTTCGCCTCGCAGCCGTCGGCGATCTCGTGTATGCGCTCCGCGAGGCGCAGCCATTCGGAGTACCAGCTCTCGAAATCCCCCTCCTTTATGCGGTAGGCGGTGGAAAGGCATTCACCTATGTCCGACCCCCCCTAGACGGCGCCGCCGAGGAGCCTGAGGAACTGGAAGGAGAACTGCTGGTCTTCGAATACCGCTTTCATGCACCACCACCTCAGTCTCGCGTGCGCCGAGTGCCGCCGGCGCTCTCCGCGTCGAACCGTTCTCATTCATTATAATTAACGGAACAATTATCGAAAGGGTCCGCGCTCGCTAGCTCTAGCGCGCCGGTGCACGGCGGAACAGCTGGAGGACTCTTGGAGAAGGAACTGAAAGAACTGTTCTCGCCTGTGAACATAGGCTGGCTGGAGCTGAAGAACCGGGCGGTGATGCCGGCCATGGGTACTGGCTACGGCGGGACGGACGGGACCGTGACAGACAGGCTCGTCTCGTACCTGGAGCGCCGGGCAGAAGGCGGCGCCGGGCTCATCATCACCGAGGTGTGCGCGGTGGACCCGCGCGGGAAGGGTTTCCCCTCCGAGATTGGCGCCTGGAGCGACGAGCTTATTCCCGGCTTGAGCCGGATCCCCGAGGCCGTGAACAGGCACGGCGCTGCGGCGGCCCTCCAGCTTCACCACGCCGGCCGCGAGACCTTCGAGGCGTTCGCGGGAGGCATGCCCGAGGCCCCCTCCGCAGTTCCCAGCCAGGTGCTGATGCAGCCGTGCGAGGAGATGAGTATCCGGCGCATATCAGAGGTCATAGGCACCTACGCCTCCGCCGCCGGTAGGGCGATGACAGCCGGGTTCGACGCGGTCGAGATACACGGGGCGCACGGCTACCTGATAGGGCAGTTCCTTTCGCCCCTATCGAACGTCCGAGAGGACGAGTACGGCGGGTCGGACGAGAACCGCGCCAGATTCGCGCTCGACGTAGTGAGGGCGGTCCGCGACGCGGTGGGCCCTGACTTTCCCATTATCTTCAGGCTTTCGGCGGAGGAACTGGTCAAGGGGGGTTACGAGCTGCCGTTCTCGGAGTGGCTGGCGCCCCTGCTGGTTGAAGCGGGGGTGGACGCGCTCCACGTCTCTGTTGGAGTCTTCGCCACGCCCGGCAACCTTACCATAGCCGCGGAGGACACCGAGCCCGGGTTCAACCTGCCCAGGGCACGGGCCATAAAGCAGGTCGTGGACGTGCCGGTCATAGCGGTGGGACGCGTGAGCGACCCGCGCCTCGCGGACCAGGCCATAGCCCGGGGCGACGCCGACATGGTGAGCTTCGGCCGTCAGCACCTGGCGGATCCCTATTTCCTGGCCAAGGCGGCCAGGGGGGAGTTCGACCAGATAAGGTGGTGCCTCGCCTGCAACCAGGGGTGCATCGAGCGCATGAGCTTCGAGTTCAAGCCGGTCACCTGCGCCATCAACCCCTCCTGCGGGAGCGAGTGCGAGATGCCACCCGAGAGCGGCTCAGCGCTGAAGGTGTGGGTGATTGGAGCCGGCCCCGCGGGGCTGAGCGCCGCGCTGGCGGCTGCGGAGTGCGGGCACGCTGTACAGGTCTTCGAGGCGGAGAGCGAACCGGGCGGC
>JAGUWJ010000173.1 GCA_020062425.1 Actinomycetota bacterium
AGGGCGCTGTGGTAGTCCTCCAGCAGCACCCTGAACTCCGCTGGCGACATGACGTGAGGCGGGCAGTTGGCGCAGATGTCGTAACCGTCGCACTGCGGCGGCAGGCACAGCTCTACTATCTCGTCCTCGACCGAGATAACCCCTACCGGGATTATCACCGCCTCTGCCGCGCCGACCTCCAGCGCTTTCTCGATCAGAATGTCCATGAGGTTGTATCCCTACCAGGTGTCGACCCTGACCCTACGGGTCCCGCAATAGGTTAACAGACATTCGTGCGGTATACTTCTCGCATGTCGGATATAGCCCCCCGCCTGGTGATGATCGGCCTCGGAGCCGCGGTCAGCCCAGTCGCGGTGATGGTCCTAATATCGCTGATGCTCAGGAAGCACGCGCTTCGAAACGCCCTTTTCTTCCTGCTGGGCTTTACCCCGACCCTGCTGGCGCTGGGGTACGTCTTTGTCTACCTGCTTCATGTGGGCGGCAGCGGCGGCAAGAGCGACATCGACGGTTACATCGACATAGCGCTGGGCGTTATATGCCTGCTGGCGATAATCCTGGTCTATGCGAAGAAGCCGAAGGAGAAGAAGACGGAGGAGGATATCTCGGCCTCCCGCGCAGGCCTGATCGGGTGCCTGACCATGCTCGCCAACTACTCCACACTCATCATCTTCGTCTCCGGGATACACGTGATAAGCGCCGCCAAGCTACCGCTGCTCGAGGATGTACTCTCGGTAGCCCTGCTGACGCTGGTTACACTCTGGACCTTGCTTGTGCCGGTGGGGATATACGTCGTGGCCCCATCGAAAGCCGAGAAGATGCTGGCGGCGCTCAGGGACTGGCTGTCAAAGCACAACAAGGAGATAAGTGCCGCGATACTGCTGGTGTTCGCGGTGCTCCTCATTATCAAAGGCATCAGGGAGTTCTAGGATTCGTTGACAGGCCATAATGGTATCACTATAATGTCATTGTAATGTAATAATAATGACAATATGAGGATGGTATCATTGGATCTGGTCACTTATAATCCGTGGTGGAGGGAAGGCAGGGTACCAGAGGTGCTGGTCGGTAAAAAGCGGCGCCTTACCTCTGAGCTCTTCGAATACATGGACCTGCGGCAGATGCTCATCCTTTTCGGACTGCGGCGGGTCGGCAAGACTACCACCATATTCCAGTTGATAGACGGTCTCCTCGAACGCGGTAAGGCAAACCCGTATCAGGTCATCTACTTCTCTTTCGACGAGGAGAGAGGAGGCATAGATGAGATACTGTCCGCCTACGAGAGGGAGATCATAAAGACAGACCTGCCCCGCGACCGGAGGACCTACCTGTTCCTCGATGAGGTGCAGAAGCTCCAGGGGTGGCCGGCGAAGGTGAAGACAATCTACGACATGTACCCGAGCGTGAAACTCTGCATCTCGGGTTCCGCTGCCATAGACATTTCGAGGGGAGTCAAGGAGAGCCTTGCGGGACGGTTTTTCGAGACCAGGGTCGAGCCCCTGGACTTCGACGAATACCTCGAATTCTCGGGCGACGAGATCGACCGGACGAAAGAGAAGGTCTTTGAGCTCAGAATACGTCGTAGCCTGGAAGAGTTCATGGCCAATGGAGGTTTCATCGAAGCATTAGAGTTCGACGAGATAAAGATGAGCAAGTATTTCAAGGAGGGCTTGCTCGAGAGAGTCATCTACCGCGATTTGCCAGAGAGCTTCCGCATAGGCTCACCCGACCTGCTTATGAGGTGCGTGCGCGTCTGCGCCGACAAGCCAGGCATGCTCCTCGACTACAAGAACCTGGGGAGGGACCTGGGTCACGATCAGCGTACTATCGCTACCTACTTCTCCTACCTCGAATACTCCCTGTTGGTCAATAAGCTCTTCAACTACTCGCCCAACCTCCTCACGAGCGAGAAGAAGATGAAGAAGGTGTATCTATCAAGTACTGCTTTCAGCAAGGCGCTATTCCCAGGGATCGACCGCCACGCGTTGATCGAGCAGTTCTTCGCGAACGTCCTCAAGGCGCGCTTCTTCTCGAGGACCCCACAGAAGGAAGAAGTAGACCTTGTCATGACTGGAGAAGTTGGAGTAGCCCCGGTCGAGGTCAAGATACGGTCTGAAGTGAAGAAACGGGATGCCGCAGCCCTACTGAAGTTTCTCCACAGGCACAATGCCCCCAGGGGGTATATTATTTCGGACCGCACCGAGACAACGTTTTCAGACGGAGACAAATTGGTCGAGGTCATTCCCTACTGGATGTACTGGACTCTGATGGGCAAGCTGCGCGACTTCCTCGACGAGTAAGGTGGATAATCGTGGTGGTGAGGGGCGGATTTGAACCGCCGACACCAGGATTTTCAGTCCTGTGCTCTACCAACTGAGCTACCTCACCACGTCCCGCCTTCGCACCGGCGCCACGGTCCGGGTGCGGGTCAGGGGAGTAATGGCGGGAGCGACGGGATTTGAACCCGCGATCTCCGGCTTGACAGGCCGGTGTGTTAAACCAGACTACACCACGCCCCCGCAACCACTGATTCCAGGATGAAGATTATACACGTTCGGGCGCGCCAGCGGTATTCGCGTGTTCCGCTCCCTAAGTAAGGGCTATATGCCGTAGCCCAGCGTGTTGTGCCCTCCCGTGCACCATCCCTGGTAGTTGAAGTACATGGGGCGCTCTGCCACGATCGGCCTGTCGCTGGTCACCTTTATGGAGACGTTCTTTCCCGCGCCGGTGGTCGGCGCTATGTTTATTGTTTCACGCTTGCTGGAGGCGATTTGGACGTCGAGCGTCTTGTTGGCTTCCCCCTCGATCATGAAGGTGAATCGCACGTTTGCCGCGGCCGTCTGGGGGTTCAGCACCGCCACGTAGGTGTCGAAGCCTTCGATGGTGGTGCCCTCCGCGAAGTAGAACGACCGCCGCGGCTTGTCACACCCCATCACGTTGTGGCCTCCCGCCCGGACGCCGTGGTAGTCGAAGTACATCGGCCGCTCGACCAGTATGGGCACGTCCGACACCAGCTTGAAGGCTGTGTCCACGTCGGGCCCTATCTCGAGCTTGACGTCTACCGTGCTGCGGCTCAGCGGCCCGACCTTGACCGACTGGGTCCGCGTACCCTCCTGGTCGGTCCAGTAGGTGATATCCACATCGGCTTCGGCTTTGTTGGGGTTCTGTATGCAGATCCACTCCTCGAAAGAGCCGTCGGTCGTGTTGTCACGTGTGGTGCCCTCCGCGAAGTAGAACGTCTTCGCGGGCGCTGCCGCCCCTACGACGTTGTGCCCGCCCTTCCACTTGTTGCGGTAGAGGAAGTACATGGGACGCTCGGCGACGATGGCCTGGGTGCTCTCCACCACCATCGAGACGTCCTGGTCCTTTCCGACGTCGAGGTTCACGTCCACGGTTCGCCTGCTGGTCTTCTCGACGAGGTAGTTCTTGACTATGTTCTGCCCTGTGCCCAGCATGTAGGTGATGGTGACATCGGCGTCGATGCCGGTCGGGTTCTGCAGGCACAGCCACTCCTCGTAGGTGCCGTCGTAGACGTTGTCGCGCGTGGTGCCCTCGGCGAAGTACCATTTCGCGCGCGGCGAGCCTGCGCCCAGCACGATATGGCCGTCGGTCCACTTGTTGTGGTAGTTGAAGTACATCGGCCGCTCGGCGAGTATGGGGATGTCGCTCGTCACCAGGGTGGAGACGTCCTTGTCGGCGCCCAGGAAATCGTTGACGCTGACGGTCTTCCTGCTCTGCTTGGCCACTGTGACGTCCTGAATCTTGGTGCTGCCGTCGCCCAGCATGTAGGTCATTCTTGCCTTCGCCGCCTGCGAGTTGGGGTTCTGCAGGCAGAGCCACTCCTCGAACTCGCCGTCGGTGGGATTGGTCCTGGTGGTGCCCTCCGCGAAGTACCAGGTGGTGGACAGGGTCCTTGTCGTCCATACCTCGCCGCCGTTGTTGTTGGCGGTGCAGGCGACCAGCTCCCCGCCGTAAGCGGTCAGCATGGACCCCCAGTTGTTGTTTGTGCCATCGAAGCCGGTCTTTGCGATCTTTACCATGACGCCGCTCTTCCTCATGTAGAGCTGGCAGCCGTTCTGGTTGAGCGTTCCCACGTAGAGGTCACGCCCCCGTGCGAACGGGATGAGGCCCCGGTTGTTGTTGCTGTCAATGCCGCCGTCCTCCAGCTTGGTCCAGTTCGAGCCGTTGTAAGACCAGAGCTGTCCGCCGGTGACCTGTGACGTGGTCCCCAGGTAGAAGACTCCACCCGGAACGGAGGTCGATATCGCTCCGCCCATCTGCTGCACACCCCAGTTGGGGGCGGGGTTCCCCGCGAGCTGGAAAGCGGCGCCGTCGAACGACCAGACCTGCAGGCCTGTGGTGAGGTTGACCGCGGGGATGTACATCTTGCCGTTCAGGATGTCCGCGAAGCCGGCCGCCTCGTTGTCGAAATCGGCGAACCCGGATGGGAGGATCGTGCCGGCCGGGCCGACCAGCTGCTCCCAGGTGTTGCCGTCGTAGCTGTATATTCTGATGCCACCGGTGCCGGGTCCGGTGCGGTTCGACACGGAGACTATCAGCTTGTCCTCGAGCACCCCCAGCGGGATTACGGTGTCGTTGCCAGGACCTTCGCCCCACCCGGCATTTATTATCTTGGCCGGAGCTCCCACGCCGTCCCACTCGTACAGCTCACCGCCGTCGACACCGTTCGCGGTCCCGATGTAGAGCTTGCCCTCGTAGACAACCGTGGGATGAAGGCCGTCGTTGTTGTTGTTTCCCAGCCCGTCGACCCCGACCTGCTCGAAGACTGCCCCGTCGTACGTGTACATGGAGGCGGGGCCCCCGCCGCCGAGGCCCACGAACGGGCTGGAGTAGATTATCAGCCTTCCCTGGAAGATCGGGCCGGAGGCCATGTGCCAGTTGTTGGCGTTCCCCAGCCCCCCGTCGGCGATCCTCGACCATGGGAGCAGGTCGTCAGCGCAGATCGCGGTGCCGGAACATACGGCAAGCGGGATGAGCAACATAGACAGGATAACGACGATCGCCAGTGTCCTCGCTGTGTACCGCATGATAGCACTCCTTTCCGGGACATACGCGTGCAGCGTTCTGCAGTTCCGTGGTTGAGTGGTTATGATGTCGCCGATTCAAGCTTGTTACATGATAGCAAATCGATGACGAGAAGCAACCGCGTATTGCTATACAGCCTCATCCCTGGACAGGAGCACCTCGACACACATTCCGTCCGTAGGGATGCACTTCTCGACGACGAGCTTCGCGCCGGAGGCCTCCACCAGGCTGTTGTCGAGCACCATCGTCACCTCGCACGCGGCCAGGTGCTCACGTCTGCAGTAGCCGGCCGGGCACTTGTGAAATGTATATACGTTCCTGCCGGGGCTGACCGTCTCTTTCTCGTAGTCCCCGCCCAGCAGTCCGAGGTAGGTCTCCCAGTTGGAGAGGGCGATCTCGTACGACGAGCCTCTTTGGAAACCGAGGAAGCTCAAATATGGAAATACCTTGCCCAGGATCTTGTTCTGGCTTGTCAGCATCGCCTCTCCCACAACGGGGATCTTCAACATGACGCGGGTGAGGAGACCGGTCATCACGGCCACACCCTTGAAGATCGTTGTGAGAATCGAACTGCTTTTCACTGAGCCCTCCTCCTGAGAATCGACAATCGGGGCACGTCAAAGTGCATTGTAGCAGTAAAGAAGCGTGCTCAGGAAATCACAAGACCTCAGCGGCCCTTGTATTGCGGTTTTAAGCCTGCTATGAACGAGCTGATGCCTTCGACCATGTCCTCGGAATGCAGCAGCTCGGCCAGGCACCTGTTCTCCAGGGCCAGTCCCTCGGCAAGGGGCAGGTCCTCGCCGCCGTAGATGCACTGCTTGACCCTGCCTATGGCCAGGGTCGCCCTGTGCGCCAGTTCGAGAGCCAGCCTCTCGCTCTCGGCGTCCAGGTCTTCCGGTTCGACGGCTTTATGGACCAAGCCGATCTCGCACGCTTCATCGGCGCTCAAGCGTTTGCCCAGAAGTATCATCTCTATGGCTTTCCCTCTGCCGAGCAACCTGGTGAGCCTCTGGGTGCCGCCTGCCGCCGGCAGGAAACCCAGATTCACTTCTGTAAGGCCGACGGTGCCCGCGCCCCGTGCCATGATGCGGAAATCGCATGCGAGGGAGAACTCCAGCCCGCCTCCGAGGGCATGGCCGTTAATAGCGGCGATTGTGGGTTTGGGAAGGGCTTCTACCTTGGAGATCGATGACTGAAGGGCTTTGAAATCTCCCTCGAGTCGCTCCGAAACGCCGGCAAGGACCTGCCTCATCACTTCCTTCGGTCCCATCGAGGCATCCAGGTCTCCGAACTCCATCCCAGCCGGCATAGACTTCAGGTCCATCCCCGCCATGAAGTACTTGCCTATTGCGGAGCGAAAGAGCACTGAGCGGACGGCGGAGTCATCCCTTATCTCGTCCATCAACCTGTCCAGTTCCTGGACGAACTCGATGCTCATGGCGTTCGCCGGTGGTCGGTTTATGGTCACATAACCGACGCCGTCCCGTTCTTCCAGCGTGAAAAACGCGTAGTCCATCTGTCAACCCCCCCTAGATGATCTTGGGGCTCAGA
The DNA here is from genome assembly GCA_020062425.1 of Actinomycetota bacterium. GTDB lineage: Bacteria > Actinomycetota > Geothermincolia > Fen-727 > Anoxymicrobiaceae > JAGUWJ01. The sequence continues at coordinate 6,595 of JAGUWJ010000173.1, forward strand.
TGAGTTCACTGTGCATTATGTCGTTTATCCCGCCCTGCGGGTTTTCGGGCCACTTGACCCTCGTCCTCTTGCCGACGGCGACGTCGTCCGGATCGACCCCGTCCAGGATGGCTAGAGTCTGGGTGTCGGAGCCGTCGTACATGACACCGGCTATCACCAACGGTGCCCCCGTTCCCTCGAGCCTGCCGCCGAAGGACCAAGAGCCGGTGAAGGTGTATGTCGTTATCACGGCGGTGTCTTTCACCTCGACCCATTCATCGGGGATTGAAAGACAGCGGCAGTACGGCTTGGGAGGGACGTACACCAGGCCGCATCCCGGGCACTTCAAGCCTATTATCTTCTTGTCTTTCAGCGCCTCGAGGAACTTCTTCGCCAGTACGGACGTCTCGTGCTTCCAGCGCCACTGTTCCAGCGGCCAGGTCCCCTGTATCGAGGTGGTTTCTTCCTTGTATTCCATTTCCTACCCCCTCGGCGTGTCTGCCAGCACCGCTACGACGTTGAGGTTCACCATGCCACCCCATCCGTGGGCCACAGCCTTGTGCACATCTTTCTGGACCTGGTGCTCGCCCGCTCTGCCCATAATCTGCATGGCCGCCTCCGCGATACGCTCGAGCGCCGAGGCGCCTATGGCGTTAGTCGATATGACGCCGCCCGATGGACAGACCGGGAGCTCGCCGGCCATCTCCATGGAACCGGAGTTGAGCACGGCCGGGGCCTCGCCCTCGTCGCACAGCAGCAGCCGCTCGTAGAACATCAACAGCTGGTGCGCGAAGGGAGCGTAAGGCTCGGCCAGGTCTATCTCATTCCTTGGGTCCTTGATGCCCGCGTGTTCATAGGCTCTGGCGGCGGCCAGCTTGCAGCTCTCCTGCCGGCCGGGATCCACGTTTAGGGTTCCACTTCCCCCGATGCCTATGAGCGCGCCCTCGTCCGAGCAGGAGGCCACTGAACGGATATAAGCCGGCCTGTCAGTCAGCTTCCTGGCCCTCTCTCCGGTGGTGAGGATCATGGCGCAGGCCCCGTCGGAAGCGGGACAGACGTGCCCGAAACGCAGGGGGTACTGCATGAGGTCGGTCTTCGCCACATCATCGGGGGTCAGCCCCGGCTGCTGCAGGTGAGCGTGGGGATTCTTCGCCGCGTTGGTGCGGCAGAGTACCGAGACTTTGTCCAGATGGTGGGTGGTGCACCCCGAGCTCTTCATGTAGCTGGACGCCTGATAGACTGCTATCCCGACCGCGCCACCTCCAAAGGCGAGCAACAGGGACGGGTCCACACCGAAGCCCAGGAGAGCCGCTATGTCGGCGAGGATTACCGTGTTCAGACCGGCCGTTGAATCCCCATCCGACTGCTTCTCGAAAGCGATGGCTATAACCGTGTCGAAAAGCCCCGACGCCACCGCGTAAAAGGCGCCGTGGCCTACAGAACCGCCAGTGGTGCCACCAGTGGTGATGCGCAGCAGGGGTTTACGGTACGTGCCCCAGTGGCCGGCGCCCCAGCACTCGGGGAGGTTCACACCCTCGAAGGCGGGCATGTTGCCGGTGATCACGCCGTCGACCTCCCCGGGAGTGAGCCCGGCGTCTTCGTAAGCGGCGCTTACCGCTTCCCATACCAGCTCGGCAATGTTCACGTCGCGGCGCTTCGATACGTGCTTTGAAAGGCCGACTCCGACGACTGCGACGTCACGCATCTCAATCACCTCCCAGAATGAAGACAACGTTGTCTTGGGCGCATGGGCCGCTCTGTCCGTGGGCCAGTGCCGTTTTCACACCAGGGACCTGGTGATCTCCTGCTTCTCCCACCACCTGCATTGCCGCCTCCGCGATGCGCGCGAGGCCGGTCGCGCATACGGCATTGGCTCCGAGTGCGCCGCCGGAGGCGTTCACCGGGAGCCCACCATCGATCTGCGTGATGCCGCTCTCGATCAGCTCTCCGCCCTTTCCCTCCTCACAGAATCCGAGCGCTTCATAAGCCATCAGTTCCTCGTGAGCGAAGTTCTCGTGTATCTCGGCGAGGTCGATCTGGGAGGCGGGGTCGGTTATGCCGGCCTGCTTGTAACACGCTTCCGCCGCGAGCTTGAGGGACTCCATGACGGCGAGCGGCCGCTCCGTCAGGTAAGAGTCGTGGCAGAGCCCGACTCCTTTGACCCACACGGGCTTCTCCGCCTTTGCTGCGGTTTTCCCGGAGGCGAGGACCACAGCGCACGCCCCGTCCGTTGCCGGCCAGGCGTTGAGTTCGCGGATCGGTGAGTAGAGCATCCGGGAGTCGAGCACCTGCTCGACTGACAGTCCGGGCATCTGCCGCAGCGCAAGAGGGTTCCTGGCGGCGTTATCCAGGTTCTTCGCCGATACGCTGGCGATCTGCTCGTCGCTGACGCCGTACTCACGCATATAGCAGTTTGCCTGCAGCGCCGCGGCCGAAACCTCGTTCAGAAGACCTCTTTCCCGGTCCCAGGTAGGGTCCAGGATCATGATGCCTGGCAGGTATGTGGCGTAGACGGAAGCAAGACTTACACCGATCACCATCGCCACGTCGTGAAACCCGCTGAGGATTCTCATGATAGCGTACAGCGCGGCGAACGCTCCATCCATCTCCACCTTCGACTCATCCTTCTGAGACGCCCCGGAAGGCTCGACCGTGCGCATGTTGGAGATGGTGCGGCCGTCGAGGTAGTCGTTGGTCGCGGTGACTACAGTGCTCACGTCCTCCCGTTTCAAGCCCGCCGATACGAGTGCCTCGCGGGCGGCCCGCAAAGTAAGCATCTCCCTGGAGGCGTCGGCGTCTTCCTCGTACAGGGTCTGTGCATATCCGATGACGGCTACTTCCTTGTTCATACCTGCGCCTCCCTTCAATCCATCGGCTCGTAGCAGGAAATGGCGTCCAGCGCTCCCGAGGGCGTTTCGTTCCAGACCACCCTCACTCGCATTCCGGCGCTCGCGTTCTTCGCCACCAGCCCGGCCACCAGTAAGGTATCTGCTTCGTCGTGCTTGACCAGAGCAATGAGTTGAGGCTCGGGCAGATCTGCAAGCTCACCGTCAGGGCCCACTCTGACATGTGCTGCCGTGAAAGCCTCCACAGTGCCTGTTTCGGGAATTTCGACCCATTCTTCCGTTTTCGCGAAGCAACGTTCGCAGATCATTCGAGGCGGCAGGAAGACACGGCCGCAGAGGCCGCACTTCGAAGCCATGATCTTTCGCTCTTTCAGCCCGTCGAAGAACTGTTCCATCCAGTTCCCCACCGACCAGTTGAAGGCCGGAGCCAGAGGCAGACCGACCCTCCCGACGTTCTGGAGATCTTCGTCGGCTTTCATAAATCCACCCCTTCCCACAGATTGTTTGTTGCATCTACTTATTGGAGAGACCTATACTTGGAGTCCGCCGGCGAGAGACAGCTTGACGCCTTTGTCACGAGCCAGCTCTTTGGCGATGTTCAAGAGCTGGATCTCCGATGTCCCGCCGCCTATCATCAACAGCTTTGCGTCGCGGGTGAGCATCTCGACGTGTTGCTCGTGCATGTAGCCGTAGCCGCCCATCAACTGTATCGCCTCCATCCCCACCTCCACCGCCGCCGCCGAAGCGTAGAACTTGGCCGCACAGGCGTCACGCAGGCTACCGCGGCCCTCGCGCATGGCCCAGGCTTGCTTGTACGCCAGGTTCCTCACGTTCTCCAGGTGGACGTACATGCGGGCGATCTTGTCCTGGATGAGCTGGAACTCTACCAGCCGCCTGCCGAACTGCTTGCGCTCTATGGCGTATTTCACACTCTCATCAAGACAGCGCTCGATGATGCCCCACGCCATGGCCGGGGCTTCTTCTCGCTCGCTGGCCAGCGTCTCCTTGGCCTGGGCGCGGCCTGTCTTCTCCTTCTTGCCCAGTAGTTGGTCCAGGCCGACCCTCACGTCATCGAGGAATATCTCGCCGGTGGGGGAACCCCTCATCCCCATCTTGTGCATGGGCTTGCCGACCGACAGGCCTTGCGTCCCACGCTCGAGTACAAACGGGTAGATCATGCGCTTGTCCGTCTTGGCATCTCCACGGTCGATCTTGGCATAGACGATGAAGATATCAGCGTAGGGCGCGTTGGTGATAAAGGTCTTGGAGCCGTTGAGGACGTATTGGTCCCCGTCCGGGACGGCGGTCGTGGTCAGCGCAAAGGCGTCTGACCCGGCCTCGGGTTCGGTGAGCCCCCAGCAGCCCATCTTCTCAAATGCGAAGATCGGAAGGGCGTACTTCTCTATCTGATCTGACGTGCCTTTCGAGAGTATCGTCTGTCCGCACAGGCCTAGGTGAGCCCCGAACGAGAGGGCGAAAGAGGGGCTGACCCTGGATAGCTCCTTGGCGACCACGAACAGGAGCATGGGATCGATGGCTGTTCCCACCTCCCCACCGAGCAGCTCATCGATCGAGCCGCGTTCCTCAACGCCTTCTTCCTCCTTCTTCCGCTTGCGCTCGATCATCTTCTTAAGCGGTCCGGCCAGCATAGAGCTTATGCCGAACACACCGTCAAAGTCTTTCATCAGCTCGAAGACGGGGAGCTCACCTTCCTCCAGCGCGTCTACTTTGGATTGGAGCTCCTTCTCGCAGTACGGACGAAGGGCCTGCTGAATCAACTCCAGCTGCTCGCTCAGCTCGAACATCCTTACCCCCTCTTCTTTTCACTCGATATCAAGTCCAGGGCCGCGGATCTGTCGACCTTGCCGGCGGCGGATCGGGGTACCTTCTCCACGAAGAATACGTGATGCGGCCTCTTGTAGTCGGCCATCCTTGCGCGGCAGTATTCGATCAGCTCCTCAGCCGTTACCGTCTCACCCTGTTTCAGCTCGACGAGCGCGGTGACGGCTTCGCCCCAGCGCACGTCAGGCGTGCCTACGACCGCCGCATCCAAGACTGTTGGATGTGACTTGACTATCCCCTCGACCTCTTCGGAATAGACCTTCTCGCCGCCCGTGTTGATCAGATAGTTGCCCCCACGACCGATGAGGTTGAATTTTCCCGAAGCATCCAGGGTACCTTCGTCTCCGATGAAGAACCATCGTTTGCCGTCTACCACGCGGAAGTCGTCGGCGGTCTTCTCGGGGCATTTCCAGTAACCGAGTGTCATCCAGCCACCGTATACGAACTCGCCGATCTCTTCAGAGCCGGCAACGACGTCTTTGCCGGTCTGGGGATTCACTACTCGGACGGGGAAGAGCTCATGGCGGCTGAGACCGCTCGATAGCTCCGGGATCCTGGCGCCGGCCAGCTTGAAATCCTCGTCGGATGAGAGCGACACCTCGGCGAAAGCGGCGCTGCTCTCACTTGCGCCCATGAGGTCCTGGACAACCATATGGGGAATGTGATCGAGCAGTTCCCGCTTGATATGAGCCGACCATCGGACTCCCGACGACAACATGACCCAAAGGCTGTCGGCGTTATAGGCTTGCCCTTCCTGCTCGGCCCTGTCCAGTTCTGCGAGCATCGGGATGGCGAACGCGTCGCCGACGATGAGCGCTGCCTGCGCCTGATACTTCTCGACCGTTTCCCAGAGCTCTCGGGGGCTGAAAGGATGAGGTGTCGGAAGGAACACGGTCGCTCCTCCCACAGCCGCGATGAAAGAAAAAGACGCCTCGTACGCGGCGCCGTGGAACAGTGGAGAAGCGGGGACCATCCTAATGCTTTCTTTCTGCAGCAGGCTTATCAGCTTCAACGCGCGCGGCCGGCCCAGCATGGCTCTCAGGCCCCAGAACATCAGTTCTCTTACGGACCTCGACACGAACTTGTTGCGCATGACCCCCCGCGAGAGAAGCCAGGTGAGGATATCGAGCGCTCTTTCCGAGCCGGTGAAGACGCTCAAGGCACCCCGCAGCGCTTTCTCCGGCAGCTCGAACAACCGATCTATCTCAGGGACCAGACCGCTGAGCATCAGCACTTCGAGCCCCCGCACTCGCTGTTCCCCGTCCCAAACCGTGCCTTTCGGATAACCGGTCGTCCCCCCGGTGTACATGAGGAAGCTGAAATCGTCGTTGAAGACCTTGACCTCTGGATTGCTCGTATCAGGGGATTTGATATCGTCGTAACAGAGCGTACTATCGGGGATCTCGCCTGCCCGCCGGCCCACACCATAAACGATCACGTTTTCAAGTTTGGGGACTTCTTGCCAAGCGGTAACAACAGGATCGACATGACCATCCTCCACAAAGCACACCACCGCATCGGAGTCCTCCAGGATGTACTTGACCTCATCAGCGAGGAAGCGAGGATTGATGTTGACCGGCACCGCACCGATCTTGGATGCGGCAAAGTAACATTCCATCCACTCTATGGAATTGAAGCCGGATATAGCCAGGCGGTCTTCTTTCTTTACGCCGAGTTGGAGGAGTCCATGAGCAAGGCGGTTGCACTCCCGGTTAAACTGGTCCCAGTTGAGCTGTCGTTCCCCCTGTGCAACCGCAAGTCGCTCCGGTGTATATCGCGCCAGACTCTCTACCTTGTATTTCCAGGTATGGTTGCGCTTTCTCCGTCCGGGGTAACGCTGCCGGTAACGGGAGAATTCGTCGTATTCGATCTCACGCGTTCCTAGAAGGTCATCTTCCACGTTGCAGCCTCCTGCTCGCAATGACGTTACCTACAGCAGTCTGCGTTCATGAGCCGTGAATGGTACCAACAGTTGACCCGCCGCTAGAAACAGTTTAGGCTAGTGAGTACTCACTAACCGTGTAGTATGTGGTGCTTATTCTATATGTGCCGGTCAATTTGTCAAGAAGATATTTGCTATCATAGGAAGAAATGGAGCTTTGATCGCAATTCGGAAGCAAGCCGGTTCAAACCCTTACGGAGAACAATGCAAAACGAGAGAAACAGGATGCCGGCTGCCGTGAGGCAGAACGACATCATCGAAAAAGCCATTCAGGTTCTTGCGAACGGCCACAACTACCGCTCTGCCACTACGGCCAAGATCGCGCGGGAAGCCGATGTCAGCGAGCCGACCATCTACAAGTATTTCGGCAGCAAGAAAGAGCTGTTCCTTGCGGTGCTGGAGCGCATCAGGGAAAACATCCTCAGTGAGTGGTGGGAAGTGGCATCCGGCATCGACCGGCCCGAGGAGGCTCTCCGGACATACGCTTCGTATCACTACAGGTTCATCCAGGAGAACAAGGCAGTCGAGAAGATCCTCTTTCAGGCGGTATCCGAGGTTGACGATCCTGAGATAAAGGAAGAGCTGCTCTCGCTGTTCTCGTCCATGGTCGAGTTCGTGGCTTTCCTCATCAAGCAGGGGAAAGACCAGGGCGTGGTCGACCCCTCGTTGGATGACGTAATGGCCGGCTGGTTGATCGTCTCCCTCAGCCTCGGAAGCGGGGTCTTGAGCCTTTTCGGCTTCGACGACGAGGTGGACATAGAGAGGCTCACCCAGGCCTTCGAAGGGTTCCTGCGCGCCTTTACCACTTGATGTGTTCGAGTCGCGCCGGATCGACTTCACGAGCACCGGACTCGTGAGAAGACCGTTGATGGTTTGGTGCCCCCAACGGGATTCGAACCCGTGTCGCCGCCTTGAAAGGGCGATATCCTAGGCCTCTAGACGATGGGGGCCTGATCTCCTGCCGCCGGTCTCCGTCACATGCTCTTGCCACGCGGGCTATCGCCTGCGTGGTGGGCCAGCAAGGAATCGAACCTTGGACACCCGGATTAAAAGTCCGGTGCTCTGCCAACTGAGCTACTGGCCCGCGGCAAACCTATTATAGCGGCTCGCAGGAGTTTAACACCGGTCTGTTACCTCTTCAAGCGACGCAGCGGGGCGTGAAAATAGGATGCTTTTCACGCACCGCCGTCGAAATGTTTCTACGTCGATATGTTTATCTGTTCGGACCTGGCTTCGAAAGAGGAGACCCCGTGCCGCCTGGGAGGTCATGGTTAAGCCGGCTCGGCGAGAAGGTCGCCGCCGGCCGACACACTCTCGCCGGCGCCTTCGGCGTCATGATGGTCGCCGTGACGCTGGGCAGCGCCTTGAACTACCTCTACAGCATCATCATGACACGCATGCTGGGCGAGGCCGGGGACTTCGCCAGCTTCAACTCTCTCAACGCAATCTTCCTCATCGTCACGCTGGGCTCTCTCGCTGTGCAGACAGTGGTCACCAAGTACGTCTCCGAGTTCGAGACCAAGACTGAGACCTATAAGACCAGGACGCTTATCAGGTCCTTCTCGAAATGGCTGGTCTTGGTCAGCACTGCGATCATGCTTGCAGGCCTGGCGGCGGCATGGCCGCTGGCAGGGGTTCTCAAGCTGGACTCACCACTCTATGTTGTCATCGTCAGCACTTCGGTGGCTCTCACTCTATACCTGACGCTGCCGTACGGCCTTCTCCAGGGTCAGCAGAAGTTCATCGGCCTGGGGGCGGCCGGCGTGGCGGTCTCGACCCTGCGCATAGCTTTCGGCGTGACCCTTGTTGCCCTGGGCCTGGGTGTATACGGGGCGCTGGGGGCCTCTACGCTCTCGTCTATCTGCATCGCGGGGGTCATAGTCTATTATTACCGGGATGTTTTCACTGGCAAGGCCGAGAGCTTCGAGGATTTTCACCCCGGCAAAGCCTTCCTGACACTCATCCCGGTGACGGTGGGCATCTTCCTGGTCATATTCATGACCCAGATAGACGTCGTACTGGTCAAGGCGCTGAAGAGCGCCGCTGTGGCCGATCGTTACTCATATGCCGCGCTCGCGGGCAAGGCTGTGCTGTTCTTTCCCGCAGGTATATATATGGTCATGTTTCCGAGGGTAAGTGAGCTGCGCGCGAAAGGTGAGCCGACCAGGCGGGTGCTGACTTGGAGCCTGCTGGCCTGCCTGCTGCTGGTTGGTGCGGTAGTGGGATTCTACGCGCTCTTTCCCGACTTCACCGCCAGCTTCTTCGCCGGCGAGCGGGGGAGCGGTCTCGCCGGTATCACCGGCCCCCTGGGCGTCCCCTTCGTCGTCATGTTCGGTATAGTCATGGCGGTATTCGCCCTGCTCAACCTGCTCGTCTACTACCATCTAGCGTTGGATCGGCGCGCATTCTTAAGCCTTCTGGCACTCGGGGCGGTAGCC
>JAGUWJ010000126.1 GCA_020062425.1 Actinomycetota bacterium
CCCGTTCGACCCCCCGCAGCCCGCAGCCAGGAGGGCCGTGAGCAGCAGCGCCGCCGCCGCGAGACGCGTTATCTTCACTATCATCCGAAGCCCCCTCATCCAGCCGGCCGGTCCTTTCCGGGCGGGGTGCTCTGAACCTTCGTGTACCCCTATATATAATAGAACGACTTCGGCACCTGAGACACGACCGGGGGTGACATGGAGGGACTGGGCCCTGAGGAAAGGTTATACCGCGCCCTGGGAGACGAGACGCTCGAGCGCGTTCCCACGCTCTCGGTCCTGGTCGACACGAACATAGCCAACCAGGTCCTGGGGCGGAAGCCCGACCCCTCACTGCGCCTGCTCCGGAGCAGGACCGGCGGGGCCTTGGTCGAGCGGTTCCCATCACTGGTGACTCGGGGCTACCTGCTCACGGCGCCGCTCGCGGCCGGCAGGCTGGTGCGCGCCAACCACCTGCTGGGCTTCGACGGCGTGGGCGTAATCTTCTGGCCGGGAAAGATACTCAACCGCTCTGAGGCCGAGGACCTGTTCGGTCGCAAGTTCGAGCTCACTGATGACGGTTTCGGGAACATCTACATGATGTATAAGGAGGGGCTCATCTCCGGTCCTGAGGGGTGGCGTAAATACCCCTGGCCCGACCCGGGGAGGTACGCGGAGTGGCACGCGCGCGCTTACCGGCGGCTCAGGAAGAGGTGGAACGACCGCATCGCGGTGGTTCCTTTCGTCGGTCCGGGGCCCTGGGAGCAGAGCTGGCAGCCCATGGGTTTCACGCAGTTCGTGTCGCTCATGAGAAAGGACCCCGCGTTCGCACGAGAGGTCGCGGGACGCTTCATCGACCTCACCGTGACCGTGATAGACGCTTACTGCAGCGCCGGGGCGCGCGTCGTCCTCACCGGCGATGACCTCGCCTACAAGTCGGGGCCCATGCTGTCGCCGGATATCATCGAGGAGTACTACGGTGAGGGGTATCGCCGGATGGCCGGTGCCGCGCACCGACACGGCGCGCGGATCATATTTCACTGCTGCGGACGTACTGACGACCTGCTGGAGAAGTTCATCGCGTGGGGATACGACGGCGCCCACGCGTTCGAGCCGCCTGCGGGCAACGACCTGGCTCGCGCCCGCTCTATCACCCGAGACCGTATCTGCATGGTCGGCAACATCGACATAACCCGCACGCTGGTCGACGCGACAAGGGAGGAGGTGAGGGACGAGGTCCGCCGAGCTGTAAAGGACTCCGTCGGCCGCCTCATTCTCGCGCCCGCGCACGGACACCCGGCGGTGAACGCGCGGAACGTGCGATGGATGATAGAAGCCGCCCTTGACACGGGGACGGACCCATCGGGCTGAGGGTTCCGGACTGGTTCAGCCCTTCATGCGGAAAAAGAACCAGTTCCTGCCTTTCTTGTCGAAGTGGTAGAGTACGTACTTCCCTTTGAGGCGCTCACCCGCGAGTGAGAACTTCAGCGCGCCCCTCTCTATGGCTTCCGCGACCGTTTTGTCGGGCTCGCCCTCGAGCAGAGGTCTGTACGTCCCGCTGTCCCATATCTCCACCGTGCCGGCCCCGTACTGCCCGGCGGGGATCTCCCCCTCGAAGTCTATGTAGTCGTAAGGATGGTCCTCCACCTGCACCGCGAGCCTCTTGACGCCCGGCTCGAGAGGCGGCTCCTTGGTCACGGCCCAGCTCTTGAGGACGCCATGGGCCTCCAGGCGCAGGTCGTAATGCAGGCGTGAGGCCTGGTGTTTCTGGATCACGAAGGCCCGGCCTCCTCCTTCCCCGGGGACGGGCTCCGGCTCCGGCGTCACGCCGAAGTCGCGTTTTTTCTTGTACTCCTTGAGCGGCAAGAGCGTCACCCGAGCTTTATCTTCTCACAAGGCCGGTCCTGGAGGCCGAGCGATAACGACACTCCGGAACAGCGGCTCCCCAGCGCGGCCTTCGCGGCCTCGATGCCTAGCGCCGGTGTGTTGTTGGTGCGGCTCATGTGCGCCAGTACCAGGTGCTTGAGACGGGCGTGCCTCACGGAGCTTATCAACTCCGCCGCGTCCCCATTGGAGAGGTGGCCCAGAGGTCCGCTTACCCTGCGTTTCAGTACGGCCGGGTACGGCCCCGCGAACAGCATGGCCTCGTCGTGGTTCGACTCGAGGACCAGAACGTCGCACTCCGATAGCCCACCCACCACGTCGAGGGTGACGCTTCCCAGGTCGGTGGCGAACCCCGCCCTCACGCGACCGTCGGTGACGGTGAAACCGACAG
>JAGUWJ010000085.1 GCA_020062425.1 Actinomycetota bacterium
CTGCAGAACCGATTCTTGGTTTCATGGACGCCTCCTTTTACTCGCCTTTTGTGCAAAAGCAAGTATAGGGGGTGTCCACTATGTATGTGGACCTAGGCATAGGAGCCGCGCCGCCTCAGGACCCCGGCGAGGTCTCCTCCCAGGCCAGGCAGCCGTCCTCGTCGAGGTAGGCCACGGCCGAGGCCCCACCGACCCGCTTCAGGCCTTTTTCAGCCATGTAGTCGGCTATTATCTTCTTGAGGCCTTCGACTCTCACGAGCTTGCCGGACACCTCCGAGTGGGTCGCCACCAGCTCGTCCACGGCCTGACCGATGTCAAGGGCGGGAGAGTGCGACGAGGTCCTGGGTTGCACCTTGCCGGCCATGAGTGGGCACTCCTCGAGATAGTCGCACCAGGGGCACAGGTTGTTCCGGCACGGCTCGAACCGCTCAGCCTCGACGCAGCGGGCTACACGCTCCACCTCGGCAAGTGTCTCCTCCACGCGGTTGGGAGTGACCTGGTAGCTGAACCTGTGGTCCAGCAGGAGGTAGTGAAAGGTGACCTGCTTCACGGGGACTTCCCAGATCTTCTCGGCGGCCAGGTGGTACAGGGGGAGCTGGAGGTCCTCCCGCAACCTCTTCGCCGGGGGAAGCCTGCGGTTGGTCTTGTAGTCGACCACCTCGAAGCCGCCCTCGGGCAGACGGTCGAGCCTGTCGATAACACCGGTCAGGTCGCAGAAACCCAGGTCAACCCTGAACTTGTACTCCACGGCCGCCGGTAGACTGAAACCCCCGGGAGCACACTCCACGTAGTTCCTGTAGTAGAGCTCCAGCGCCGACCTGGCCTGGTAGAAGTACCTGGCCTCCTCGGCCGGCGAGGAGTAGCCCTCACCATCCCAGTTGGACTCCAGCCTTGCCACCACCTCGCTCAAGGGCGGGGGGTCCGGCGTGGGCACCGAATAGAGCCACTCCAGTGCGTCGTGCACGCTCTTGCCGAAACTGAGTGCCGGACTGGGCAGGGAAGGCCTGCACTCCACGTATCTCAACCTGTACTGGAGGGGGCAGTTCTGATAGGTGGATATCTCACTATAGCTCAGCTTCAAGGTCATCTCCCAACGCACCGTCGGTAGGCTTCCTTCCGACGATGATTATAGCGGCAGCCTCGGACATGTTCCCAAAGGAAACCCACCAGTCCAAAAGAATTATAATACGGCCGTCCGCCCTTGAGCCTTAGGAGTTCCGGTGCCCGCTGGGTTCGCGCATCTTCATCTGCATACCGAGTATTCAATCCTCGACGGAGCCTGCCGCATCACTGACGCCCTCGATGCGGCCGTCGCCGACGGGATGGAATCACTCGCCATCACGGACCACGGCGTCATGTACGGCGCGCTGTCCTTCTACGAAAAAGCTGTTCAGGCCGGGGTGAGACCGGTCATCGGCTCCGAGGTGTACGTGGCGCCCAACGGGAGACACAACCGCGACGCCGGAACGGACGAACAGCCGTTCCACCTGGTGCTGCTGGCCCTGGACAACGAGGGCTACAGGAACCTGATGCGTATCGTCACCCGTGGTTTCACGGAGGGGTTCTATTACAGGCCCCGCGTCGACCTTGAGGTCCTCTCCGAGCACTCCACCGGCCTGGTCGCCACTTCTGCCTGCCTCAAGGGCGAGGTTCAACGCCTGGTCCTGCATGAAGACGTCAAGGGAGCCGAGGAAGCGCTCGACAGGTACCTCGGCATCTTCGGGGACGACAACTTCTACCTGGAGATAATGGACCACGGAATACCAGAGCAGTCCCAGGTTAACCCGGTGCTGGTGGAGATGGCCAGGAGGAAGGGCGTGCCGGTGGTCGCGACAAACGACGTCCATTACGTCCGTCGCGAGGACGCGAGCCCCCACGACCACCTTTTGTGCATCCAGACGGGCAGGATGATATCCGACCCGAACAGGATGAAGTTCTCCTCCGACGAGTTCTACCTCAAATCCACCGAGGAGATGCAGGCCCTCTTCCCCGACTACCCCGAGGCCATCACCAACACGGTCGAGCTCGCCGCGCGCTGCGAGGTGGAGCTGGACCTCGACAGGGTATACCTTCCGCGCTACGAAGTGCCGGACGGTTACGACCTGAACTCCTACCTAGAGCACCTGGCCGGGGCAGGGGTGAAGAAGCGCTACCCCGACCCGGTGCCACCCGAGGTCGCTGAGAGGCTCCAGACCGAGCTCGATGTCATCGAGAAGCTCGATTTCGCCGGGTATTTCCTCATCGTGTGGGATTTTGTGAAATACGCCAAGGAAAAGGGCATCAAGGTGGGTCCCGGCAGGGGTTCGGCGGCGGGGAGCCTGGTGGCCTACGCGCTGGGCATCACCACCATCGACCCCCTGCGGTACGGCCTGCTCTTCGAGCGGTTCCTCAATTCGGAGCGCATCGCCCTCCCCGATATCGACATCGACTTCAGCCATTTCCGCAGGGGAGAGGTTATCGACTACGTCTCCGAGAAGTACGGCCGCGACCGCGTATCGCCTATAGTCACCTTCTCCAGACTCAAGGCCAAGCAGGCGGTCAAGGACGTAGGGCGCGTTATGGACGTCCCGTACGCCCGCATGGAAGCAGTGACCAAGATGATACCCGACGACCCCAAGATGACCATCGACCTGGCGCTCGAGCAGAGCGGCGATCTGCGCGACCTGTACGACACCGACGAAGAGGTCCACCAGATAGTGGACACCGCGAGGGCGCTTGAGGGCATGGTGAGGCACGCCTCCGTCCACGCCGCCGGCGTGGTGATAGCCGATAACTCCATCGACACCTACTCGCCGCTCTCCATCCAGCAGAAGAGCGGAGAGAGCTCGAACGTGGTGACCACGCAGTACGACATGTACGACGTGGAGAAGCTGGGACTGCTGAAGGTGGACATGCTGGGCCTCAAGACGCAGAGCCTGCTCGAGCTCGCGGTGAACCTCATCAAGGAGCAGCACGGCATAGAGCTGGACATCGACAACCTCCCCGGTGACGACCCGGAGACGTTCAGGCTCATCCAGACCGGACGCACCGTGGGGACCTTTCAGCTTGCCAGCCCCGGGATGAGGTCGCTGATGCGGGAGATGGTTCCCAACAAGTTCGAGGACATCATCGCGCTGATCGCTCTCTTCAGGCCGGGCCCGCTGCAGAGCGACATGCACAAGGAGTTCGTGGACCAGAAGCACGGCCGCAAGGTGGTGAAATTCCCCGACCCCTCGGTCGAGGAGATCCTAAGGGAGACTTACGGTGTCATCGTCTACCAGGAGCAGGCCATGCAGATCGCCCAGGCGATGGCCGGGTACACCGGCCTGGAGGCCGACGAGCTCCGCAAGGCAATGGCCAAGAAGAAGTCGGAGATAATGTTCCGCCACCGCGAGAAGTTCATCGAGGGAGCCAAGGCGAAGGGCGTGGACGAGGCGGTGGCCACCAGGATCTTCGACCTCATCGAGAAGTTCGGCGGATACGGGTTCAACAAGTCGCACAGCACCGCTTACGCCATGGTCAGCTACCAGACGGCGTACCTGAAGGCGCACTACCCGGCCGAGTACATGTCCGCCCTGATGACCATATACATGGACGACAAGGACCGCCTGGTGGAGTACATAAACGAATGCCGGCGGATGGGCCTGCGGGTACGGCCGCCGGATATCAACCTGAGCTCGTCGCACTTCACCCCCGGCGACGGGTACGTGCTCTTCGGACTCTCAGCGGTGCGTAACGTGGGCACCTCGGTGGTCGAGCAGATCATCACCGCCAGGGACGAGGGTGGCCCCTTCACGGGCTTCTCCGATTTCTGCGACAGGGTCCCCGCGACCGTCACCAACAAGAAAACGCTGGAGAGCCTCATCAAGGCCGGCGCCTTCGACTCCATAGATCCCGCCAGGAGCAGGCTCCTCGGAACGTACGACGTCACCGTCAGCCATGCGGCTCGCCGCAGGCGCGAGCGCGAAGAGGGGCAGTTCTCCCTCTTCGGCGACCAGTCCGACGCCGACGAAGCCTTGAACGGGTTCCCGGCGGAGGAGCCGGAGGAGATCCCCAAGCGACAGCTGCTGGCCTTCGAGAGGGAAATGCTGGGGGTGTACGTCAGCGATCACCCGCTCTCGGAGTGGCGTGACCAGCTCTACGCGCACATCGAGACGGAGATAGCGCAGATAACCCCCGACAGGGACAAATCATCCACCACGGTGGGGGGGCTCATCACCAGGCTGGAGAAGCGGTATAACAAGCAGGGCAAGCCGTGGATCGCCTTTACCATCGAGGATTTCACCGGGAGCATGGAGGTGCTGGTCTTCAGCAACAAGCTGGACAGCATGTCCGAACACATCGACGAGGAAGCTATTGTGCTCGCCGGCGGAAGGCTCGACGTGAAGGACAACATCCGCAGGCTCCTCGCCGACGAGGTGAAACCCCTTCCACGCACCGGGATGCGCCCCAGCGCGGTGGCCCTCACTGTGGACGCGGACAGATTCACCGAGGAGGCCACCTCCCACATCAAGGAGATACTCATGCAGCACCCGGGTGAGATACCGGTCAGGATGGATATCCGCGAGTCCGGCTGTGAGCCTACTTCCATAGTGTTCGGCGACCTTTACGCCGTCGACACCGATTCCGACCTGATTGCGAAGCTGAAATCACTGCTGGGAGAGTCTTCGGTACGCATCCTCTTCCCGGAGTTCTAGGCGGACGCCGAGAGTATCCGCGGTCGCAACACCCAGGCGAATACTTCCGTTGGGGTTCCGTTGGTGTCAGGCACCAACGGAAGTCACCAACGAAATCGGGGACGGACCCTCAACCGAAAACTTCCGTTGGTGCCTGACACCAACGGAAGTATTCCAGCCAGGTGCCTGATCCCATTGATATTCGTTAGGGCTGGCCAGGGTACGCCTCACTCGAACTCGAGTACTGTGTTGACGTCGGGATCCACGAAGCAGTCCGGGCAGAACGCTACCACTTTCCCGCCGTCACATCCGAATCCGTAGTCCTCAAGGCTGACACAGAAATTGCACAGCGGTATGCCACAGCCGAGACATAGAATAACCGCCTTGGCTTCGCCGCAGTACCTGCAGTCGGTATCATCTTCGAGCAAAACCATACCCTCCCAGGAAGCTGTGCTTGCGTTATACTTCGTTAATCGGGAGTGACATTGATGATATCCACCTTTGAAGTGAACAGGCAAGAGGATATAGAGGGCGTCCTCGGTGAGATCCGTGGCGGATCCGCGGTGCCGGACGAGGTGGTCCGCGCCATCTCGGACATAATCGCCGACGTGCGCGAGAACGGGGACAACGCCCTGGCGAAGCTCACCGAACGCTATGACGGTGTCAGTACGGACGCCTCGAACCTGGAGGTACCCGCTGACGTCCGCGAAGCCGCCTGGCAAGCGCTCCACGCCGATGTGCGCGAAGCCCTGGAGCTTTCCGAGGGTCGCATCGCCGCGTTCGCGCGCGGGAGCCTGCCCGACGACTGGGAGATGGAGGCCGCACCGGGGCTGACCGTGGGCGTCAGCTACAGGCCGCTGGATACGGTAGGCATATACGTCCCTGGTGGCAGGTTCCCTTACCCTTCCACCGTGCTGATGACAGGTGTGCTGGCCCGAGAGGCGGGCGTGGGGGAGATCGTCTTCTGCGTCCCTCCAGGCCCGAACGGGGAGATAGACCCCGCCACGCTCGGAGCGACCCGGCCTGTGGGCGACTGCCGGGTCTTCAAGTGCGGGGGGGCGCAGGCGATAGCCGCCATGGCCTACGGGACCGCGTCTGTCCCGAGGTGCCGGATGGTGGCCGGGCCGGGTAACGTTTACGTCACATGCGCCAAACGCCTGCTCTCCGGGGTTGTGAGCATCGACCTCGAGGCCGGGCCCAGCGAGGTAGCCGCTTACGTCGACTCCCAGGTGGACCTCTCTTTCCCCGCCGCGGACATGCTGGCCCAGCTCGAGCACGATCCACTGTCCGCCGCGGTCATGGTCTCGGAGTCGTCCGAGGTGCTCGAGTCGGCCCGAGGGATATCCCTGGGCCTTGCGGAGAGGGAAGGAGGCGGCGAAACCGTGGAAGGCACACTGGCGTTCGTAAGGTGCGCCTCGCGGGAGCTGTCGATCCGCTTCATCAACGAGTTCGCCCCCGAGCACCTGGAACTGATGGTCTCCGACGCACGCGAGGTCGTGGCCGGGATAACGAGCGCCGGGGCCGTGTTCGTGGGGCCCTACTCCGCCGCCGCCATGGGTGATTACGTCGCCGGCCCCAGCCACGTGCTGCCTACCGCCGGGACCGCGTCTCGCCTTTCCGGCCTGAACGCGGGTGATTTCAGGCGCTCGATGAACGTCATCAGTTATACAGAGGACGGCTTCCGGCGTGACGCTCCCACGGCCAGGCTCCTGGCCGGGCTGGAGGGTCTCGGGAACCACGCGCTGTCGATAGACATCAGAAACCGCTCTTAAGCGAAAGGGGAGTACCTTGGCGCGCAAGGGGAGCTGCGAGAGAAAGACCAAAGAGACGCTTATCACCGTATCTGTCGAGCTGGACGGGGCGGGAGCCACGGAGATGGCCACCGGCCTGCCGTTCTTCGACCACATGCTGGAGCTGCTCTTCCGCCACGCCCTGATAGACGCCGAGATACGCGCGAGCGGTGACCTGGAGGTCGACGGGCACCACACCGTGGAGGACACGGGGCTCGCGGTGGGAACCGCGCTCAAGTCCGCACTGGGCGACATGACCGGCATAACCCGCTTCGGCGCCAGCCTGGTGCCCATGGACGAGTGCCTGGCGGAGACATCCATCGACATCAGCGGGCGGCCTTACCTCGCATACTCCGTCGAACTGGAGCCGGAGCCGCTAGGCAACTTCGACCCCGGCCTCGCGCGCGACTTCTTCCAGGGGATGGTGAACCAGGCGGGGATGACAATGCACGTGAGCCTCAGGGCTTCCGGCGGCGTGCACCACAGCCTGGAAGCGGTATTCAAGAGCGTAGGCCGCGCTCTCAAGCAGGCGGTCTCCATAGACCCCAGGGTCACCGACGTGCCCAGCACCAAGGGGACCATCTGATGCCCGGTGTCGGTATCGTCGACTACGGGATGGGCAACCTGCGCAGCGTCGAAAAGGGCCTGGAGAAAGCCGGGGTCAGAGCCGAGCACAGCGACGACCCGTACCGGCTGGAGGCTTTCGACGGCCTCATCCTTCCCGGTGTGGGAGCGTTCGGTGACGCCATGCGCAACCTCGTGGAGCTGGACATGGTCCGGGCGTTGCACGAGTTCATCGAGAGCGGGCGCCCGCTGCTGGGCATATGCCTCGGCCTGCAACTGCTGTTCGACGAGAGCGAGGAGCACGGCCGCTTCGAAGGCCTGGGCCTGATACCGGGACGTGTCATCCGCCTCCCGGCCGGCGTCAAGGTCCCGCATATGGGCTGGAACGTGCTGAATAAGAAAAGGGACGTGCCGCTCTTCGAAGGCATACCGGAGGGGACCCGGTTCTACTTCGTGCACTCGTTCTACTGCGAGCCCTCCGACCCCGGATGGTCCGTGGCCACGACCCCTTACGGGCTCGACTTCACCTGCGCCGCGGGCAGGGACAACGTGTGGGGTGTCCAGTTCCATCCCGAGAAGTCGAGCACGCTGGGCCTCTCGGTCCTGGAGAACTTCGCCAGGATGGTGAGCGCGGGCAGATGAGCGGATTCCTTGTTATCCCGGCAGTGGACATAAGAGGCGGGAAGTGCGTGCGGCTCTATCAGGGTATGGCCTCGGAGGAGACGGTCTTCTCGGAGGACCCGGTGGAAACAGCGCTCCGCTGGGAGCAGCAGGGCGCGCGCCTGATACATGTGGTGGACCTGGACGGAGCCTTTTCCGGCGAGCCGGTCAACTCCGCAATCATCAAAAAGATAGCCGGTGAGTGTCGTGTACCGATCGAGGTGGGCGGCGGGGTAAGGGACGTCCAGTCGGCCCGCGCCTACCTGGACTCCGGAGTGGAGCGCGTCATCGTCGGCACCGTAGCGCTCGAGGACCCCGGGCTCTTCTCTCTCATGGCCGACGAACTGGGGGATTCGCTCGTGGTGGGTATCGATGTGAAGGAGGGCACCGTCGCCCTCTCCGGCTGGACCGCCGACGGTGCCATGGTGCCGGCGGAGGCGGTACGAATGGTGACCTCGAAAGGAGCGAAAAGGCTGATCTACACCGACACCGCGAAAGACGGGACGCTCACCGGGCCCAACTTCAAAGGGATAGAGGAGATGGCAAGAGTGGCGCAGGTACCGGTCATCGCGTCAGGCGGCGTGGGCGAGCTTCAGCACATCACCCGAATCGCCCGGTTGAGCGGCCTGGGCATAGAGGGCGTCATCGTGGGGATGGCCCTCTACAGGAACAAGTTCACCCTCGAGGAGGCGATGGAAGTCGCCAGCGCGAAAGGAGATCCGGCCTGATGCTGGCAAAGAGGATAATCCCCTGCCTAGACGTCGAGGGGGGCCGCGTGGTCAAGGGAGTGCACTTCGTGGACCTACGCGACGCGGGCGACCCGGTCGAGCTGGCTGCGTTCTACGACCGCGAGGGCGCGGACGAACTGGTGTTCCTGGACATCACCGCTTCGCACGAAGGCCGCGACACCAAGGTGGAGCTCGCCTCCCGAACCGGGGACGAGGTGTTCATCCCTTACACCATCGGTGGAGGGATAAGCAGCCTGGAGGATATAAGGAACATCCTCAAGGCGGGTGCCGACAAGGTCTCGATTAACACCGCCGCCGTCAACGACCCGGGCCTGATCACCAGGGCCGCCGAGCGCTTCGGCAGTCAGTGCGTGGTGGTCGCCATAGACGGCCGGGGCCGTACGGGCGGCTCCTGGGAGGTGTACACGCACGGAGGGCGCACCCCCGCCGGCCTGGACGTGGTAGATTGGGCCCGCAGGGTGGAGGAGCTCGGCGCCGGGGAGATAATGCTCACCAGCATGGATCGGGACGGCACCAAGCTCGGCTACGATATCCCCATGACGCGCTCGGTCTGCGAGGCGGTCGGCATCCCGGTCATCGCGAGCGGCGGCGCTGGAACGCTCGAGCACCTTGCCGAGGCCATCGAACAGACCGGTTGTGACGCCGTGCTTGCGGCCAGCATCTTCCACTTCGGCGAGCACGCCATCTTGGAGGCCAAGAAACTGCTCGCCTCCAGGGGCATCGAGGTGCGGCTGTAGGCGCTAATCTCGCGGCTCAATCCCCGTACACCCGGCCTCGTGCATAAGACGGCCGCGTTTTATAGACAACACCCATCTATTGTGGTTAAATGCACATTTATACTCAGACGGCACTGGTCAGGGAAGGTCAAGGAGGGGATTTGCTGTGCTCAGAAAACGTATTCATAAAATACCTCTACTGGTGATGTGCGTCCTCATCGCCGCCACGCTGGTGATCGCCGGCTGCGGCGAGAAGACGGTCGACACGTCCAAGAGCGTGTTCAAGATAGGGGCGGTGCTCTCTCTGACCGGCCCCGCCGCGCCTCTGGGCGAGCCGGAGCAGAGGGCCCTGATGCTCCTGGAGGAAGAGCTGAATGACGGCGAGGGTGTCGACGGCCACAAGGTGGAGTTTATCATCGAGGACGATGAGAGCCAGCCTGAAAAGGCCAAGGCCGCCATCACCAAGCTCATCAACCAGGAGAAGGTCCCGGCTGTCATAGGCAGCAGCAGCACCGGCGCCACGCTGGCGATGGCTCCCGTAGCGGAGTCCTCCAAGGTCCCGCTGGTGTGCTGCGCGGCCGGCACCAAAATCACCGACCCGGTGATGCCGTACGTGTTCCGCACGCCGCCCACTGATTCCATGGCCATCGAGAAAGTTCTCGACTACCTCGAGAACTCCCTCAAGGTAGAGAAGATCGCCATCCTGCACGACGCGAACGCTTTCGGCACCGGCGGGGCGGACGAGCTCTCGCAGAAGGCTCCCGACGCGGGTATAGAGATCGTGGCCAGGGAGAGCTACGGCTCCACCGACACCGACATGACGGCCCAGCTCACCAAGATAAAGGGCACCGACGCCGAAGCCATTGTGGTATGGGGGACCAACCCCGGGCCTGCTTCCATCGCCAAGAACATGCAGCAGCTCGCCATGGAGATACCGTACGTAGGCAGCCACGGCATCGCCAACAAGAAGTTCATCGAGCTCGCCGGCACCGCTTCGGAAGGAGTCGTCTTCCCCGCGGGCAAGCTGCTCATCCCAGAGTCGATAGAAGAAGGCAGCGAGTGGCGCCAGGCTGTGGACGACTTCGCCCAGGCGTACGAGGACAAGTACAACATGGAGATCGACACCTTCGCGGCGCACGGCTACGACGCCGGTCTCATCGTCACCGAGGCCATGAAGATGGCCGGGACCGGGACCGATTCGCAGGCGATACGCGACGCTATCGAGGAGATAGAGGAGTTTGTCGGGATAGACGGCATCTACACGTTCTCCGCGAAGAACCACGACGGCCTGTCCGCCGACGACCTCATCATGATCGAGGTAAAGGACGGCGACTGGGTGGAGAAGACTTCCTGAGTCGAACGGTTAAGTTAAAATATTTATAGCCAGACCTTTGATCAGGCTAGGTCTTCGGGCCTAGCCTGATTGACTGAAAGAGGACTTTGTTGGCAAGGAGAGAGGTAAGCCGGAAGACGCTGCTGACCGTGACGGCGGTCTTCATCGCCGCCGTGGCCGGGTTGACCCTCGCATTAAAGGGTTCTACCGGGCTCCAGTGGATCGTGAGCGGACTGACCGTGGGCAGCATCTACGCCCTCGTCGCCATGGGTTTCTCGGTCATCTACTCCAGCACCAGGGTCATCAACTTCGCGCAGGGAGAGTTCAGCATGCTGGGGGGCATGCTCATGTACTCGATCTACATGCGGGCGGGTCTGCCGCTGCCCCTGGCTTTCCTGGTCTCGGTGCTGATAGTCACGCTGATCGGCGCCGGCCTCGAGAGGGCGACCATCCATCCCTTAAGGAACCAGAGCGTCATCTCGGTCATAATCGTGACCATCGGCCTCGCCATTTTCATCAGGGCTACCGCGAAGCTCATATGGGGCTCGGAGCCGGTGAAGGTGGCCTCCTTCACCGGAGACAAGCCGCTCCGCTTCCTCGGTGCCAGCATCGTTCCGCAGAGCTTCTGGGTGTTCGGGCTGACCCTTCTCGCGTTCGTGCTGGTGTTCCTGTTCTTTGACAGGACCCTGCTGGGCAAGGGCATGCGCGCCGCCGCGGCCAACCCTGACGCCGCGAGCCTTATGGGGATAAGCTCCTCCACCAGCTCGCTGGTGGCCTGGACCATGGCCGCAGCACTCGGCGCCGCGGCAGGCATCGTGATAGCCCCCATCAACTTTGCCTATTACTACGCCGGCACCATGCTGGGCCTCAAAGGGTTCACCGCCGCCATACTGGGCGGCCTGGGCAGCGCCTCCGGCGCGGTGGTGGGAGGGCTCCTCCTGGGGGTGCTGGAGACAATAGTTGCGGGGGTGTTCCCCTCCGGCTACAAGAGCGCAGTTGCTTTCGTGATACTCATACTGGTCCTGCTTATCAGGCCTGAGGGGCTGCTTGGCAGGTCGGAAGGCGTCAAGGTGTGACGTGGAACGCAAGGAAGAACCGCTGAAAAGAGCCCAGAGACGCGACTACAGGACCCTGGCCCTGGTCACCGGGTTCATCCTGCTGGTTCCCGCATGGGCCTGGCTGTTGCCCGGCGACGTGATCCACATGGACATCGTTAACATAATGGTGTTCGCCGGTATCTACACGTTCGTGGTCATAGGCCTGAACCTGCTGGTCGGATACGCCGGACAGATATCCCTCGGCCACGCGGCGTTCTTCGGGATAGGAGCTTATACCACCGCGATCCTCTGCTGCAGGTTCACCTGGTTCCCCACCTGGCTGGGAGTGCTGGCGGGGGTGGCCGTAGCAGGGCTTATCGGGTGGCTGGTCGGCGTGCCGGTGCTCCGCCTCAAGGGCCACTACCTCGCCATGGCCACGCTCGGCCTGGGCGAGATAGCGGTCATCCTCTTCGCGGAGCTCAAAGGGCTGACCGGCGGGACCATCGGCATCCCGCAGGGGCTGAACGTCAAGGTATCGCAGATCCCGGCCTTGAGCATATTCGGTTTCGATTTCGACACGGACCTCAAGCTCTTCTTCCTGGTGTGGGTGCTCGCGGCCGTCGTGATGCTGCTCAGCATAAATATAATCAGGTCGAGGGTCGGGCGTTCGCTCAGGGCCCTGCACTCGAGCGAGGTAGCCGCCGACGCCATGGGGGTGGACACCTCGCGGCAGAAGACGAGGGTGTTCGTGCTGAGCGCCATGCTGGCCGCCTTCGGCGGCGCCATATTCGCGCACTTCCAGAGGTACATCAACCCCGAGTCGTTCGTGCTCTCGGTCTCCATCCTATTCATCACCATGGTTGTGGTAGGAGGCATGGGCAACCTGTGGGGGGGCGTGGTCGGCGTGATAACGCTCACCTTCCTGCCTTCCATAATACAGGCGCTGCCGTACTGGATACCGGGTGTACCCTCCGGGCTCATGAACTTCAGCAACTACTCGCTGATGCTCTACGGGGCCCTGCTGGTGGTATTCGTGATGTTCATGCCGCAGGGGATAGCCGCGGGCCTGTCGAAGGCCGCCGCCTACGGTGAGAACAGGTTCAAGCAGCTCCGCGACCGCGCCGGGGCAAGGAAGTACGAGGGGCACTGATGTCAGAGACTCGCATCCTCGAGATCAGCGGGGTGACCAAGCTGTTCGGCGGCCTGGCCGCGTTGAAGGACGTCTCCTTGGAGGTGGCACCCGGGGAGATAAAGGGGATAATCGGCCCCAACGGCGCCGGGAAGACCACCCTGTTCGACGTGCTGACCGGGATACTT
The DNA here is from genome assembly GCA_020062425.1 of Actinomycetota bacterium. GTDB lineage: Bacteria > Actinomycetota > Geothermincolia > Fen-727 > Anoxymicrobiaceae > JAGUWJ01. The sequence goes on from JAGUWJ010000085.1 coordinate 12,822, forward strand.
ACGCCGACCGAGGGAAGGGTGCTGTTCAAGGGACGCGACCTCATCGGGATGAGGCCCGACCAGATCACCGCCATGGGGATGATAAGGACCTTTCAGACCATCCAGCTCTTCGCGGGGATGACCGTGCTGGAGAACGCCATGGTGGGGTGCCATTCGCAGACCCGGTCGGGGTTCCTGGCCACATCCTTGCGCACTCCGGGCGCGAGGCGTGAGGAGAAGGAGATTATCGAAGATGCGCATGCCGTCCTCAAGGAGGTAGGCCTGGGCACGCGCGCTCACGAGACGGGGACAAACCTCCCGTACGGCCAGCAGAGGATGCTGGAACTGGCCCGAGCCCTGGCGAGCCGACCAGAGATACTGCTGCTGGATGAGCCAGCCGCCGGCCTCAACCAGTACGAGACCGGGGAACTCTCGGAGCTGCTCTCCGGCTTGAGGGACCGGGGGCTCACCATTCTGCTGGTCGAGCATGACATGGGCCTGGTCATGAGCGTCTCCGACGAGGTGGTGGTGCTCGACTACGGGGAGATAATCGCACAGGGCTCACCGGAAGACGTACAGAACGATCCCAGGGTCATAGAGGCTTATCTTGGAATAGAGGCGGACTGAAGAGATGCTGAGGGTAGAGAAGCTCTCCACTTTCTACGGGAACATACAGGCTCTGAGAGACGTGACCCTGCGCGCGCGCAGGGGCAACATCACCACCATCATCGGGGCGAACGGTGCAGGCAAGACGACCCTGCTAAGGACCGTGTCCGGCCTCAACCGGGCGCGCCATGGGCTGGTTATCTACGAAGATCGAGACATCACAAGCGAGCCTCCCGACAGGATAGTCCGCGGCGGCATCTCCATGGTGCCCCAGGGGAGGCAGGTCTTCGCCGAGATGACAGTGGCGGAGAACCTTGAACTGGGAGCGTACACCAGGCGCCGCGGTGAGCGCGCCGAGGTAGCCAGTGACCTGGATATGGTTCTGGAGCTGTTCCCCGTACTCGCCGATAGGAAGCGGCAGTCCGCCGGGACGCTATCCGGCGGCGAGCAGCAGATGCTGGCAGTGGGCAGGGCCCTGATGTCGCGCCCCAGGTTGTTGATGCTGGACGAGCCTTCCATGGGCCTCGCGCCCAAGGTGATACAGAGCATCTTCAAGACGCTCCACTCGCTGCACGAGCAAGGGTTGACTATACTGCTGGTGGAGCAGGACGCCAAGATCGCGCTGGAGACGGCGGACTACGGATACGTGATGCGCACCGGAAAGGTAGCGCTGGAGGGGCCTGCGGACGAGCTCCTCGAGAACGAGGAAGTCAGACGGATATACCTGGGGTGAGTTGAAAGATGAGCGAGGGAGAGACTCCCGTAGAGAGCATCGATGACATCAAGTACGACGACCGCGGGCTGGTCCCGGCCATCGTGCAGGAGCACGATACCGGGAAGGTGCTCATGCTCGCCTACATGAACCGGGAGTCGCTCGCGAAGACCCTCGAGACGGGCCGCACCTGGTTTTACTCCCGCAGCAGGCAGGAACTGTGGCCGAAGGGGGAGACGTCAGGCCACGTGCAGAACGTGAAGCGGATATATTACGACTGCGACGCCGACACCCTGCTGGTGCAGGTCGAACAGGTGGGCGTGGCGTGCCATACCGGCGAGTTCAGTTGTTTCTACAGGGAACTGGACCTTCCCGGCGGCTGAGCGCAAAACGGCGCGGACAGCCCGCCGCTCGTTTGACACCCCTCGGGTGCTATCTCTACAATCTACTTCGAGCGGGAGTAGCTCAGTTGGTAGAGCGCGACCTTGCCAAGGTCGAGGTCGCCGGTTCGAGCCCGGTCTCCCGCTCCATCTTTATACACACATCCCTGCCGTTGACTTCATCCAGAAGACCTTGAAGACCGGGGCATCGTAGTACAGAATCTCGATGTAGTCCTCGCGCAGCAGCCTGGAACTGCAGGACCCACGATCTCTTGGTCAACAACTTCCTTCTCAACCTCATGCTGCTTGAACGCGGGACGCCAACATTCTAATTGATCGACTGGAGGACTACTTACGACCTCAGTACCTTGTCCGGAAGGCGACCGGCCACTCGTTTTTGACCTCGACTTGTTCATATTGTTCAGCAATGACGGTTACGGTCCCGTGCCCCTCTTCCTCGAACTGGACGCCGGGCACGTTTCCATGAGCATCGCCCGCCGCAAGGCAAAACGGACCTTTCGGTACTACGAATCTGGGAAATGGCGAAAGGACCTCGGGGTAGTTTTCTTTCCCCGAGAGGCTATCATCGTCCCTGACGAGCCAAGGACAATATTCTTCAAACGAGCAATCTCATGGGTGAAGAAAGCATATCAGGGTAGCGCCAAGCTTCAGGTTCAGAAGCTCACCATCTTTTTTGCGACATACGAGCAGGTTGATCTTTTCTCACTCGACCGGGGAACAATAACGGACAAGCCACTTGCCCCTTCTTGGCAGAAGACAGATGGGAAGAAATCGGTTTCTCCTTTTCTTGAGTAGCGCAGCCAGCTACGATATCCCCACCGACTTCTCATATAAAATGAGGAGAAACGAAACCTTTGACTACCTAAATGTCCCACCGGGTGCCGGGGGCTTGCACCCTGCCTGTCAAGGCACGCTTCGCCCTGAAGGCCAATGACAGCCGGTTCCCTTGTGGAAGGTTATGCGAGCTATGAAGAAAATGTAACGCATTTTCTTCTCACGGTTCCTCGAAGTAGTTCTCACCTGCTCTTCACTAGCTTCTTCACCCAGGGTGAAGAGTAGGCACTTCTCAAATCCGGCCATTTCGCCTTTTCTGTGCCCCTGCGGCTTCAGTTCGGAATTGTTCGATTGAATAGTGCTTAGTACGATGGCTCAGGTCATAGGCGAGTGGTATATTTAGACGCGAGCTGCGAGAAGATGGAGGTTAAATGGCAGTCAATCTAGACAAGCCGCAGCGGTGGAAGGATGATATCGCGCGTTCGGTTGACCAGTACAATGAATGGTTTCTAAGATTTGCCCCCCTAACTTTCCGCGAAGAGCGAAAGTGGGCTACTGAAGAGGTCCAGGTGATGCTTGATGAGACTGGCAACTTTAGAAATCTTACGCCTGACGAATTGATTAACTGTCCTGGGATTCTGTTTGCTCTTCGCATGTCTACGGCTCCACCTATTGCTCGAGACCGGCTCATTGGACTGGCAGGAGTCCCTCCTTCACTTGTTGACAATATGGAGAAGAAGGACCGAGTTCCTCCGAAGATGAATACGAAAACACTGAGGGTTCACCTCGAACAGGTCATAGGTATGATAGGCCAACTTCTTGACGTCGATATCTTCCCTTGGCTCGACGAGAAGCGAGGCCCAACGGACCAGGAGATCTACAGGGCCGCAACTATTGTTGCCGACCGTTTATGTGGAGCCTGCGCCGACCCAATTGTCCGGAATGCTCAGGAGGCAAGGCAACTTGAAGAGATGCACAAATGGCTTACTGATCGAGGCTACACGAACATGAGCGGGAAGGTGAATCTCGGCGACTTGAGACCAGGGATGTTTGCATTCAGGCTCAATGTACCCGGCCTCATGGAAGACAATACCAACGTAAATATTCCAGTCGATGCGGTCATACTGAGAAAAGGAGCACAATCTGGGGAATTGCCTTTGCTGGTTGAAGCTAAATCTGCCGGTGATTTTACAAACACCAATAAGAGGAGAAAAGAAGAAGCGAAAAAGGTTGGTCAGCTTCGAAAGAAATATGGAAATGGGGTTAAATACATCCTTTTCCTCTGCGGCTATTTCAATAGCGGCTATCTTGGATTCGAAGCGGCAGAGGGTATTGACTGGGTGTGGGAGCACCGGATTGACGATTTGGCAGAATTCGGTTTGTAAATATGATTAATATCGAGGATATTGAACAGTCTCGTTTAGAGTTGCTACAGCAACTTGAAGCTGGTAATGACCCAAGAAACAAGAATAGGCTGGGACAATTCGCGACACCGTACGCCCTTGCTCATGATATTGTACGCTACTCACTCTCACTTATGTCTTCAACGCATTCAGTAAGGTTTCTTGAGCCAGGATTCGGAACAGGTCCATTCTTCTCATCTCTTCTGCACTTGGTACCGACGTCAGATATCAAGGCTTCACTGGGTTTTGAGATTGACAAAGAGTACTATGAAGCCGCCAAGATTCTGTGGCACGAGACGTCGCTTAAGCTCAAGCCCTGCGATTTTACGATTGTCGAACCTCCAAGAAACGATGGATCAAAATTCAATTTGGTTGTTTGTAATCCTCCCTACGTACGTCATCACCACCTTAGCCAGATTCAAAAACTAGCACTGCAGGCTTCGGTTAATAAGAACCTAGGATTTGAGATGAATGGCCTGGCTGGCCTCTACGCATACTTCCTGGTACTCTCTCAGGCCTGGATGTGTAAAGAAGGCATTGGAGCATGGTTGATTCCAAGCGAATTCATGGATGTTAAATATGGACGGAAGGTCAAAGAATTCCTGTTAGGACGAGTCACTCTCTACCGAATCCACCGTTTCAATCCCACGGAGGTTCAGTTTCAGGACGCTCTTGTATCATCAGCCGTAGTGTTCTTCAAGAACGCACCTCCATCATCCGAGCAACGTGTCCAATTCACTTTCGGGGGATCGTTGCAGGAGCCAAGACAATCTGAATCTATTCGGATATCTGAATTAAAGAGCGAATCCAAGTGGACCACACTACACAAAGGTGTTGTCAAGCAAGATTCCCGAGATACCAGTAAACGACTTGGAGACTTGTTCTCAATAAAGCGTGGCCTGGCTACTGGCGATAATTCATTTTTCATTCTTACCCCTGAAGAGGCAAGAAGGTTGAACCTTCCGGACGAGTTTCTAAGGCCAATCTTGCCGACGCCTAGAGACCTTGGATCGAACGAGGTGCTAGCTGACGAGAACGGAGAGCCGCTGATTCCTAATCGCCGATACCTTCTGTCGTGTAATTTGCCAGAGGACGAGGTAAGAAAGAACTACACTTCACTTTGGAATTACCTGGAGAGTGGGATTGAAAGGGGAGTTAATAGACGTTATCTCTGCGAGCATCGTGACCCATGGTATTCACAGGAATGCAGGCCTGCCGCTGCATTGTTGTGTTCCTATATGGGAAGGCAAAGCCGAAGAAGCTCTACCCCCTTTCGGTTCATTCTAAATCTATCAAATGCCACTGCTACTAACTCGTACTTGATGCTCTATCAAAAACCGGTGTTGGCTGATGCTCAATTGAATTCAACCAAAGCTTTGAAAGCGCTCTGGAATGCACTTTCTTCAATAACCGACGAAGTTCTCATTAGTGAAGGACGAGTTTACGGGGGAGGGCTTCATAAGCTTGAACCAAAGGAGTTATCGAGCGTGCCAGCTGATGAGCTGCTCCGTATTGTGATTGATGGGGAAGAGCTAAGCACCTATCTACAGCCCCAGCTTCTTTTCAATTGATCCCACGCAGGATAAGAAAGCAATGCAGTCTCCCTGGATAAACGCGGGATTAGATGCTATGTCTAAGAAGAAGGGACACTGGTTACCGCGTGTCTACATTCGTTCAGTCAGAGCACGGCCCGATAGAGAGACAGTGTTTGTTTTCGACCTTCTTGAGAGACCGTGTTGGAGAGAAGTTGGTATCTTTGATATTTGATATTCTAGGGGATACCATTATTCGCCTGAGGCGGATATGAATATTGACATAATTCTTCTCAAGAAATACTCCACTTCCATGACCTAGGAGAACTGATTACTAGCTTTCACATTAATCCACAACTTAGTGTCGAATCGCCCCTGTTCATCATGCGAGCATTTAAAGGAATCAACTGGGAAGTTGATTTGCGCTATACTTTTAGTGCTGGTAGCTGGATATATCGAGGGGGTATCAACATGGATGACCATTACAGAATCCGTGTGCGAAGTGGTGACTTGGAGATTGAGATATCAAGCCATGACAAGTCATTTGTAGAGGAGAAACTGAAGGAGTACGAGAAGAAGCAACTTCAACCGTCAGCATCAGCTCCTGGCAAACAGAAGACTCGCGAACCTTCGACACCTTCATCAAAGCGCTTGAGTATGCAGGAATTTGTGAGGAGGACTACGGTCAGGACAGCGACAGAGCGAGTGCTAGCTGCGACATATTTCAAGGAAAAATATGAACATGCGGAGGAGATCAGCAGAACAGATATCATTGCAGCATTCAAGGTCATGAAGTATACGTGTGCTAATCCGTCAGACGCAATAGCAAAGGCAAAGAAGAAGGCATGGCTAATGGATGGAATTGAAAAAGGCTCGTTTGTGACGACACACACAGGGGAAGAGTGGATCGAGGCGAGATTGGAAGCAAATGAGGAATGAAGTTGAGAGAATCCTTCTGGGTGCGTTTGATGCACGTCTGACGAAGTCAATTCTTGATGCTTTTTTCGAGATAAAGAAGAACTACTATTTGGAAAGGCATAGGCCGACTGAACTTGAAGCAGGTCGCTTTTGTGAAGCCTGCATGCGTTGTCTTCAGCAAATGGGAACCGGGAAATACACGCCTTTGTCTAAGAAACTTAGGCGATTTGACGACGAAGTTGGAAGATTGGAATTACTTGATGCTACAAATATTCATGAATCCATAAGAATACACATCCCCAGACTACTCCAGTCTGTATACAGGATTAGAAACCGACGTGATGTTGGGCACATTGGCGGAGATGTGTCTCCTAACGAATCAGATTGCGTGCTTGTCGTTTCTGTATGCAGTTGGGCGTTAGCAGAAATTGTTAGGATCATCTACAACTGCCCAATTACTGAAGCGCAGAGCTTAGTTGACGCACTTATTGAGCGTGAAGTTCCAATACTTCAGGAGTTTGATGGAGCATTGAAAGTGCTGAACCCCAAACTTACAGCAGGAGACAAAATACTGGCGATTCTCTATGCAAAAAGTGCTGAAGGTGCGACTACTGAAGAATTATTAGATTGGATTAGGCCAACAAAGGAACCAGCATTCAGGTCTGCAATCAGTCGCCTAGAGCACCAGAAAGCATATATCTACCGGTCAGGAAATGAGTGCAAGATTACTAAGGCTGGGATAAAGTACGTAGAAAACAAATCACTATTCCGGAATTGCTGACTTAATCTTGAATATGTGTGCATTTTGAGTGAGCCGAGTCGCCCTCTCCATTGGTATTGGCGATTCCAGAGTTACCCATCACGCTGATAATAGCTAACATCGAATCATAGAGAGAAGGATGGTTGCTGTGATGGATGCTCGAAGCGATGAGATAGAACTAAGCAAGGCTGAGATATTAGTTCGAACTCGAGAAAGCTTGAACTGGATGTTTGATGACATCCAATACGCCTACGAATCTGATGCAAATGTGGGGGCTACAATTCTGATCATTTTAGCATTGGACTGTTTCGCAGGAAGAAAGCGTGGCCGGATAGTCGGAGAAGCCCATGAGACGATTGTCATTTCTAGAATTAATAAGACGAAGAAACGTTTCAATAACAAGAAGGCGTTCAATGACTTCATACAAAAGTATTTAATCCAGGTCAACAGGGATTATTCACAGTTCTCTGCGAACAGAATCAAGGAACGTGATCCATATAGAGATCTTAGGAACATGCTAATTCACGCCTATAGCAAAAAGGGCTATATCATTGAACGGGACCCTAAACAACATCTATCTAAGAGAAATAGCCGGTTAGTCCTAGACATCGAAACATTCGCGAAAGATGCGAGGGCTGCGATTGAGATATTTCTTGACGAATTGGAGAAAGGGGACGAGGAGATATTTGCTCCTTATAGGAAGGCCTATGCTGCCTGCCCGCTCATTGGGCCTAGCGAGCCGATCCATTAATCATTCGAATTTGGCACTGAAACTGACTTGGTTTCAAATCGTATTTTCATCATGTGACCATACCCTGCGGTCTCTGGCGAGGTGTGCGCTCTGAACGACTTAGGTGAATTAGTCACCATCTTACCGGACACATCCAGCTCTTGATAAGCAGAGCAGTCATCCGCCCCTTTGGGTAGACTTGTTGATTGCAGAAGTCAGCAAAG
>JAGUWJ010000082.1 GCA_020062425.1 Actinomycetota bacterium
CAGTGCGGGCGCGGGCGGGTCCAGGGGGTCCGGGGGAGGGGGTGTGAGTTGAGCAGGCTCCTGCATTTCCGGGGGGACGTGTGGGGGATGTTCCTGCTCTTCTTCTTCGCGTTCCTCGGCGCCTGGCAGCTGCTGGTCGCTTTCTACGGGCTGAACGGGTTGTCGCTCACGGGATACCCGGACCGCCGGTGCATGAGCCTTGTTCTCGGGTCGGTGCTGGTGGCGGCCTCTTGCTCTTGGTACTTCAGCGCGCCCGGGCACTTCGCCTCACCCGACGTGGAGGGGGTGGAGACGCTCATCGTTCTCATCGCCGGGCTCGTCGCGGCGACGCTCGCTCAGGTGGCGCTGGCGTCGGCCGCACGGGTTTTCACCGGGGAACGGGTGTCAGATAGAGTCGGAAGCGAGACGCCGGAGGACGTTACCGTCACGGTCGGCGACGGGGATCCGCCGGTCCTGCTGCTGCACGACTACGGTGGAAGCCGGCGCGACGTCGAGGGGTTCGCCGCAAGGGTTGCCGCAAGCGGGATCCCGGTGCTGCCGGTAGATCTGGACGGACACGGCGCAAATCCCAGGGACATCGTCTCGATGGATATGAGGGAGACTCTCGACGAGGCGGCGAGGGTACTCAGCGAGAGGGCTGGCGGGCAGCAGCCCGTAGCGGTCGGTGTCGGTCTCGGCGGCACGCTTGCTCTGGAGATGGTACGGCGCGGGACTGCGGCGGGGGCGTTCGCGATCGACCCTCCCGCTCGCGATGACGAAGGTTTCGCGCACGTGAACGTGCTCCGCGAGTTAGGACCGCTCTACGTGGCGCGTTCGTTTTTCAGGCCTCCCGCGCGCGGTTCTGAAGGCAAAAGGGTGAGCATGTCGAGGGTCATTCGGAGCCTGCCGCCGCCTTCCGCGCTTCCGGATGGGAAGGTCCGCATCATAGGGACCGCCGCCAAGTGGTTGAACTCACCTGACGCGCTGGCGGAGTACGCTCGCCTGTGCGGCGCCTCCGAGCCGGAACTGATCGACACGAACCACCGCGGCCTCCTGGAAAAATTTCAGTTGGGGACGGACCCTTAACCGCAAGTCTCAAGCATTTAACTTCCCTTGGACTTCCCTTGGTGCCTGACACCAAGGGAAGTCCAAGGGAAGTCCAAGGAAAGTTTAGCGGTCGGAGGGCCAGGCGGGCATGAACATGTGCCACTGGGCGGGGTCTTCCCGGATCAAATCCTCCAGCCTCCGGGCGACCTCCTGCATGGCCTCACGGATGGCCTCCTCTTTATCGCGCGACCCATCCACGTAAATAGGCTCTGTCGCATGCCCCACCCACCCGTTCGCCAGGTTGCGCACGTTCACGCACAGTATCGGGGAGCCGCTCCTGAGCGCCAGCGCCGCCGGCCCCGGCGGGAGCGTCGTCTTCTCTCCGAAGAACTCCACCTCCACGCCGTTCCCTTTGAGGTCGCGGTCGCAAAGCAGCGCGAGCATGGTCCCCCTCTGGAGCGCCTCCACCATAGCGTCACGGGTCTCCGGCTTGTGGTCGTATGGGAAGATGTCTATGCCGACATCCTTTCGGAGCCTGCAGAACAGCTCGAACAGCTCGGGCGGTTTCAGCACCTCCGCCACCGCGGCGAACGGGCAGAGGCTCGAGAGAAAGACAGCGCCCGCCTCCCACGAGCCGTAGTGCGGGAGCACGACCAGCACGCCCTTCCCTTCGGCGATGGCGCGGTCCAGGGCCTGCAAGTTGACCTTCTCGAACCTGCCCAGCACCCACTCCCGCTTACGGGTCGGCAGCCAGAAGATATCCACCCAGTAGTCCGCGTAATAGCGGCAGGCACGCCTGGCGGTGCCCCGAACCCGCCGCTCGCTCGCGTCCGGCCCCAGCGCGCGCCTCATATTGCGCGTTATCTGGCGCCGTTTACGTGGAAAACAGTAGTAATAAAGGACGCCCCCCGTGTGCGCGAGCGCCCTCGTGAACCTGATGGGCAGCCAGCCGATCAGCTTGTCGGCAAGAAGGAACAGCAGGTATGCGGGGTTCATCGCTCGAGCGCCCTCCACACCTCGATTAGGCGCTCGATGAGGGTCTCGAGCAGTAGCACCGCCATTATCCACAGGACGCTTCTCAGCACCCAGGGGGAGAGCGCGTTGAAGACCAGGCCTACCGCCAGCAGTAGAAAGCGGGGGGCCCTTGCCATGAGGCCGGCCTTGCAGTGTACGTCCAGCGCCTCGGCACGGGCCCGCGTATAGCTGATGAGGAAGCTCGCCACCAGTATCACGAGGGAAAGCCCGACGTATATTCCCTCACCTTTGTCGAGGTAGTAGACAAGCAGGCCGATGAAGATGGCCGCGTCGCTTATCCGGTCCGATACCGAGTCCAGGAAGGCGCCGAACACGGTCACGCGGTCGAGCTTCTTCGCCACGTAGCCGTCCACTATGTCCAGTATGCCCGACAGGATGAAGAGCGTGGCCGCCAGCGGGATGCGTGATACTGCGAGGCAGTAACCGGCCGCGATGGCAACCGCCATACCTGTGATGGTGATGAGGTTGGGCGAGAGGCCGAGCCGGCTGAAGAACCACAGGAACGGGCGGAAGATGAACTCCGAGAACCAGCGAAGCCCCTCTTCCATCTTCTGGCCCCGCGACGGCTCCGCGCTCTCGTCCTTCACGGCGCCTTCGTCGCTGCCGCTCCCGGCGGTCTCGTCTTCCATCAGCCCTCCTCCGGCTCCTTCAGGCCTGGTCCCAGATCTCTTTCAGTATCTCGCGCGCCTCCCCGGCGTGCTCCTCGGGGACAATGACCCCGTGCTGGCCGCCCGAGCCCAGGAAGACCGACAGCGGCGGCCTGCGGAGCATAACCGGGATGCCTTGAGCCCTTACCGCGGACTCCAGCATCCCCGCCGCCATCTGGTTGGAGGCGGTCGCGACCTCTACCCATCCCCGCGGGACGTCGCTCGTCTTGAGGCTAAAGCGCCTCCTCGAGCGCTTCGGCGACTCTGCCGGCCGCGGCGTCAAGGGAGACCTCCCTCCTCTCGCCGCTCGCTCGGAGCTTGAGGTCGACGTTTCCGTCCGCGAGTTTCTTACCCATGACGACCTGGACGGGCAGGCCCACCAGGTCGGCGTCGTTGAATTTTACACCAGGGCTCGCTTCCCTGTCGTCAACCAGAGCCTCCAACCCTGCGCGCTCCAGTTCACCTTCCAGGCGCGCGGCGGCGTCGGTCTGCCCGGGGTCCTCCGGTGATAGAACGATGAGCTCGACCGGGAGCGGAGCCACCGCCCTGGGCCAGGTTATGCCGGCTTCGTCGTGGTGCTGCTCCACTACGGTCTGAAGCATGCGCGAGGTGCCGATCCCGTAGGTGCCCATGATGACGGGCTTGAGCGAGCCGTCCCTGTCGGCGAACTGCACGTCGAGCACCTCGGTGTACTTCGTACCGAGCTTGAAGATGTGCCCTATCTCTATGCCCCTCGCCATCATCAGGCCGCCCTCGCAGCGTGGGCAGAGGTCCCCCGCCACCGCGCCCGCGACGTCGGCGGACGGCTCGGC
>JAGUWJ010000210.1 GCA_020062425.1 Actinomycetota bacterium
AAGCTCTGGGTCAGGGTTCTGAAGGGAATCAGCCATCTATCGGAGGCGGTATGATGGATTCACGTCAGGATAGCCGCCTACTGGGTCTTTACACGAACGCATCCCGGGCTCTTAGCGCGTCGGGGGACCTTTGTCGTATACTATGGTTCGACTGTGCTAGGTGGGGAGCTAGCGGTGCCCTGTAACCCGCAATCCGCTACAGCGGGACCGAACCCCCACCGGAGGTTTCAAGAGGGCCGGTGTCGCCGCCTCTGTAAGCGGTGTTGAAGGCTGGGTCCCACGCAACGGGAACTTGTGAACCCCGTCAGGTCCGGGAGGAAGCAGCGGTAAGCAAATCCTCCCGTGTGCCGTGGAACAACCTGGTTGGAGCTGGCTGCCGGGGTGGAACCCGACCCCTGGGATCGATGGTGGGTGCACAGTCACTTTATCGTAAGCGTGTTCGAGGACACCTTCCCCGGGAGCGCAATGGGTCATATCTCACTCTACCGCAAGTGGCGGCCGCAGACATTCGAAGAGGTCGTGGGCCAGCGCCACGTCACGTCTACGCTGGGCAACGCCCTGTCTTCTGGAAGGCTGGTCCACGCGTACCTCTTCGCCGGCCCGCGCGGGACGGGAAAGACCAGCACGGCCAGGATACTGGCAAAAGCCATTAACTGCGTAGAGGGGCCTACGGCAGTCCCCTGCAACAAGTGTGAGGCCTGCGTCTCCATATCTGAAGGCACTGCGCTGGACGTCATAGAGATCGACGCGGCGAGCAACAGGAAGATCGACGAGATACGCGATCTCCTGGAGAAGATACCGTACACCCCCACTTCCCTTCGTACGAAGGTCTATATAGTCGACGAGGTCCACCAGCTCACGCCCGAGGCATCCAGCGCCCTGTTGAAAACGCTCGAAGAACCCCCGGGGCACGTGGTGTTCGTGCTGGCCACCACCGAATCCCATAAGCTGCTGCCGACCATAATATCTCGTTGTCAGAGGTTCGATTTCAGCCTGGTGCAGCCTCAAGACGTGGCCAGGCTGCTGGAGCACATAGCTTCGCACGAGGGTATCGACGTCGAAACCGAAGCCATCGAGATGATAGCGGAATACACCCGCGGCTCGGTCAGGGACGCCATTGGAGTGATGGACCAGATCTCGAGTCTCGAAGGCGAGAGGGTCACCAGGGCCCGCCTGGCGGAACTGCTGGGCGAGGTGGAGACGGAGCTGGTGTTCCTCATTGTTGATATGCTTGCCGAGAGGGATACCCCCGGCGCGCTATCGCTCATCGGGCGCCTGGTGGACGGAGGCAAAGACCCCAGGAGGTTCGTCGAATCGCTGATCACGCACTTGAGGAACATGTTCCTCATCCAGAACGCCGCCAACCCGCGTGAGATAGTCGAGGCCACGTCGGATCATTTCGAGAGGCTAAGTGAACAGACCAACGCTCTCTCCAGACACGAGGTCATCAAGCTGATCGAGAGCTTCGGTGCCGCTCACCGCGATATGCGATGGAGCGAATATCCCAGGCTGGAGCTCGAGTGCGCGGTGGTGAAGAACACCAGCCTCGACGCGGACGTGTCGCTGGAAGGCCTTGTTTTCAGGATAGAGGAGCTGGAGCGGAAGGTCGATTCCCTGTCAGGGGCGGGAACTGCTTCAGGCGTGATTGCCGGTGAAACATCCGCCGGCCTGGCCGAAAATCCGGAGCGACCTGCGAAGAAGGCCCCACACAAGAAAAGCGATGCCGGGCGTGAGCCGGCGAGGAAACCGAAGAAATCCGCGCCGGCCGGGGGCGAGAAAGCCATCCCGGGGCCGACCGGCAAGCCGGCCGAGGAACCTCACCCCGCCCCGCAAGAAGGCGGAGCGGGCCCAAAGGACAGGGAGAAGGTGCGCCGCGCGTGGATGGCCGTTCTGGCAGACCTCAAGAAAGCAGGCAACATGAAACTCTACGCACTCTTGACCAAGGTGAGAGTGCGGGGTGCTGGGGCTGATCACCTGGTGCTCGTCTTCCCTGAGGACGCCCGTTTCCAGATGGAGATGCTGGCCGCGTCCAGGGATGATGTCGAGCTCATCGAGGAGACCTGGCAGAGGTTCATGGAACAGCCGGTCAAGGTCGAGCTCACGACCGCGACTTCGCGCGAGATGCCGGATGGCGCCGCGAAGAAGACGCCCGCTTACGGCGCGAAGAAGGCGGGGCCGTCGGTCGGTGAAGCGGGCGCACAGGACGTGCCCGGCAAGGGGCCCGAAGATTCCCCCGAAGCGGAGGATCCCGGTAAGGCACAAAAGAAGTCGAGCTCCAGAGAAATTGCCAGGCTTATCAGCGAGAGGTTTGACGGAGAGATAATCGATACCGACAAGGAAGGGAAGGATTGATATGTCCAAGGGGAAGTATTACCCGAAGGCCCAGAAGGGGCAGAAAGGCGGCCCCCAGGACATGATGAGGCAACTTCAGCAGGTACAGAAGCAGATGGCCGAAGCCCAGGAAGCGCTCGCGGAGGAGAGCGTCGAGTACAGCGCGGGCGGCGGGATGGTCCAAGTCGTAGCCGACGGCCACCAGAATATCAAGTCGGTGACCATCGATCCCCAGGTGATCGATCCGGAGGACGTGAGCATGCTAGAGGACCTCATCATGGTCGCCGTCAACGGAGCCCTGGAGCAGTCGAACAAACTGGCTGCGGAGAGGATGGGCTCCCTGGCTGGCGGCCTTGGGCTGCCGCCGGGCCTGGGACTATGACCGGGCGGAACGAGTTATGACCCGTTACACGGAGTCGGTGGAGAACCTCATAGAGAACCTCTGCGGGCTGCCCGGCATCGGGCCCAAGTCCGCGCAGAGAATAGCTCTCCACCTTCTGTCGGTGCCTTCCGAGGAGACGGACCGCCTGGCCGCAGCAATAGTCTCGGCCAAGGAGAACGTGCGGTACTGCTCAGTGTGCTTCAACATCACCGAGCAGGACACCTGCGACATCTGCGAAGATACCCGCAGGGACAGGACAGTGCTGTGTGTGGTCGAGGAACCCAGGGACGTCATTGCGATTGAGAGAAGCGGCTCTTACCGGGGGATATACCACGTGCTGGGAGGCGCAATCTCGCCGATCGACGGTGTCGGACCGGAGGAACTGCGCTTTGCCGAGCTCATGGGTCGCCTTCGCCAGGGGCAGGTCGGCGAGCTGGTGATAGCCACTAATCCCAACGCGGAGGGTGAGGCCACTGCCATGTACCTGTCACGCATGGTGAGACCTCTCGGGATCACAGTGACCCGCATCGCCAGCGGACTCCCCGTCGGAGGCGATCTCGAGTACGCTGACGAGGTAACACTCGGCAGGGCGCTCGAACACCGCACCCCCTTATAGACCCCTGATGAGCGTGCACCCGGCGCGCTTCCTGTATTTTCTATGCACTGAATGAGCGAGTGTACCCGCGCGCATCTGTTTGCTCCGCCCGATTTGGATGGGGTAGGGGGGGTTCTTTCTCTCGTAATCCGCAGTTTGCGGCAGGGAAACTAGCACTTGCGCCCCCAAACGAGGACATCGAGAGAAAGGACACCGCTTGCCCTGCCCGCCTCTATTCGTATCGAAGTGATTCGATCGGGTCCAGCTGCGAGGCCTTGCGCGCCGGGTACACTCCGAAGAAGACCCCTACCAGCATTGAGAAGAAGAAGGCGAGCATGATGGTCCATACGGTCACCTGTGCCTGCAGGTGGAGGAGGGACTCGTACAGCAGAGCCCCCAGAACGGCCAGCAGGACCCCGATGGCTCCCCCCACCAAGCTCAGGATGACAGCCTCGACCAGGAACTGAAGCAACACGTCGCGGGTTTTTGCGCCCACCGCTTTGCGGATACCGACCTCCCTTGTCCTCTCTACCACCGAGACGAGCATGATGTTCATGATGCCGATGCCTCCCACCAGGAGAGAGATCCCCGCCACGCCTCCCAGCAGGTAAGTCAGGATTCTGGTCATGTCCTGGGCAAAGCCGAGGACGTCACTCTGAGTGATCACGGAGAACTCGTCGGTGGCGAGCTTTTCCCCGAGCAGGTCCCTTACCACACGGGCCTCCTCTTCCACTGCGGCGGTCGAAGTTGCCTTTGCGATGATCACGGTGGGGTTCGGAGTCCCGAAGAGCTTGATGGCCGTGGTGGAAGGTATCCAGCTGAGCGCGTCCTCGTCGAACGTCAGCGTCCTACCTTTCGCTTCCTGGACTCCCACCACTCGGAACTTCCTGCCCTTGATGTTTATGGACTTTCCAAGGGGGTCCTCCTCGGGGAAAAGCGCCTCGGCTACGGTCTGGCCTATCACGATGACGTTGCGCCCGGCATCCTCCTCGGACTTGCTGAAGAACCTCCCCCGGCCGAGCTCCACGGACCTCACGTCGAACTCGTTGTATCCGGCTCCGATGACGATCCCGAAGTACCGGGTCTTCCCGTACGAGATATAAAGGGACCTCTGGTACTCGGAGCTGACGCGCGAGCGGTCTCCCAGTGCTCTGCCTATCTCCTCCACTGTCTTGGGAGTGAACTTGTTCAGCGCCAGCATCGGAGAGCCCTGCTCCATGATGTTGAAGTTGCCAAGCTCCAACTTGAAGGGGACCACCAGTATCAGGTCCGAGCCGAGCCCCTGTATCCCCCTGGTTATCTCCGCCCTCGCGCCGGAGCCGAGCGCGATGAGAAGTATTATCGAGCCCACCCCGATGATCACACCGAGCATAGTCAGGGAAGACCTCAGCTTGTTCGCCACCAGGGCGATTATGGCGGCCCTGACGCTCTCAAGGAGTTTCAACGCTCAACCATCTCCCCGGCCCGGCGGCTCCTCGACGAAACCCGATCTACGGTCGCCCGACGTGGAGCCGTTCGCCGTCACGAGGCCGTCGCGCATCTCCAGTATGCGGTCGCCGTGGTCCGCGACCTCTCTCTCGTGTGTTACCATCACCAGGGTCATGCCCTGCGCGTTCAGCTCGTCGAGCTCGTTCAGTATTTCCATTCCCGACCTTGTGTCCAGGTTGCCGGTAGGCTCGTCGGCCAGTATGATGCCGGGATCGTTCACCAGAGCTCTCGCTATAGCAACCCTCTGCTGCTCGCCCCCGGAGAGCTGGCTGGGGTAATGGCTTATCCTGTGTGAGAGCCCCACCCTGTCCAGCGCCTCCCTGGCCCGGCGCTTGCGCTCACCAGAGCCGACCCCCGCGTAGAGGAGGGGCAGCTCCACGTTGCTCAATGCGGTCGTCCGGGGAAGGAGGTTGAACTGCTGGAAGACAAAGCCTATGTCCCTGTTCCTCAGCACCGCCCGGCTGTTATCGTTGAGGCCGATGACGTCTTTGCCCTGGATGGTGAGGGTCCCCGAAGTGGGATGGTCGAGGCAGCCCATTATGTGGAGGAGGGTAGACTTTCCAGAGCCGGAAGGACCCATCAGGACAAGGAACTCACCCTTCCTGACGGCGAGTGAGACCCCACGGAGAGCTTCGATGACATGGGAGCCCAAGGTGTAGTTCTTGACCAGACCGGTTGCCCGGATGAAGTCTTCCATTCCGCCTCCGAGAGAGGAAATCCCTTTCCGCCGCCGGCCTTGGAACCAGGATCAAGGATACAGGATTATGCTCGGGCCGCCACGGACCGGCGAGGCATCTATCGTAAGCGAGGGGCCCTCAGTCCCTGACCCCGGTCCCGTCTTTCAGCTTATCAACGCCCTGGACGACCACGCGATCGCCGAACTTCACACCCTTGGTGATCTCTGCTCTGTCCTCGGTGGTCAGTCCGGTCGTCACCGGGGTGAGGCGTGCCTTGCCCTCGACCACCCTGAACACGTATTCCTTGCCTTTTTTCCTGACCAGCGCTTCTACCGGCACAACAACCGCCGCCTTCTTTGCGGCGACGGTGAGATCCGCGGTGCCGGTCATTCCTATCTTGAGCCTGGTGTCCGAGTAATCCATGGCGACATTGACGTCGAAAGCCGGGGCACCCGCCTCGTTCGTGGTCGCCACGTCGGCAACTCCGGAAACCCACCCCTGGAACTCCTTGTCCGGGTAGGCTTCCAGACTGACGGCGGCCTTCTGCTGCGGCATCACCTTGGCGATGTCCGACTCGTCCACTTTGGCCACCATGGACATGTTCCGCAAGTCCACTATCTGGTATATGGGGGTGCCGGGCATCACGTACGTCCCGGGCACCAGTGGGCCTGATGTCGGCAGCCCGAAACCGCTGAGCCCCCCGGAAAGGCCGGACAGCGCGGAGAGGTTCAGCCCGGACGGTATCATGCCGCTGAAGCTGCTCATCAGGGTGCTCAGCATGCTGGAGAGCGACATGCCGCCCTCCTGTACCGCCACCAGCGTTCCGGAGGTCGGTGCGACGATGGTGGCGCCCTGGAGGTTCCGCTGGGCGTTCTCGATGGCCTTCATCGAAGCCGCTTCCTGTGCCGCCGTGCTGTACCCCCCGCCGCCGCTCGGAAGCGGTGCTCTGTTGCCCGACTGCGCCTGTAACTCACGCCGGGTGGCGTCAATGGCCTGCAGTGCCGCCAGACGCTGTTCCTCCGGGAGCGAAGGGATTATCAGTCGCTCGAGGTCGAGGAGACCGGCGACCCCTGCGTCCAGGCTGGCGAGGGCTGAACCGGCGGCTGCTACGATGCCGGACGCGCTCGAGGAGAGGCTGTTGAAAAGGCTCGCCATCGCCTGGGTGGACTCGAGGCCCGCCTGGGCGGAGAGGAGCGCCTGCTCGAGACTGGACGTGTCGAGTTGTACCAGTACCTGCCCGGCGACGACCTCCTGTCCATAGTCCGCGAAGACCTGTGCCACCGGGCCGTAGACCTGGGGTATCACCATGACCGGGCTCCCGGCCTGAAGACTCCCGGCCACCATGACGGTCTCCTCGATGGAAAGGGGGCCGATGCGCTTTACCGTGACCTCGGTGGGACCGCTCCCACATCCCCCCGAGACGAGGGCAAGCAAGGCCACCACCACCGTCAGCTTTATCGCGAACGTTGCTATCCTGCGAGAGATCAAACTTCCTCCCAGTCAGTGTCTTCACAGCCGTCCAGGTAATAATTAGGCACACCGGGCACTCGGGCCTCTAAGTCGTGAGCGTCCCTGAGCGGCTCTTCAGAGCGCGCCCAGGAGACCGGAAAGCAGAAGGATGGTCCCGTTGTACAGGGCGTGGCCGGTGATAGGTCCGGACAGATTGTGCTGGCGCTCGTATATGTAACAGAGCCCGTAGCCGAGCAGCAGGCGGGGCAGGAACCCTATGAGCTCGAAATGAACGGCCGCGAACAGCAGGCCGTTGATTATCATCGCGGGTTGCCTGTCCATGCGATTCCGGAGGGCCGGGTACAGGTAGCCCCGGAAGAAGATCTCCTCGCACACGGGGGCTAGGATCACCAGCGTCAAGAAGAGGATGAACACGAAGACGGCGCTGACGCCCCCGGAGGAGACCTCGTCGATGGACCTCGACACCATGTCCGGGCTGCTGGTGTCTCTCAGGAGCTGCTGGGAGACGTAAGCGAGCCCCATGGCCCCCAGGAAGAGGGGGACCCCGATCACCAGCCCGAGCCCGAGCCCCTTGCCGAGCCCCTCGAGTTTCAAACCGAGTGCGGTGGCGGTGCTCCCGTGGCGAACTCTGACCGAGAAGAAGGTGCCGGCCAGCAGAAGTGTGTAGAGCAGCACGCTCGAAAAGAAGAGCAGAAGGAAGACAGCGTTGGTGGTAGAGGTGACGGTCCTGAGGAACCCGTACAGGAACAGGCTCGCCACGGACGCCACCGTAAAGGCTATTGCGAAGATTATCATGGCCTCGCCGACCCCCCACGGCGCGCCGGGGAAGACCACCTCCCTCACCTTCCTTGCTCTCGTCACCGGCGGGGGGGCGTACGGGGGGGGACTCCCGGGCTGGGCGTACCAGCCTGAATACTCGCCTGCGCAAGACGGGCAGTAGTTTCTGTTCCACCTGATCGCCCGGCAGTCAGAGCAGACGAGGAGGCCGCAGGAGACACACCTGGCAACGGCCTGCTTTCCGGGGTGGTAGGCGCATGCGTTATCCAGCGGCGCTTGGGGTGGTAAGGTGTCATGCATCTCGGAGGTGCCTCTCCATAGCACGGGTGCGCGGTCCGGTCTCCCACGCCCTCATTCGAGCAGCAGCTCCGCTATCTGGATGGCGTTGAGCGCCGCTCCCTTTCTGAGGTTATCGCAGACCACCCAGAGGTTCAGCGAGTTCTCTGCAGAGAAGTCCTTGCGTATCCTGCCGACATAGGAGGGGTCCTTTCCCTCGCAGTCGACGGCCAGTGGGTAGCGGTCCGCGCCGGGATCGTCTATGACCTCGACCCCGGGCGCTTTCTCCAGGACTTCACGGGCTTCCCCCGGCTCCACAGGCCTGTCGAACTGGACGTTCACGGACTCGCTGTGTCCAACCACGACCGGCACCCGTACGGTGGTGGCTGTTACGGCCAGGTCGGGCTCGCCCATTATCTTCCTGGTCTCGTTGACCATCTTCATCTCTTCCCTGGTGTACCCGTTCTCGAGGAAGACGTCTATGTGAGGGAGGCAGTTGTATGCTATCTGGTGCGGATATACCTCCGCCGAGACCGGCTCTCCCTTCTGAAGGGCGCTTATCTGCTGCTTGAGTTCCTCCACGGCTTCCTTCCCGGTCCCGGACACGGACTGGAAGGTCGTGGTGACCACCCTGCGTATCGAGAACTCAAGGTGAAGCGGGTGCAGGACCACCACCATCTGGATGGTCGAGCAGTTGGGGTTGGCTATTATCCCGCTGTTCTTGAAGGCATCGTCCGGGTTGACCTCGGGGACTACCAGCGGCACGTCCGGCTCCATCCTGAAGGCGCTGGAGTTGTCCACCACCACCGCACCGGACTCGACCGCCGCGGGCGCGAACTCGCGGGAGATCGAAGCCCCTGCGGAAAACAGCGCCAGATCAACGCCCTCGAACGAGCTCCTGTCGAGGACCTGCACCGGGAGCTGTTCACCCCTGAACTCGAATGACCTCCCCCGCGAGCGTTCGGAGGCGAGCAGAAGCAGCGAGGCAGCGGGGAACTCCCTCTGCTCGAGTATGAATCTCATCTCCTGCCCGACCATGCCGGTGGCGCCGACAACGGCCACTCGCGGCTCTTTCATGATCAGCTCCCGAGGTCTTTCGTCTGCTGAGCCCTCAGCCCCTTGTCAGGTAAAACGCCCGCGGACCACGCGGCGTTACCGAATCCGGGCGAGACCCTTCAAAGAGAGAAGTGCTCGTGGAGAACCTTCACCGCCTTCTCGCCATCTTCCCTCCCTACCACGCAAGAGATCTTGATAGGAGAGGTGCTTATCATCTCGATGTTGATGTCGTTGTCGGCAAGGGTCTTGAACATCCCCGCGGCGATGCCCGGGTGCGTCCGCATGCCGGCCCCGACCAGGCTTATCTTGGCGATATTGTCGTCGAGTTTGCTGCCCTCGGCGCCAAGGTCCTCCACCAGTTCGCCGATGACCTTCTTGACCTTCTCCAGCTCGTCCTTGCTCGCCGTGAAGGAGATATCTGTGCGAGCGTTCTCGCTGACGTTCTGGATGATCATGTCCACGTTGATGTTCGCGTCGGCGAGGGCCCCGAAGAGGCGCGCGGCCACGCCGGGTTTGTCCGGTACGCCGACAACGGTAACTTTTGCTTCTCCGAAATCATGCGTGACGGCGCTTACAATGGCTTTCTCCATGATATCATCCTCGCTCTTGACCCAGGTTCCCTCACCGGGATGGAAGCTCGACCTCACATGCAGGGGGACCTGGTAGTTGCGGGCGTACTCGACGGATCGGGACTGCAGGACCCTGGCGCCCGTGGCGGCCATCTCCAGCATCTCCATGTAGCTTATCTGCTCTATCTTGTGTGCTGTCGGTACGACGCGCGGGTCGGCGGTGAACACACCATCAACGTCGGTATAGATCTCGCAGTAATCGGCGTGAAGTGACGCTGCGAGGGCCACCGCGGTAGTGTCGGAGCCACCCCGTCCCATAGTGGTTATCTCCCCTTCGCTGGTTACCCCCTGGAAGCCGGCGACCACAACAACCCTGCCCTTTCGAAGCTCCTGGACGACCCTTTCGGCCCCAACGTGCCTTATCTTGGCCTTGGTGTGACCGGTGTCGGTGATTATCTCCACCTGCTGGCCGGTCATGCTGATGGCCTCTTGTCCCAGCTCGTTCAATGCCATGGCCAGAAGAGCCATGGACACCTGCTCCCCTGTGGAAAGCAGCATGTCCATCTCCCGCTCGGGCGGGGAGAGGGAGATCTGACCGGCCAGACCCAGCAGCTCGTCGGTGGTATCACCCAGGGCGCTGACAACCACGACCACGTGGTCTATGCGCTTCTTGCTCTCAACCACCCTACGCGCGACGTTCTTTATCTTCTCGACGTCGGCGACCGAAGAGCCGCCGAACTTCTGTACGGCGATTGTCACGGCAAATACACCACCACTTGTAGAACAAACCCGGCTGCGACCGGGCTTACGGAATCCTTAGTATAGCGAATATGCGGAAGGAATCAAAATCCCATCAGGGGTGCACGCACAATGGAGAACGGCCACTATCAGGGTCGTCAGCGAGGTGGCCCGCCGGGTGTCAGACCGGTGAGCGCTCCGATTCCTTGTGGCGCATCGGAGTCTTGTCCAAGAGCCCGAGCCTCTTCGCGATGTCCACGATGTTCTTGACGGCCTCCGCCCACTTCTCACCCTCGGCGGCAGATATCTATGAGAGCTGAAGTCGCTCGGGGTCGATACCCAGGGCCGCAAGGTAGTCCTTCAGGGCGAAATTTCGAGCCTCGGTCATGAGGTTTGCGCTCATGTAAGGGCAGTCACCGATGTGACAACCCGACATCAACCGCGATGCTCGCTCAGATCACCAGGGACGCGGGGTGTATGCCGATGGTTATCTCCTCGAACGGTTCCAGCGGGGCTGCCCTCATCACGCTCATGCGCACAAGGTCCCTGGCCTTGGCTGTAGCTTTGTCCCATTCGTTCATATCTGTTTCAGGGGACGATGACCTGGCGGCCGCCTTGTCAGCGGCCGCTTTCCTCTCAACCAAGGCCGTTCCCTTCGATGCTGCTGAAGCTACTTCCTCTTGGGAGCCGCCTTCCTCTTGGCCGGAGCCTTCCTCTTGGCGGCTGCCTTCTTCTTGGCCGGAGCCTTCTTCCTCGGGGCAGCCTTCTTCTTCGCCGGCTTCTTCGCAGCCTTCCTCTTGGCGGCTGCCTTCTTCTTGGCTGGAGCCTTCCGCTTGGCGGCTGCCTTCTTCTTCGCTGGAGCCTTCTTCCTCGGGGCAGCCTTCTTCTTCGCTGGAGCCTTCTTCCTGGCCGGCTTCTTCGCTGCCTTCTTCGCTGCTGCCATCTCCTACCTCCTATTTCCCGGACCCGGCGTTTGCCGTGGTCTTCCCGGCGAATTCCCTTACCGCCCGCACGGCGCGATCTGCCGCACCGCCTCCCTGGGTCACAGCATCGGTGACGTCCATGGGTCTTGAGCAGGCACCGGCTATGTAAAGCCCCGGGACATTGGTGTCCATCGGGGCGAGGAGGTCATCACCCGACTTGAAGGATCCATACTCATCCATTTCCACGCCGAGGGTACCGGCGAGGTCGCGTACCCCTTTCGGTGGGATGAAGGCCGTCGAAAGGACAACCATGTCGACTTCCATCTTCTTGACGCCGCCACCCTCAGTGTCATGATACCAAACGTAGAGGTTCTTGGTATCAGGATCTTCCGTTATCTCTCCCGGTCGCGACCTTATGTTAGTGATACCGTACTCCTTCTCTCCTCTTTTTATATATTCGTCAAAACCCCTGCCAAATGCTCTTAAGTCAGTGTAGAAGAAATAGTTCTCGGTGTCGTCGTGATGCATGTAGGCCAGCATCGCATCCTTGGTCGCGCCGCGCAATTTGCCCCCGGCCTCCAGACGGTACCGGAAAACGGAGACGGGACTATCGTAGCTAAACGGCCGGGGTCCTGCATTAACAGCGCTCATCCCCCGTGAAGAAGACGCGATTCAGTGCCGGCGGCGCCTGCTACCTCTCGCAGCTCTCCAGGTGCTCTATCATTCCCTCGAGCACCTTCTTGCGGCGCTGGACCTCCGCGATCTTCGCTTCGACGTTGTCCATTCCGGGGTCGAAAACGCACTCTCCAAAATCGCAACTCATTCCCGCGAGCTGCTGGAACTTATCCGCGAGCTTCGCGGTCTCTTCGTCGAGAGCCGACAACTCTTTCTCGAGGATCTCTTGCTCTTCAGGACTTGGCATTAAGACAACCTCCTTAAAGCTCCGTTCGAATGTACGCATAGGATAGCAAGAAGGCTTCACCATGAAAAGTGCAAGGAGGCGGCCTTCTAATCCAAGAGCCCGTACCTCTCTATGTTTGCGTCCGCCAGTTGCTGGACCACCTTTATATGCTCTGTGCCTCCCGTGTATTTGAACAGGTGGGCGAACCTCTTCTGGGGACGCAGGTATTCATCGACGGTAAGTAACTCATCTTTCTTTATCTTCCGCACCCGTGTCACCACCCCGTCCTGCATCTCGAACAGAGGGTAGAGGCCGCTCAGGACAGCCGCCCTGGCAAGGCGGATGGACATCTGGCTCTCGATGCCCCAGCCCGATACGCAAGGGCAGTGTATCTGCAGGTACCTGGGACCGCTGAGCTCGAGCGCACGCTTCACTTTCCGCGCGATGTCAGTGGGATAACCGGCGGAAGACGTAGCTACGTACGCCGCTCCGTGTGCGGCCACGATAGCGGGGAGGTCCTTCTTCCTGGTGGCGTTGCCCCACGACATCTTCCCGGTAGGGCTGGTCGTGGTGAGGGCGGTGTAAGGCGTGAGTCCGGAGCGCTGGTAACCGGTGTTGGAGTAGACCTCGGTGTCGTAACAGACGTAGAGTATGTCGTGGCCGCGCTCGAGCATTCCCGAGAGCGCGCCCATGCCGATGTCCGCGGTGCCGCCGTCTCCCGCCTGCGCTATGACGCGCGCCTCGCCCTCCCTGCCCAGGGCCTTGAGGGCCACCTCTATGCCGGAAGCCACGCTCGCCGCGTTCTCAAAAAGTGAATGTATCCAGGGGACCTGCCAGGCGGAACGAGGAAACCTGGTGGTGAACACCTCGAGGCACCCCGTGGCGTTGGTCATGATCACGTCCGGCCCCGCGGCGTCGGCGACGGTGCGGGCGGCGAGCGCCTCACCGCATCCGGCGCAGGCTGTGTGCCCGTACGTCATGAGCCTCGATTCGACCTGCTCATCCGCCATGCCGGTCCTCCGATGAAACGTCTCGCTGCATCACTGCCATCCCGCGTGCTTCCTTACCGTTCGTCCCGGTGCGCCGACCAGAGCACGTCGTGGT
>JAGUWJ010000050.1 GCA_020062425.1 Actinomycetota bacterium
GGGGTCCCCGCGGCGGCGGTAGGCGGTGAACAGGACGTACCCCAGCAGTACCACACAGAAGTAGAAGACCGACTGGAGGTGCCCGGCCAGCAGTGCCACGCCGAGCGCCACCCCCGAGGCAACGGCGTAAGAGAAACGCTTCCGCTTGAGCGCCCTGTTGAAGAGCAGGAACACCAGCGGTATCCACGCCGCCGCGCTGTGCTGGTTCATGTGGCCGGCGTGGGCCGCCATGAAGCCGGAGAACATGAAGGTGAGGGCCGCCACGGTCGCCCCGGTCCTGCCGACTTTCAGGTCCCTGGCGAGCAGGTAGGTGAACGCACCCGCCAGGAAGAAGTGGAAAACCACGAACGCGTTCTGGGCTCTCAGGGGGAACTCCGCTCCCGCGGCCCCGTATATCCCGACCATGAGCAGGTTCAGCGGATAGAGCAGCGCCGTCTGGAACGAAGCGAAGAACGGGTGACCGGAGAGTATGTACGGGCTCCACAGCGGGAAAGTGCCCTGGGCGAGCGACCCGGCCTCGAAGAACCGGGCGGGGTAGAACTGGCGCAGGAAGTCGAGCTCCACCCCGAACGACCAGTCGCGGGTGAGGAGGACACGCGAGAACACCAGCACGGCGAAGGCGGCAAGCCCCAGCAGTATGAGCCAGTCCCTGCGGTCCCATCGCTCGCTCAATGTCGGGATATCTCCTTTGACAGCCGGTAGCTCTCCGCGGCGGGACCGGGTGGCCGCCCCGCCGACCTTACGGTGCCGCTCACTTTTTGAGTATCAGCACCCCTCTCGAATCGTACACGGTCTCGTACCCAGTCTTCGAGCTGAGCCTCCGCAGCATCCTGGAGTACTGCTTCCTGTCCTCGGGCAGGGGGAACGCCGCGGTGGACCTGTCCAGCGCCACGTACTCAGGCGCTTTCGGACCGGGGCCGTCCTTGCCTTCATCCCCGGCCTCGTGCGTCTGGGGGAAGACGATCTTGGCCCCGTCCCCCAGCGACTCGACGTACCCGGGATCCGCGAGGTCCACGAACGGTTCGGGGAACATGTAGAGCTCCTCGCGCTCAGAGAGGTGGGCCAGCAGGAACACCTGCGCAGATACTGACGCGTCCTCGGGGATGAGCGAGATGCCCTCCCTTATGGCATCGACGTGAGCGTCCGAGCTGTAGGCGCTGGTCCTCCAGCCGTCCGATAGCGGGCTGGGGCCGTAGTAGACGCTCGCCCCGAGCGCGCACAGCACCAGCACCACGGCTAAGCAGCCTACCACGCGCCTCGCGCGGAAACCGCCCTCAGCCCAGGTGCGGATACGGCGGAGCCCGAAGACGACGCCTATGAACACGAAGGGGATGATCCCCGCCGTGTACTGGAATCCTATGGTGTGCTGAGGCTGGAAGTCGCTGATGATGTTGATGAGGAACGCCGGCAGGGCCGGTAGCAGGTAAGCGGGGGCAAAGACGCACAGGAACGCCACCGGGAGCAGGAGGTCGAAGACGTAGCGAAGGTTCTCCCTGGTGGCGAGGATGCTGAAAGTACGGACTGGTCGAAGGACCATGTTCTTTAGCGCCTCGAAGGGGGTCTTACCGAACTGTCCCAGCCTGCCCGAGTACTGGTATCCCTCCGGAGCGAAGGCGGGTATCAGCACCAGCACCGCGGCCAGGAAGTAGAAGAAGGAAGCGATCGAGACTATCTTTCCGGCGCGCCTGTCGTAGAGGAAGTAGACTATCAGCCCCAGGACCAGCACGGCGAGGACCATGTCCTCCTTGCAGAAGGCCGCTCCCGCAGCGCAGGCGTAGAACCATGCGAACTTCCGCCTGTCTATGGCCAGCATGGCGAACAGGAGCAGTGTCACCCCCAGCGCCTCGGGGTGGAAGTCGAAGAGGTTCAGGTGCTGGAGCGCGGGGTAGGCCAGGTAAGCGACCGCCACCGCCACCGCCACCGGCCTGCTCTTAATCTTGTCGCGGGCAAGCAGGTAAAGGGGCAGGGCTCCCAGCGCCAGCACCACCGTCTGCAGCGTCAGCAGGCCGGGCACGCTTCCCCTTATCCAGTAGATGGGCACCAGCAGGACCAGTATGGGGGCGAAGTGATCGCCGAAGAGGTTAGTGCCTCTTATGGTGCTGAACGGCTCTTTGAACCGCGACATGAGCCATATCGCCTGGTTGAATATGGCGGTGTCGAGGTTCGAAGCCCTGAAGTTCGCGTACCGGAGCAGGCACAGCGTGGTGAACAGCGCGGTGTAGGCGGCTATGATGAGCATGACCAGGATCAGCGCACGGTCGAACTCCCTTGCCGGCTTCTCCTCGCTTGCGGCGCTTTCGGGCCGCTCTTCCATTTCTCCCTGAGGCTCGTTCGTGTCTTCCATGGGCCCCCGTTTCAGTCCCGCGGCAGTATCTCGAACACCGCCGTCACCAGTTCGTGCGGCTCGGGGTAGTCGTATTTGTTCTCCCAGCGGGCCTTCTCGACAAGGCGCCTGCGCCCGGCCTCGTCGATGCCGAACAGGGCGAGCTCGTCATCGAGGCCTTTCTCGGTATGGCCGACTACCAGGTATCTGACCCCACGCTCATGGAGCTGGTCAAGTGCTCCGTCGTAGCTCACGTCCGCTTCCTCGACCGGCAGGTCCCAGGGTACCGGCCTCATGTAAAGGACATCGCCGGGGTAGTAAAGCCAGTTGAAGTAGGGGCCGGCGTCCACCGCCACCAGCCGCCCCTGGGTGTTGGCCTTAAGCCAGTCCGCCGCCTGGACCATCCCTTTTCCCCCGTGGTCGTCCGCAAATGCCCTGTAGTTCTGTTCTATCAGGCTGTCCGCGCGCAAGGCTCCATGCAGCAGGAGCGCCGCCAGTGCCAGTATGAGAACGACCCGGACGCCGTTCTTCAGGAAGGCGCGAGCCCCGGGGCTGGCTTTCCACCTTTTCGCCAACCATCCATCCTCCGCGAGCGCTCCTCCCGCCAGGACCCAGAGGTCCACCCAGAGGAACGCCGCCGCCAGCGCCGCCGCGGGCGCCGCGGGCGCCATGAACCTCTCGTAGGCGTAATACCAGAACATATGGAAGCCCAGGAACATCCCGAACCAGCCCGCCACCACGAAGAACTCACGCCAGCGCTTCCGCACCAGCATCCAGGCGGCGCCCAGGTAGAAAATCAGCGAGAATGCGGCGCTGGACATGCCGTTCCATCCGTACACCTTCAGCCTGTGCTTGAACACGGCGAAGCTCATCTCTGTGCTGTACTCGCTGTACTCGCTCGAGTAAGAGGTCACCCGGCCGGTAGCTATGAGGTTGCGGATGACGTATACGCCGATGGGAAGGCAGACCAGCGCGAGCATGGCGAACGGCTCCCACGCCTTCAGCTTCGAACTCTTCCTGTAGGCGATCACAACCACAACCGCAAGCGGCAGGAACAGCAGCCCCTCCCACCTTACCAGCAGGCATAGGCCGCCAGCCGCCGCGCCCAGCAGGCGCCTCGAGGCTGAGCCCCGCTTGCACCCTGTCAGCAACAGGTATATCCCGCCTGCGAACAGGAACGTGAAGAGCCCCTCCGTCATGGGCAGGCAGGTCCACTTCAGGAACGTCGGCTGCAGCGCGATCACCAGGGCGGCCACCACGCCGACACGCTTGTCGAAGAGCTCCCGGCCGAGCCCGTACGTTACGAGGACCGTGAAGGTGCCGCCGAGCACGGCGAGCACGTTCGCCGCGCGCTCCAGCCCCCCGAAGAGGTAGCCACCAAACCATATCGCAATTGGGTAACCAGGCAGATACTTGGTGTGCGCCACCCCCCGCACTGTGTAGGTGAAGGTATCCCTCAAGGATCTCGCCAGCAGGAGAAAGTAGTAGCTGTCCGCGGTGTACTCGGAGTGCTTCGAAAGGTAGTACATGCGCAAGGAGAAAGCGAGACCCATTATGACGATGACGGCGAGGATCTGCCACCTGTCGCGCAGGAACGCGCGGGCGCGGGCGGGTCCCGCGGCCTCGGGTGCTCCGGCCCCCGCCGCTGTGTCAGGCACTGTTTCCGTCCAGCCTGTCGATGATGAGCGAGGCGACCGCGTCCCAAGAGAGGTTCTCCCTCACGCGACGGGACGCGTCCTGCGCGCTCTCCCGCGCCGCTTCCGCCCCGTTGAAGACCCGCCTCATGGCGTCCCTCAGCTCGCCGTAGTAAGGGTCCGCCCACTGGAGACCGTCCTCCGGTGAAGTGGCCGGCGCCGCGCCCACGCCGTAGGCGGCCGCGCCGTCCAGGTGCTCAGCTATCGAGCCCCAGTCCGTACAGATGACCGGTATCCCGCAGGCGAGAGCCTCGGCGGGCTCCGTTCCCGCTTCGGCACCCCTCCCCACCTTGACCAGGCAGTCCGCCGAGCGCAGCAGCGCGCCAGACTGGTACGCTGGGATGTCGTGGTCCACCACGAAGACCACCGGCGCCCGGTCGAACGGCAGGCCCATGGCTTCCACTTCCTCCTCCACCTCCGCGCCCGGGGCGGAAGAGGTGGCCTTTGCCACCAACACTACCCGCTCCCCCGCCTCGAACTCGTCGGTAAACGCCCTGAGCAGCGTCTCGCTCGCAGCTTGCGGGCCCCACTCCAAGGTAGACAGGAACA
Organism: Actinomycetota bacterium; assembly: GCA_020062425.1. Classification (GTDB taxonomy): domain Bacteria; phylum Actinomycetota; class Geothermincolia; order Fen-727; family Anoxymicrobiaceae; genus JAGUWJ01. Next base: position 4,567 of record JAGUWJ010000050.1, read on the forward strand.
CGAACCTCCCCTCGAGGGGATGGCCCTCGATCCCCGGATGGAAGTACTCTGGATCCACCCCGAACGGTATCACCGTGATCTCCGTCTTCACCCCGGAGGCAAGGGCCGCCTGCTTCTGGAACTCGCTGGGGACCCATATCTCGTCCATACGGTTCATCTCCCTGACACAGGCGGGCTTGAACCTGTCATAAGGAGTGAATACGTATCCCGCGTTCCATGAGCCGTCCGCCCTCTCCAGCATCTCCGCGGGGCCGAACAGCACCTGCGGTCGGTCGCGGTCGCGCGGACGGTTCTTCATGTCGTTTATCATGAAGTCGGCGAGCTCTGCGCGCTCGGCCCCCTCCAGGAAACCGAGGTTCACGTCCACGCCCGCCCGGTCGAGCGACCACAGAAGCTTCGCGCTTATGCGCGAGTAGAGGTCGTCTCCGCTCAGGAACGAGTGCCAGGTGAGCCTGCGCGTGTACCGCGAGTCCACCTGGTCCTTCCACTTGGTAAGGAACGTCTCGCGGGAGCGGCGGAAAGTGCCCGAGAAGTCCATCCGGTTCAGGTCCGTGGAAGCGTTCTCCAGGTGCTTCACCGTGGCGCTGCCGCAGCGGAAGACCCTGAAGCCGGCCCGTCGTGCCTTCATGCAGTAGTCGGTGTCCTCGAAGTACGAGAAGTAGTCCTCGTCGAGCGGGCCCACCTTGTCGATGAGCTCCTTCTTGATATAGGCGCAGGCGAATATGACCCCTTCGACCTCGGCGTCTCCGGAGTACTGACCGATGTCCTTTTCGTCGCCGGGGTACTCCTGGCCCCAGTAGCTGGGCACGGGCATGTAAGTGCCGGCGTGTACCAGGCGGCCTTGCGCGTTCACCAGCCTGCACCCCACCACCCCGATGTCCGGGCTGGAGTACGCGGTCCGCTGGATACGCTCCAGCCAGTCCCCCTGTATTATCTCGGTGTCGTTGTTCATCAGCACGACATCCGTGTCCGCGGCGGCTATCCCGGCGTTGTTGCCTTTCACGAACCCAAGGTTCTCCCCGTTCTCGATGAGCGAGATGCCCGGGAGGCCGCGCAGGTACTCCCGCGTCCCGTCCGTGCTGGCGTTGTCGACCGCTATCACCCTGAAATCCGGGTGGGTCGTCCGCTCCAGGATGGAGGATACGCAGGCGCGTGTCACCTCCAGGCCGTTCCATGTCAGGACGATGACGCTCACGGGTACGGTCGGCTCAGTCACTCTCCACCCGCCTTCTCCTCGAGACCGCGCAGCTTCTCCTCCAGCTCCGCCACGCGGCTCTCGGTCTCGGCCTTCTCAAGCCTGGCCACGCGGTCCCGCAACTCGTCCAGGTTGTTGGCGAGATCATGCAGCGTTCGCGTCACCAGCATGTTGAACTTGCGGACCTGGTGCACTATCGGGTTCACGTACCACCTCAGAGAAGCCCTGGTGACACGCTTGAAAGCCACGGCCGGCTTGCCGGTGAGCCTTCGCCTGGAGCCCAGCTCGAACTCGCTGTCTATCTCCCAGTTGCGGCTCACGAGGTCGAGGTTCACCATGAGAGTCTTCGAGTAGGGCGGGTAGAGGAAAGTCAGGTTGGGGGCCTTGATGCGCTCTTCCTTCCAGAAATCAGCGAGCAGCGTGTCGGGTGCCGCCACGGCGCGGTTCACCTCCTCCATCACCTGCTCGACGTCGACGCCCTTGTTCCGCATCCCTGTCACCTGGCCCTTCCCTCGCTCGATGGCCCGCTCCGGCGGCCCGTCAGTAGTACACCGAGATCTCGGGCAGAGCGATATCCCCGAGATTCGAGAAGCCGTACCCCGCTTCGCCGGCCTCGATGCGCCTGATGAACTCTGTCACCTGGTCGTTCACCGGTGTGGCCACCCCGGCCTCCTCCGCTTTCGCGGAGAGGTACCCGTTCAAGGCCTCCACCTCGCACGGCTGGCCCTTCTTCAGGTCCTGCAGCATGCTGCCGACTATTAGGCGGTGCGGCCCGTATATCACCTTCAACCCCTGCATCAGTCCCTCCAGGTGTTCCCGGGCCACCTCGAGGATTACCGAGGGGTCGACCCCTTTCATCGGCTCCATGGTTATCCCCAGGGCCTGCGCGGTCCGTATCGTCTCCAGCATCACGCAGACGGCCGCGAAAGAGGCCCGTTCGTCGTCCAGTATCTCGCCGTAGTTGCAGTCGAGAACCGTAGACAGTCCCGACATCGCGACATTGACCAGCAGCTTGGTCCACCGCACTCCCACCAGGTTGGAGGTCAGAATCGCTTTCCCGGCGTGGTCGAGCACCGCCTTCACGTCCTGGAGCCTGGTCGTCACCTCGCCGTCCAGCTCGCCGATGTCGTAGGTCATGTCCTGGGGGTCGCTGGTCAGCTCGGAGACCCCCGGCTCGATCCACGTCGCCCCCCATCCTACGGCACCGCCCACGGTGCGCTCCCGGCCTATTATCGAGGCCACCTTCTCCTCGGGCACCCCGTTCTGCAGGGTTATGAGCGTGCTGTCATTTCTCATATGCGCGGCCGCCAGGGGCAGGGCCTCATCGTCGAAGGTCGATTTGGCGAGGTATATCACGAGATCGAACGTGCCCTCCAGGTCTCCCGGGGCCACCGCCTTGACCGGAGAGGAGAGCTCCATGCGGCCGGTGATCCGCGCGCCTTCCCTGTTGAGCGCTTCCACGTGCGCCAGGTTGGCGTCGACCAGCACCGCGTCTATGCCGCCCCTGGAGATCAGGGCTCCCACGATTGTTCCCAGCGAGCCCGCTCCTATTACGGCCGTATGCATCTACCCGCCTCCTCCGGTGAGCTCATGATAAAGCTCTTTCACGACCTCGTACTTCCTGTCCCAGGTGAACTCCTCGAGGACCCTCTTCCTGCCCGCTTCCCCCAGCTCGCGCGCGTAACCGGCATCCAGCAGGAACCGCCTGATGGCGAGCGCCAGCTCGCCCGCGTCTCCGAACGGCACCAGAAGCCCGTCGATACCGTCCCTGACCAGGCCGGGTATCCCCCCGGCCCGGGCACCCACCACCGGCTTTCCGTAGTACCAGGCCTCGAGGAACACGATCCCGAACGAGTCAGAGCGGGACGGAAGCACCAGCAGGTCGCAGGCGTCCAGCAGGTCCTTCTTTTCCGCCTCGTCGATATAGTCGAGCGCGAGGCAGTTCCTCTTCGTCTTTTCAGGAAGTTTCTCGTAGTGCCTGCGGAAGTCCTCGATGTCTGTCCCGGCCAGTACCAGCGTCGCTGGATCACCACCCCGCCAGAGAGATTCCATGGCCTCCACCAGGTGAAACGTACCCTTATCATACGTCCGCGGCCCGATGTAACAGACAACGGGGCCGCGGATATCGTGCCTGTCCCTGAACCTCTCTCCGCTGCCGCCGTCCAGCTCGGCCGGGTTGATACCCATGCCCAGCATGACCGTCCGCTCCCGGGGGTACCCGCACTTGACCAGGAACTCCCTCTCGATGCTGGTCTGTACCAGGACCCTCTCCGCGGACTCGACCAGGCGCATCTGGTTGGGGCGGGTGTAATATCGACTGACTTCGTCGTTCCCGCTCTCCCCGAGATGGAAGAACGGCGAGAGCACCAGGGGGATCCCCTGTCTTCCGGCGATGCGGTTCGCCGCGTACAGAATGGAGTCGTACGGCAGTGCCGTGGCGTGGACGATATCGAACCTCTCGCGGGTACGAATGCTCGCAAGCATCCCGGGCACCAGGGGTGAGGGGAAAGAGAACAGACTCCGGCAGGTCAACCCGGGCAGCCTTCCCAGGACCCTCAGGGCCTGGGGATGCCTGGGCAGCCTCCGAACCCGGAAGCGCCTGACCTCCACCCCGTTCATCACCTCGCGCGGCACTGGGATGCTCTCCTTGCCCGGCAGCCAGAAATGCTGGATGTCCATGGCGTCGGTAGTGAACACGGTGACCCCTTCGCCATCCGCGGCCAGCCGCTCACTCACCTCGATGAAGAACTTCTCCGAGCCCCCCCTCGCCGGGGCGTATCTGTGGATGAGGTGGAGGCACTTCAACAGAGCGCCTCCTCGAACACCGGTGCCGCCCCGGGCCGGATCGGGATGTGGGTGCGCGTGCCGGGCTTATCCCCTCGAGCCGGGAGGAGTACCTTCATGATAGATCCCTACGGATTTGAGAGCCCTCCAGAACAATCAGGTTAGTCTACCATAATAATTTTCGTCTCCCGGCGCTCATCAGCCTGCCGCGCGACACGAACTCGTAGCAGCGACCGTGGTGACGATTTCAGGTATAATCCTTGTGCCGTTCCCGCGGCTGCCGTCTTCAAGTCCCGGAGGTACCCTTGGAGCCTGATTTCAAGATAGAGAGCCAGGGAATCGACACTGAGTCGTTACAAGAGGAGCTCGCCCGCCGGATCGAGGCGCGCCGCGACGCCGGGGTCTACGGGCCGGAGGTCGAGGCCAGGCTCGCCGAGGAGCTGCCCGATGAGGGGGACGGCTCCGCGCTATCTCCCATAGCGGCCCTGGACTACGCGGCGACGAGGGCGCTCTCGAGCTGGGAGGTGGGCACCTCTTATCCCGTCGAGACCGAAAAGGGCTTCCCGCGCGCCCTGATCATCCTTGCCAAGCGCGCGGCGAGGTTCTGGGCCCGCATCGCGGTGGGCCCCATCCAGCGCGAACAGACCGCGTTCAACCGGCAGGCGGCGGGCGGCCTGGACGCGCTCAA
>JAGUWJ010000150.1 GCA_020062425.1 Actinomycetota bacterium
CCGCGAGGGTGAGGGGGTCGCAGCGAAGGTCCTGGTGAAGCTTGGGGCCGACCTGGAGCGACTGCGTAACCAGGTCTTGAAGAACCTCACCGGCGGCGGCGCGCCGGCCGGTGAGCTGGCCGGCGGCGAGGGGGCCCAGGGAGGCCTTATGCTCGACCAGTTCGGGCGTAACCTCACCGAGCTCGCGGCGCAGAACAAGCTCGACCCGGTCATCGGCCGGGAGAAAGAGATCGAGCGGGTGATGCAGGTCCTCTCCCGGAGGACCAAGAACAACCCGGTCCTGGTCGGAGAGCCCGGCGTGGGCAAGACCGCGGTGGTGGAAGGGTTGGCCCAGGCGATATCCGCCAACGAGGTGCCCGAGATGCTGAGGGGGAAACACCTCTATACGCTCGACCTCGGAGCGCTGGTCGCGGGCTCCCGGTACAGGGGGGACTTCGAGGAGCGCCTGAAGAAGGTCATCAAGGAGATAAGGGGTCGCGGGGACATAATCCTCTTTATTGACGAGCTGCACAACCTGGTGGGAGCGGGCGCCGCGGAGGGCGCCATTGACGCGGCCAGCATCCTGAAGCCGGCGCTGGCGCGCGGCGAGCTGCAGACCATAGGCGCCACCACCATGGACGAATACCGCAAGCACCTCGAGCGCGACGCCGCGCTGGAGCGCAGGTTCCAGCCTATCTCGGTGGATGAGCCGACGGTCGACCATACCATCGACATCCTGAGGGGCTTGAGGGACCGCTACGAGGCGCATCACAAGGTCCAGATCACCGACGGCGCCATGGTTACCGCGGCGAGGCTGGCGCACCGCTACATCTCGGACAGGTTCCTTCCCGACAAGGCCATCGACCTGATAGACGAGGCGGCCAGCAGGCTGCGCATGAGGGCCATGACCGCTCCGCCGGACATCCGTGAGCAGGAGGACGAGCTGCAGAAGCTCCGGCAGGAGAAGCAGTCGGCGGTCTCCACCCAGGACTTCGAGAAGGCGGCGCAGATAAGGGACAGGGAACAGGAGATCATCCTGGAGATAGCCGAGAGCGAGAAGGACTGGAAAGGTCCGCACATGAGCCATCAGCTCCAGGTGACAGACGACGATATAACGGACATACTCTCATCCTGGACGGGCATCCCCGTGTACCAGCTCACCGAGGCTGAGAGCGAGAAGTTGCTGCGTATGGAGGACGAGCTGCACAAGCGCGTGGTAAGCCAGTCAGAGGCGGTCATCGCCGTCTCCCAGGCGCTCCGGCGCACCCGGGCGGGCTTGAAGGACCCGCGCCGTCCCGGCGGCTCATTCATATTCCTTGGGCCCTCGGGGGTGGGCAAGACAGAGCTGGCGCGCACGCTGGCCGCGTTCCTGTTCGGCAACGAGGATTCCCTGGTGCAGATAGACATGTCCGAGTACATGGAGAAGCACTCGGTGTCGAGGCTGGTGGGCTCTCCGCCAGGCTACGTGGGGCACGAGGAAGGCGGCCAGCTCACCGAGGCCGTGCGCAGGCGGCCGTTCTCAGTGGTCCTGCTGGACGAGATAGAAAAGGCCCACTACGACGTCTTCAACGTCCTGCTGCAGATACTGGAGGACGGCAGGCTGACCGACTCGCAGGGGCACACCGTCGACTTCCGCAACACCATAATAATAATGACCTCCAACCTGGGGACCCGCGAGATACACCACGCCACGCCGGTCGGGTTCCAGGTGGCCGGAGAGGGCGGCACGCTCGCTTACGCCGACATGAAGGACAAGGTGGAGAGCGAGCTGAAGCGTACCTTCCGTCCGGAGCTGCTGAACCGGATAGACGACGTAATAGTCTTCCACGAACTGTCGACCGACGAGGTCAAGCAGATTGCCGAGCTCATGCTCAACCGGGTGAGGTCCCAGCTGGAGGAGCAAGATATAAGGCTCGAGGTTACCGAGAAGGCAAAGGACGTCCTGGTCAAGGAGGGGTTCGACCCCTCCCTCGGCGCCAGGCCTCTACGGCGCGCCATAACACGGCTTATCGAGAACCCCGTGTCGGAAGCTATCCTGCGTGGTGAGTTCACCGGCGGCCACCTGATAATGGTGGACGAGAACGAGGGCAGGCTCGAGTTCGAGGTCCGGGACGACACTGAGAAGGAGCCGGTGGGAGCCAACAACTGAAGAAGCCCACCTGTACAGTCGAATCAACGACCGGGCCTCCGCGAGGGGGCCCGGTTTCACGTGGCTCCCGGGGGGTGAACGCATGTTATCATTAGGTGCGGGCTGGCGTCTATTCTATCCACGGGGGTGACATGCGCACGGAATCTCAGAGGGACAGGAGGCAGAGGCTCATCGACGTGCTGGAGCTGGTTGCGCCCGGCACGGAGCTGCGTGAGGGCATCGATCGTATACTCCAGGTTGGGTCCGGCGCGCTCATAGTGGTTGGCCGCCTGAGCGAGCTCAGGTCGATAATGTCAGGCGGGTTCAACATCAACTGCGAGTTCACGGCGCCCAGGCTCTTCGAGCTGGCCAAGATGGATGGGGCGGTGGTGCTGAGCAAGGACCTCAAGACGATCACCTGGGCCAACGTACACCTGGTGCCGGACCCCGCGATACCCACCCACGAGTCGGGGACGCGCCACAGGACCGCTGAGCGCGTGGCGAAGGGCCACCCCGACACCTTCGTGGTGGCGATATCCGAGAAGAGGAGCACCGTCTCCCTCTACATAGGCGATGACCATTTCACGCTGGAGCGGATACCTCTGGTGCTCGCCAAGGCCGACCAGGCACTGCAGACGCTCAGTCGGTACAGGGTGAGGCTCGACAAGGAATACGGGCACCTGAACGCTCTGGAGATCGAGGACATGGTCACCCTGCACGACGTGGTGAATGTGATCCAGCGCGACGAGATGGTGGTCCGCATAGCGCAGGACGTCCGCTTCGAGGCGAGCGAGTTGGGAAAGGACGGCCGGCTGGTGAGCCTGCAGCTCAACGAGCTCATGGGCGGCGTTCGGAAGCGCCGCCGCCTTCTCATGAAGGATTATTACCTGTCACGGGACGACAGGGAGCCCGATGACGCGCTGGAGGACCTCTCAGACGTCTCCGGCGAAGACCTGCTGGAGGACGCTCCCGTCATCAAGGTGCTGGGGTACCGCGGGGCGTCGGAATCGACGAACAAGCTGGTGCGGCCGAGGGGGTACCGGCTTCTCTCGATGATACCGGGCGTCCCGTCCAACGTGGCGGACAACGTGGTCGCCCGGTTCGACAACCTCAAGAACATCCTGCGGGCATCCCCCGCCCTGCTGAACGAGGTGGACGGCGTGGGAGAGCGGCGGGCGATGCTCATCAAGGAAGGGCTCGAGCGGATCTCCGAGTCGACAATGGTGGGACCCTAGACCTACTGTAGAAGACTGACGCCAGCTTAGATCTCAGGTGAGGCTGTAGAATCCCAGGGTGCTGATGCGGTCGTTCTCGCGCCTGATGAGTTCGTGCAGGTCGATGCCGGTGAGGGTGCAGATGGCGGCCATGAAGAACAGCGACTTGCCCAGCTCCTCCTCGATGATCTCCGCGCAGTTCGGGCAGAGGTGACCCTCCAGGTGCGTCTTCACGTACTCGCTCATCTCGCTCAGGGAAGCATCCGCGGGGAGAGCCTGCTTCCCCGCCTTCACCCTCAGGCAGCCGCAGGAGGTAACGGATTTCGCCAGCGCGCGGTTCACCCTCGAACAGGCGTCCTGGTACTTGGTCATCACGTCGAGGATGCTGCGATGACGGATGAGGTGAAGAGAGACCGTCTTCTGGAAATCGTTACATGACTTCTCCATCTCGATCGGCATCTGCTACCCCACAATCAATCGTTTCATGCGGCCGTCATCGACGTCTCATTATATTTACATGACTGAAATAGTGTCAAGAAAGCCTTTATTTAAGGCAATCTTGTCGGCCCGGCGACGTTGTGCTATTATCGATTAGCTTCTTCGTGCAGAGGGTAGTGACGGGCTCATATCGAGTATCGCTCGCGCATCTAAGTTAATAAGAACTGCTTCTTCTTGGGTGTGGACGCTTGCCGCAAGGCCGTGGCTCAAACTTGTAGCCTGAGACTCGAAAAAGGGAGATGTTGCTCGTGTTCAGCGTTGGAGACAAGGTTGTTTATCCACACCACGGCGCAGGAGTAGTCGAGCGTATCGAGACCAAGACCATCGAAGGAGAGAAGAAGAAGTACTTTATCCTCAGTCTTTGTGAAGGCGACTTGCGAATCACGGTTCCCGAGGACAGCACCAATGAGGTCGGCCTGCGGAGCGTCATCCCCAGGCGCGAGGTCAAGTCGGTCTTCGAGGTCCTCAACCAGGAACAGAGCCAGATGCCCACCAACTGGAACCACCGCTACAAGAAGAACCGCGACAAGATCCGCAGCGGCGACGTCTACCAGGTGGCAGAGGTGGTCAGGAACCTCTCCATCCGCGAGAGCGAGAAAGGCCTCTCCACGGGCGAGAAGAGGATGCTCAACCAGGCGCGGCAGATTCTGTTGAGCGAGATAATCTACGTTCTTAACATAGACGGTGACAAGGCCTCGAAGATGCTCGACGAGGTCTTCTCTTCTAAGTAGCGGCTTCGCCTGCCGTATGAGCGGCGGTCTTCAGAAACGGAGGGGGTTGGTAGGTGGTCGTCATCCTCGTCCGCCTTATCAGCATGCTGGCATGCTCCTATGGCGGTTACAGGGTCGCTCTCCTGCTTAACGACAACTACATCCTGAAGGACCCCCAGCAAGTCCTCGCCATCGTCACGGGCATAGTACTAGGCGTCCTCATAGGGTACGTCCTGGGGGGGATACTGGGCCGCTACGTCGCGAATCTCGCGGGGCGCCTGGAGTCGACGGTCTTCAGGGCGTCCGGGGCGGATGTATTCCTGGTGATGGCGGGCGTATTCGTGGGATTCCTGCTGGCGCTGATGCCATCGGTCGCCCTGCTGGGGTTCGGGTACCCGGGTTTCATCATCTCCCTTGCTCTCTTCGTCCTCCTCGGTTTCCTGGGGGGCCGCGTCGCTCACGTCAAGAGGTCGGAGCTGTCAGCCATCTTCAAGCTCTCCGGCGCGCTCGGGCAGGAAGCGTCCGGGCCCGGTCCGCGGCTGCTAGATACCAGCGTGATAATCGACGGGCGTATCGTGGACATCGCCAAATCAGGCTTCATCGACGGCACGCTGGTGGTCCCGCGCTTCGTCCTGGAGGAACTGCAGTCCATAGCCGACAGCGCTGATGCCCTCCGGCGGAACCGGGGACGAAGAGGGTTGGACATCCTCAACGCGCTACAGAGGTTGGACAGGGTGAATGTCGAGATAACGGATCAGGACTTCCCCGACCTGAGCGGTGTCGACACCAAGCTGACGGCGCTGTCCAAGGCGACCAACATGCCCCTTGTGACCAACGACTTCAACCTCAACCGCATCGCCGAGATACAGGGAGTGCGCATCCTCAACATGAATCTTCTGGCAAGCGCCCTGAAGCCGGTCGTCCTTCCCGGGGAAGAGATGGAGATCAAGGTGATCCGTGAGGGCAAGGAGCCCGGGCAGGGTGTGGGCTACCTGGACGACGGCACCATGGTCGTGATAGAGAACGGCAGGGAGAAAATCGGCTCCGAGGTCACCGTGGTGGCGACCGGCGTTCTGCAGACCCCTGCCGGCAAGATGGTCTTCACCGAGCTCAAGGACACCCGTCAGGAGGCGTGAGCGTGCCCATCGCCGTGATCGCCGCGGCCGGAAGCGGAGACCGACTGGGTGGCTCCGTCCCGAAGTTCGAGGTCGAACTGGCGGGCAAGCCTCTGGTATCATACTCACTCGAAGCGTTCCAGCGTGCCCGTTCGGTCAAAGGGGTGGTGCTGGTGGTCCCGGCCGCCAGCCTGGACGGTTGGAGGCCGGAGCGTTTGAGGGAGCTGGGCTTCTCGAACGTGTATGAGGTGGTGGCGGGAGGGAAGACCCGGCAGGAGTCGGTGCGGCTCGGACTCGAGCACATCAAGGAGGACGACCCGGTAGTGGTGGTCCACGACGCTGCGCGTCCTCTTGTGACCCCGGAGATGATCGAGACAGTCTGCGACATGCCACCCGGGGCGGACGGCGTCATATGCGCCGTTTCGCTGGCCGACACCATCAAGCGCGTGGAGGACGGGGTGGTGGCAGCCACGCTCGACAGGTCGAGGCTGGTCGCGGTGCAGACCCCGCAGGCCTTCCGGCTCGGGGTCCTCAAGGAGGCGCACCGCAGGGCCCTCGAGGCCGGGTTCGAGGCTACGGATGACTCCGGGCTGGTCGAGATGGCGGGTGGGACGGTGGTGGTGGTCGATGGAGACCGGCGGAACCTGAAGATAACAGTCCCCCGGGACCTGCGTCTTGCCGAGGCCTGGGTGCGGGAGAGGAGCTCGAGTTGAGAACCGGCATAGGCGTGGATGCACACAGGTTCTCCAGCGGGAGGAAGCTTGTACTGGGCGGTGTCGAGATAGAGCACGACCGCGGTCTCGAAGGGCACTCCGACGCAGACGTCCTAGTCCACGCGGTGATGGACGCCCTGCTCGGGGCGTGCGGCGCAGGCGATATCGGTCGGATGTTCCCGGACGATGACCCGCAGTACAGCGGGGCATCCAGCATCACACTCCTGGAACGTGTGCATGACGAGGTGCGGAGACTGGGGTTCGCAGTGCTCAATGTCGACGCCGTGGTGGTCTGCGAGGAGCCGCGCATAGCGCCTTACGTCGAGAGCATGCGCACCCGGGTCGCCAGCGCCCTGCATGTCGCGGAGGATGCCGTCTCGGTAAAGGGGACTACCACTGAGGGAATGGGATTCGCGGGCCGAAGGGAAGGGATTGCCGCGGTGGCGACTGTTCTGGTGGATCGGACATGAGCGAAAGGTGTGCGATTGGCGAAGAAAGAGGTACGACCGAAGAGCATTCCCGTGCGGAGGCAGGAGCCGTCCGAGCGGATAAGGAATTTCAGCGAAGTCGCCCTCGGATACGACCTGGAGGAAGCCCGCTCCGAGGCCGAGCGCTGCCTTCAGTGTAAGAAACGCCCCTGCGTCGGAGGCTGTCCGGTGAACATCGATATACCCGGGTTCGTCCAGAATCTGAAGTCGGGAGACGTCGGTGAGGCCGTGAAGACCGTCAAGCGGGAGAACCTCCTGCCCGGCGTCTGCGGAAGGGTCTGCCCGCAGGAATCACAGTGCGAAGCAGAGTGCGTGCTGGGGAAGAAGTGGGACCCTTTGGCCATCGGCAAGCTGGAGAGGTTCGTCGCTGACTGGGAGGCGGGCCAGGGCGGCCTCGAGGTCCCCGCGCCAGAGGCCGCAACCGGGCTCTCCGCCGGGATCGTGGGCTCCGGACCTGCTGGACTTACCGCGGCGGCCGAGCTGGCCAAGAGGGGCCACGGCGTAACGGTCTACGAGGCCCTCCACGTGGCCGGCGGTGTGCTGACCTACGGCATCCCCGAGTTCCGCCTGCCCCAGTGGGTCGTCGACAGAGAGGTGAGCTTCCTCGAAGAGATGGGGGTCGAGATAATCCTGGATTTCGTGGTCGGCAGGACCGCCACGCTGAAGGACCTGATGGAGCGGCACAGGTCCATGTTCCTGGGCATAGGCGCCGGGCTCCCCATGTTCATGCGGATACCCGGCGAGAACATGAACGGGGTCTATTCCGCGAACGAGTTCCTGACCAGGTCGAACCTGATGCTGGCACGTGACTTCCCCGATTACGATACCCCCGTCAAGAGAGGCGGCAAGGTGATGGTGGTCGGCGGGGGTAACGTCGCCATGGATTCGGCGCGCACCGCGCTCCGGATGGGCGCGGATCGCGTGGACATAGTCTATCGCCGCTCCCGCGTGGAGATGCCGGCGAGGGTGGAGGAGGTCGACCACGGGGAGGAGGAGGGGATCGTCTTCCACATGCTGACCAACCCGGTGGAGATAATCGGCGCGGGCGGCCGTTGCGACAGGGTCAGGTGCCAGAGGATGGAACTGGGCGAGCCGGACGAGTCCGGGCGGAGGAGGCCCGTCCCGGTCGAGGGCGACTATTTCGAACTGCAGGCGGACGTGGTTGTAATGGCCATCGGCACCAACGCGAACCCCCTGCTTCCCTCGACCACGGATGGCCTCGAGCTCAACAAGTGGGGCTATATAAAGGTGGATCCGGAGAGTTTCTCCACCAGCCTGCCGGGCGTGTACGCGGGCGGAGACATAGTGACAGGCTCGGCAACGGTGATCGAGGCGATGGGAGCCGGCAAGACAGCCGCGGGCTGGATGGATGCGTTCATGCGGGGACAGCCTGGTCCAGACAAAGGAAGGGACGCCCCTCACTCGTGCTCATGATGCCGGTGCTCGAAGTGCTCCGACGCCTCGAGAGGTGGCGGATCGGGGATCTCCTTCTCGCCCGCGATGACTTTATCTATGGTCTTCAGGAAGTTGCCGTAGACCTGCCGGTCTTCCTCGTCCTCTGAGAACTCCAGAGCCTTGAGCATGTGGTAGCGCGCCTTCAACGGGTCCCTCTTGAAGAAGAAGTAGATGAGCGCCAGGTTGCTCTGTAGCAGCGCCGAGTCGGGGTTGTTCCTGACACCCTCCAGGGCGAGGTCGTAGCCCTGGTCCACCCGCCCGAATCTGGCGAGCATCCAGCTCGTGTAGTACTGTGCCATGGTGAAGCGCGGGTCAAGCCTGGTTATCAGCCAGAAGTACGGGAACAGGGCTTGTTCCCCGCGGATGCTGGCCCCGAAGTACTGGTGGAAGAGCGCGTCCGTCTTCAGCCAGAGGCTGGCGGCGAGCGACTCCCTCATGCCTCCCAGCAGGTCGAGGAACGAACGCGTCGTGTCGAACGGGGCGCTGTCGTCCCACCCCTCCCTGGTCCGCCTGCCCTCGTCGATGGAGTACTGCAGCAGGACGGCGCCAGCCAGCAGCGCCACTATGACCACCACCGCCATCCAGGTGGAGACCATCCTCCCGCCGCGGCCTGACGACTGTAGTCTCACAGGTCTTTTCTCCTCAGAACCAGGTACCCGATCGTCAGGAACACAGCCGCGAAGAGAGCGGCGTAAGCGGTGATGCGCAGCAGATCGATCCCGGGCAGGCCGCCCCCATAGCCCACCCGCTGTGAGAGGTTGTAGTTCTCCAGGTTGGGGATGATGTAGTAGAGCCCCCAGGCGAGGGACCTCAGGAACCCGCTGGCGCCCCCCACGAGCTCCTCTCGAAGGAACCCTGTCTTCACGTGGCACAGCAGGTAGAAGAGTATGGTCGCGAATATGTTGACCGGAACAGTTGCGAAGGCGGAAAGGCCCAGGCAGAAAGCCGCGGTGACCGCGCTCTCCAGAAAAACCCCCAGCACGCCCTGGTATATCACCGGGGTCAAAACACCCAGCCTGGCGTAGATGAGGACGATTATCTCCAGGCCTATCACGGTTAGAATCGCCGCCAGGACCGCCAGGATGCCCAGGTACTTGCCCAGCAGGTACTGCAGCCTGCTGACGGGTTTGGAGAGGATGTTGTAGATGGTCCTCTTCTCGATCTCACCGGGTATCTGGCCGACCGAGAGGACCACCGCCATCACCACCCCGAACAGGGAGGTAAGGCTCAGCGATATGTCTCTCAGGAACGACGCTCGGGCGCCCATCTCGAACGAGGGAAGTAGCGGTGACAACGCGACCATCGCCAGCGCGAAGAGGAAGACCACATAGAAGAGCTTCCGCCTGACCGCGTCCTTTATGACGTTCCCCGCTATCAGAGAGATGTTTCTCACTTCGAGGTCTCCCTGATGGTCTGGAGGAACAGCTCCTCCAGCGACCGGCGGGCCGGGGTCGCGGAGACAAGCTCCATGCCCAGGCTCCGGGCCTCCTCTATGACACGGAAGACCTTCCCCGCCTCCACCTCCAGGACGGTTTCGCCCGCGACCTCCCGGGCCTCTCCGAAAGCGCGCGACAGGCGATCGGAGTCGGTAGGGCCTCCCCCGCTCAGCACTATCGTCGTCGAGCCCGGCACGGACAGCAGCTCCTTCAGCTTTCCCGCCTTAACCGTGCGGCCCAGGTTCACAATGCTCACGCTGTCACAGATGCTCTCCACCTCAGAGAGCTGGTGGCTGGAGAGAAAGACCGTCTTTCCCCTCTCTTTCAACCCCAGGATGAGGTCCCGGATCTCTTTCTGGCCAACGGGATCCAGGCCGCTTGAGGGCTCGTCCATTATGACGAGGTCCGGGTCGTTTATAAGGGCCTGGGCGATGCCGAAACGCTGGAGCATGCCCTTGGAGTATTTGTCCAGCGTCAGGTGGGAGCCACGAGGCAGACCCACCAGGTCCAGCAGTTCACCGATGCGGCCGGCAAGGATGCCACTGCCGATATCGAATAGCCTGCCGTACATATGGAGGCCCCTCTCGGCGTTGAGGAAGCCGTAGAAGTAAGGCTGTTCGGGAAGAAAACCGAGCCTCGCGTGGGAGCGCCGATCGCCCAGAGGCCTGCCCAGGAGCGACCCGTATCCTGAATCGGGGAACACCATCCCCAGCAGCGCCTTGATTGTAGTGGTCTTGCCCGCTCCGTTCGGGCCCAGCAGCCCGAATATCTCGCCGGGGGACACCTCGAGAGAAAGGTCCTCGACTGCCGGGACGCGCCTTCGCCGGAGGCCTGTCCTGTAAGACTTCCTGATCCTGTCGAGCGTCAGTGCTGTCTCGGTCAAAGGCATCTCCGTTAACTGCGGCCGGGCCAGCTTTCATTATAGCAAAGCAGTGAGCCCTGCTATGGCGGTCTCGGGGTGCCCGGGAGAGGCGGAATGGATTACAATCATAAGTGTGAAAGCGACGCTCGATCAGGACCGGAGGTACAGCTTTGTGCGAGTCTAACGTCTATCTGCGCGACGAAGAGGGGGAGCGGCTGGTCATGGAGGACGCCGTGACCGTAGAGAGCGAAAGAGGGCGCGTCAAGGTAACAGACCTTCTCGGTGAGCAGAAGGAGTTCGAGGGCACACTCGAGGAGATAACGTTCCTGGAGCACAAGGTAGTCATCAGGGGCTGAACCCCACCATGCCGGCAGACCTGCCGGCGCACCGCTGAAATATCCTCACAGGCTTTAGCGGCTCACGACCGTGTATGCCGGCGCACCTGCAGGCCACCATTGAAACACGCGAAAAGAATCCGAGGTTTTGGGGAGAGGACAACCGGGCCTTGGAACCGGGTCCCGCGTTAAGCGGCGTATCAGACCTTAATGCGGCAACTCTTGGGGATATTTGGATGGTCCAAATACTTTAACCCTGAGCTGTACCCGGTTGTCCGAACTTGGTACTGGCAACC
>JAGUWJ010000067.1 GCA_020062425.1 Actinomycetota bacterium
AAAGGAAAGGATAGGGAGGTGAGAAAGGAAGCGGCCTAGAGCCGGACGGCGGTCCCGGAGGGGCGAGGTGACTGTCCGGTGAGTTCGTGACTAATACAATTTCACTCCAATTCTTATTCTTCGTTTCCTAAGACCCCTCAGTTCATCTTGGTTGACCTTCTAGGAGTTACCGATTATTCCTTTTTCATGTAGACTTTGTCTAGAGGATCTTGCTGCTTCTATTGAAAAGCGCTCCGTTCTCAAGTCTGCGTTCTCGGGTATAGATCGCGTCTTCCCTCAATCATTATTCATAACGGCGTCTACGCCTCTTCTGTTATTCACTGGTTTTCCACAGCTCCCAGTCACCAATCATGACTTCCTGGCTCCCCTAGCCTCGATTGGAGACATCTCACTCATCTACGCCCCTGCTCTTCTCCCACTGCAGTCGCTACACAACGGCGTCTCGCCTTCCACACGCTGCTGCCCTTCCCCAGAAATAGGGCCCGCTTCGAATTCTTGCCATTGAATCCTAATCCCATGCTGCGACCCCGCCGCTGCGACAGCTTATTTTGTCAGCTGCCAATCTGCCCCTTGTTGCTGATGTCCTTGTGCTTCTTCCACAACCAATGCATATCAGTCACTTTTCCACATCTCTGTTTTGTTTTCCCACAAACTTCTTCCCGTGCCCTCAAAACCAGACTTGGGCCTGGTGCCTCTGCCCTTTCGCTACCCTTCCTCCGTTCTCCTGCACTCAAGTCAGTCCCGCCTTAACTGATTTCCAACATTCCCCTTCTACTCTGATCACATATCCTGTAGTCCTTATCAAATATCCTGCGGTCCTATTCTTACAGATCTACCTCCGACCCCAATCTTATTTTCCGGTTTTCTATCTTGTACGTTGTTTTTCAATATGTGGTCTCTGTATATCATTCCCCTAATCTCATGTCTTTTTCCCCTCACTACGACCTTCATTCTTTCTTTTTTCTCTGTTTCACGTGGAACATTCCCGTACCTATTTCCACAAAGAGATCCGCTTTTCAACATCACTGTGGATAAATCCGCTTTCTGGGATGCCCTCTTTAATCTTTTTCTACCAAGTAGGTTCCACTTTTTCAACTTCAAATTTGCTTTTATCCCTTGGCCTGAATGTGCTGATGCATTTCATCAAGCGTCTCCTGGATATCGTTTCCCCTCTCTGGGGAATGTCATTTTTGGAATCAAGTTCCAGTTCCAGTCTATATGTAATCTCAAGTTGAGATTGATACCGAAAAGACTTGTTCCCGACGCCAAAAATGCCCCCATGCCATCATTTTGGCACGCTGAACTAAACCTGTACCGCGAAAGAAACGGGATACATTGAAAGAACCCAAAATACTTATACTTGGAGATAGTGGGGAAACGAGCAATTCACGAGTGGAAACTGAAGTTGCTACTAATGAAAGGCACTTAGAGGAGCTTCCATAATCAGAATGGTCTGAGAAGTGCGGTTTACTGGTAGGTGAGATACTCCAAAAAGACTGTGGGAAATGGCATGTTTCACGTGGAACGTTCTTTGCCTGGGTGGATAACGACTCTGCGATCGTTGCCCTCGCCGGAACTTTCAGTCCAAACACCTTCATAACCGCGTAAGAACATATGCACGATCTTTCGCTCTGAAGAGTTCATGGCTGGCATCTCAATGCTCTTGCTCTGCGAAACTACTTTACCGGCAAGCTGCTCGGCCTGTCTTTCAATCTTAGCCTTTCTGCGTTTCCTGTAACCTTCAGCATCAACAACTATCTTCTTGTCCACTTCGCCAGATTTCCTGCAACCGATATTCACCAGATATTGGAGTGCATCCAAGGTGCTCCCACCCCTGCCGATGAGAATCGCAATATCTTCTCCCCAGATATCAACGATGATGGCATCATCACGTTCTTTGGCTTCTACCATTGCGTCTATCTGAAGGATGTCCAGTATTTCCTGCACGGTCCTGACAGGCTTGGAAGCTTTGTCAACGGCAAATTCCTCGAACTGTGTTCCCAGGCTCGGTTCCTCGATAGGAGGCTCTTCGATCCCCCCAATATCACTATCTTTGGCTCGTGCTTTGCTTTCGAGTACTTCCCATTCGCCGATAAGCTCGACCTTGATTCTTGCTTCTTTCCCTCCGATGCCAAGAAACCCCTTCTGAGGTTCCTCGAGCACCTCGACGTGGATGTCATCTATTTCAAGGCCGAGCTCCTCGAGCGCTATTTGAGTAGCTTCTTCGACGGATCGTCCTGAATACTCCCATGAGTTTTCCTTCATCTGATATTCTCCTTCGGATGCCAGACAGCCTGTTCGCTTATAACATTGTCCGGTTAGGCATATTTACTTCTTGGTCGATTTCTTTTTGGCGGGGTATTTCTGCGCTTTCCCCTGATTCTGTCCAGCTTTGGCGGATTTCGTCTTCTTGCTTCCAGTCGCCTGCGGCTTATCAGACTTAGCCGTCGAAGCCGCTTTTGCCTTGGTCTGGGCAGGCTTTTTTGCCTGAGACGTAGCCTGCTGGGCCTTGGGCTCAGAAGTACTTCCTGTGCCGGAAGCTTTCGATCCCGGCCCGGATGCTTGCTTCCTGGACTTGACCTTCGGTTTTTCCCTTAAGCGTACCGCGACCATTGCCGTGGTCCCCGTCTCCATGAACTTGAGGTACAATCTCTGGTACAACTTCGCGTCATCGCCGAGTTTTCGCAAGCCCGCCAACTTCTCGTCATAGAACCCCTCGTGCTCCAGCTGCACATACTGCTGAACCATTGTGAAGAGGTTAGTAGTGATAAAGTAGATGGTGACGCCCGCGGGCAGTATCCAGGCGAATATGCCCATCATCAGTGGCATTATCGCCATCATCTTCGACTGTCTGGGATCGACCGTCATCATTTTCGCCGACACGTAACCGGTAGCCACCGTCAACACTACCAGCGTCACTACCTGCACATAATCCCCGGAGGTCCACAGTTTCTGCCCGGTGTAAGTTATGTTCATCCCAAGAAACTGAAGCTGAGGTGCTGAAGCTACCCAGGAGCTTATTGCAGCCTTGGTGGCAGGAGGTCTCTGGCCGGGGAAAAGGATGGCGAAGTAATCCGACTTGGGGTTCGATAGGGAGTTCAGCACTTCAAACATAGCGAACAGAATGGGGAGCTGAAGAAGCAGGGGAAGGCAGCCGCCCAGGGGGCTCACCTTGTTTTCCTTGTAGAGCTTCATCATCTCCTGGCCCATCTTTTCGCGGTCGTCCTTGTACTTCTTCTGAATCTCCTTGAGCTGGGGCTGGAGCTTCTGCATCGCAATCATGGACTTGGTCTGCTTGATGGAGAGGGGCAAGATGATGATCCGCATCACGATGGTGAGGAGTATTATCGCTACCCCATAGTTTCCGCCGACAAGGCTCGACAGCCAGTGCAGGGCGTATGCAATAGCCTGGTAAAGCCAATCAAGTCCGGGTATCGTTACTGCAGTCAATCAATCCACTTCCGTTGTCTGGCCTCAGGGCGGATCGTACCCGCCGCGCGCGAAAGGGTTGCACCTGAGCACCCTGTAGGCACCTTTGGCTGAACCCTTCAGCACTCCGTATTTCATCACCGCCTGCTCAAAATACTCCGAGCAGGACGGGAAATAGATGCACCTTGGCCTGAGATGAGGTGACAGGACTCCCCTGTACAGTCGAACCGGGAGAAGGAAAATGCTCTTAACATCATTACGATTATTATTCTGACTCAATTAATGTCCCTCGACAGAACTCTCTTCAGGTCATTTACCAAAGTTTGGTAATCCATCTCGAGCGCGCCCCTGCGGCACTCGATAAGGTAACTCGTCCCCGGTGTCAGCAGCCGCCGCAAATCCATAACACACCCCCGGACACGTCTCTTCGCCTTATTCCTCAGCACAGCGTTCGCGAACCGCTTGCCGGTGACTACTGCTACCCGGGGTGAGCACGGCGACCCGCTCACGCTCCGGGATGCCCATACGTGCGCGGCGCCGCATCTGAAGAACTCCCCGTTCCTTCTGAGAGACACGATCTCCCGGGAGTCAGTGATGCGCCCGACCGTGGTGTGTTCAATGCGCGACATCTCGCAAAGGCCGGATCACGCGCTCAAGCGCGCCCTGCCCTTGTCTCTCCTGCGTTTCAAGATCCTGCGACCGGCCCTGGTGCTCATCCTCTTACGAAAGCCGTGCTCGCGCTTTCTTTTTCTTACCTTAGGCTGATATGTTCTCTTCAAAAAGCGCCTTCCCGCTCTAGAAATCCCGGAAAATTAGCAGGCTAATTATACTTTACTGTTAATTGTTGTCAAAGAAACGTCGCAGTTGTTGTCACCGATGTCACCACATGCACCTGCCAAGCGCGCAACCCCGCTCCAGTCTTATGGGCCCCATTTGCAATATTTATTAAGAACCCCTGAAAATGTATTGCGTGGCTGCCGGGCAGTTGCTATAATCCCACGCGCAGGTCCCAAGCAAGAAGCTTGGGCCTTTTGTGTCTCTGGGTATTGTTTCCACAATTGTGGAAAACTCTGTCGACAACTCCGGAATCTTGTGGAAACCCGGGAGGCAGGCCGAAGTGGTGGGGGGACGAGGAGCGGGCTTTTCAGATCTGGAGCTGGTATTATCCACATGGATGTGGAAAAGGTGTTAATGCCAGAATCAACCATAATCCCAGGCTTTCTCCGTACGCGTTTCTTCGCAGACTCACACCGGGAGGGGCATCCAGGATGGAGCATAACACAGTGGTCCAGGAAGACATCAGCAGTGAAATGGATGCTCACTGGCGCGAGGCCCTGAGCCTGGTGCAGAAAGAGATTCCTCAACCTTACTTCGATTCCATGATATCGAGTATGCACTTGCTGTCTCTCGATGACGAAACCTGTTCGCTCGGCGTCCCGAACTCGTTTATCCGTGACATAGTCTCCTCCAGGTACGGCGACAAGATATCAGAAGCGCTCTCGGGGGTCCTCGGCCGCGATATCCGCGTCGCCATCTCCGTCTACAGTCCCGACAAGATGGTCCATACTATGGCGTCCCGTTCGTCCGAGCACGATATGAAACCCCATGTCGAGCCCCCCGCTGTGTCGGCTCCGCGAAAGAAGTTCACCTTCGAGAACTTCGTCGTAGGAGACTCCAACAAGTTCGCCTACAACGCGGCTCTGATGGTCGCTGAGCTTCCCGGGCACAACTACAACCCACTTTTCATCTACGGCGGCACGGGCCTCGGCAAGACCCACCTTCTCTTTGCCATCCAGGATTACGCCGAGAGTATGACTCCGCACATCAAGGTCAGCTATGTACAGACCTCTCGCTTTATCGATGAGTTCATCGCCACCATGACCCTCAAGCGAGACAAGGCCACCTTCGATCAGAAATACATAAACAACAAAATAGTCCTTTTCGACGATATCCAGGCTTTGAGTGGTACAGACGCCACCCAGAACAAGTTTTTCGATATCTTCAACCTCCTTTACGCAGCCAACAGCCACATCGTCCTCTCGAGCGACCGCCCTCCGAGCGAGATTCCCCAACTGTCAGCCCGCATCCGATCCAGGTTCGAGGGTGGCCTGATGATTGACATTACACCTCCCGATCTTGAGACCCGGCTGGCCATCCTGCGTATGAAGGCCAGACTGGAGAAAGTGGACATCCCCGACGACGCCCTTGTCTTCATAGCTTCCAAGGTGAAAGACAACATACGCACTCTCGAAGGGCTTTTGAACAGGGTCATCGGTTACGCCCAGCTCTATGGAACGCGCATCGACCTCGCAATGGTCCAGGACGTCCTCAAGAACCAGGTAGTGGCTACTCACCAGTCGAAGACCCCCACCCCGGAGCTCATCGAGAACCTTGTATCAGACTATTACAACATCTCCGTCGCCGACATCTCAGGCAAATCCAGGTCGCGCCCCCTGGTACACGCTCGACAGGTCGCTATGTACCTCTGCCGTGAGATGACCGACCTGACGCTCATCTCCGTCGGGCAACGGTTCGGCGGCCGCGACCACACTACGGTGCTCCACTCCTGCAGAAAGATAGAATCCCTCATCAAGATGAAACGCGAGATACTGCAGGAGGTCTCCGAGCTCACCAACATGATCAACAAATCAATGAGATGAGCTCACCCGAGGCGACAGCTCCTGGAAAGGCATTGTTGGTAAGATTGTTGATATCCCCTTCACAACCGTTATTTATGAGCTTGACCGTCAACAGACCGTCAACAGCCATGTCTCACTGGACCGCTCCGGCCCTGTCGGCCTGTGGAACATCTTCAGTTGTTCCACACGTTTTAAAGAACGGAAAAAATCGCTTCCGCCTGGGGGAGAAAGCAAAAAGCGGAGCTTTTCAACATATCCAGATTCCTTACTATTACTACTAATAAATATATATAAATAGTAGGGCCCTTTTAGTGTTAAGTTTCCGGTGGGGTGTGTTATATAATTTGGCGGTCAGTTCTATTCGGTCTGGCTCGGGGGAGATGCATCGATGATAGTTTCCTGTGAGAAAGAAAAGCTCAATTCGATCGTTCAGACCGCCCTCAGGGGTGTATCCAGCAGGGTCACCATGCCCATCCTGTCGGGCCTGCTGGTCAACGCCGAGAGCGGCAAGCTCGTCATGAGCAGCACGGATCTCGAGATGAGCATACGGGCGGAGATGGAAGCGGACGTCTCAGAGAGCGGATCCACAGTAGTATCAGGCCGGTTGATAGGGGACATAATGAAAAGTCTTCCAGGTGGTGAGGTCTCTTTGGAGACTGGAGACAAGTACCTTGCCATTAAGACCTCCATGGGGGAGTACAAGATAAGGGAGATGATGCCCGAGGACTTTCCCCAGATACCAGGATGGCAGGGTGAGTCGGTGTTGAAGGCGTCCGGCGGGGAGTTCATTCTGGCTGTTCAGCAGACGTCGCGGGCTTCCTCAAGTGATGAGAAGAGGCCCGTACTGACGGGAACGCTTATGGAGAAGGTGACGGGTTCGGGCGCCGTCAAGCTCGTATCCACCGACAGCTACAGGCTGTCCTGGAAGGATCTAGAGGTAAGGGGTGCGGTCGAGAGTTGGGAAGACTGTATCATCCCGACGAAGACCCTTAACGAGGTGGCCCGGATCGCCTCTTCGGTCGAAGAAGAGGTTGAGATGAAGATGCAGGAAAAGCAGGTCATGTTCAAGCTCGGTGACCTCGTGGTGAGCAGCCGCCTCATAGAAGGGCAGTTCCCGAACTACAAGCAGTTGGTGCCCAAGGGTGAGAGGACCTCTGTGAAAGTCCCTAAGAACGACCTTTCAGGAATGGTGAAGAGAGCCCTGGTCTTCGGCCATAACATGAGGCTTGGAATCTACCAGGACCACATCAAGGTGACCACCGAGACGCCGGAAGTGGGGGAGTCTCAGGAACAGCTGCCTGCTGAGATGTCGGGCGAGGAGATGGAGATAGGTTTCAACGGGAACTACCTCCTTGACGGGGTGACGGCGGTGGAGTCCGATAAGGTCGAGATAAGGTTGGATGACCCGCAGAAGCCGGCGCTTATAAAGGAAGACGAAGCGGAAAGCTATAGCTATATACTGATGCCCGTGCGCCTGAGGTAGAAGAGGGACGGCACGCATCCCAGTTGATATTAGAAAGCCTGGAGCTCCTTAACTATAGAAACTATCCGGAGCTCAAGATCGAATTCATCGAGGGCAACAACCTCATACTGGGGAGGAACGCCCAGGGAAAGAGCAACCTCCTCGAGTCCATATACTTCCTCTCTCACCAGAAATCGTTCAGAGCCTCCAGGATGCGTGACCTGGTCCTTGAAGGGCGGGAAAACGCGTATGTGAAGGGGGTTATCATCGACGACGAGAGGAGATTCTCCCTGAAAGTCGGCATCAGCCCGGGAGGCAGGACAGCGCAACTGAACGGGCAGATCATGGAAACGCCGGGAAAGGCTCGGGGGGTGTTCAAGTGCGTGATGTTCTCTCCGGACGACCTTTACCTGGTGAAGGGGGACCCCTCCCGACGAAGGGAGTTCATGGATGAGACCGTGGAGGGGTTGGGGCCGGTCAGGGCGCAGGTGACGGCGGATTACAGGAGAGCGTTGAAGCAGAGGAACGCGTTGCTGAGGGATTGGGAAAAGTACGGGCGCGCCCTGGAGGACGCGATGGACCCCTGGGACGATGCCCTGTCTAGGGCTGGGGCCGCGGTGGTGGTGGAGAGGAGAAAGATGCTCTCGGCGATGAGTGAGTCGGTGCTGAGATCATACGAGGAAGTGACGGGTGCAGAAAAGAAGGTGGAACTGGGATACAGAGGATCGTTCGAGGCGGGTCCCGGGAGGCGGGAGGAAATAGAGAAGTCGATGAGGCAAGCACTGTCGCACGCGAGTGTGAGAGAGAGGAAAGCGCGCACCACTCTCGTCGGGCCGCACCGGGACGAGGTGGAGATCAGGCTGGGCGGAAGGGACACCAGGGCATTGGCCTCTCAGGGGGAGCAGAGAACGCTATCGTTCTGTTTGAGGATAGCCCAGAAGGAGTACCTGGAGAGTGAGACCGGGAGGGTTCCCGTGATGCTGCTGGACGACGTGTTCTCCGAGCTGGACAGCCAGAGGAGAAAAGGGGTCCTGCGAGCGGCGGGTCCTGGAGCGCAGTCCCTGGTGACAGCGACAGAGATGCCGGCAGAGAAGCAGGGGGGAGAGGGAAGGGTGTTCGTGGTGGAAAAAGGTAGCGTAAGCGTTGTCTGATCCGGCGCGCCTGGGGGACATAATCGCACGAGCGAGAGGGCCGTCCCCAAGGAAAAAGGGAGACAAGCTGAAGCTCCTCGCGCTCAACTGGGAGCGGATAGCCGGGGAGAGAACAGGCAGGATGAGCAGGCCTACGCGCCTTGCCAGGGGGACGCTGACGGTTACGGCGGATGGGCCGGCCTGGGCGGCAGAGGTAAGCATGCAGTCGGCTAGACTGATGCGCGCTTCGAATGAGGCACTGGGGGAAGGAAACGTAAGCAGGATCAGGGTCCGTGCCGGAGCGGAGGAAACCGGCGCAGAACGGAGCGAGAAGGACCCGGAAAAGGAGAGGAGGAGGGTCGAGGGGGCGGAGCTGGGAGAGGAGACCGAGCGGCAGCTCGAGACCATAAGCCAGGAAGACCTGAGGACATCCCTGGAGCGGCTCCTCAGGGTGAGTGCGACGAGGAAGAAACAAGGGAGAAGCGAAGGCTGAACCCTCGTAAACGGCCTGCCTGGAGACCCTGCGCGATCCGTGCAAGTGCTATAATTTTCTTATGAGGTTCGCCCCTGAAACACAAGTCGTTCTTGAAATCTCGGATGGTCTCAAAACAATGAATCATGCCGCGAAGAGGTGGTAATAATTGGAAGAAAAGGACATTGAGAAAGCTTACGACGCAAAGAGCATAACCGTACTCGACGGCCTTGAAGCGGTTCGCAAGAGGCCTGGGATGTACGTTGGATCCACGGGTTCGAGAGGGCTTCACCACCTGGTCTACGAGGTGGTGGACAACTCCGTTGACGAGGCGATGGCAGGTCACTGCAACCACATATACGTGACCCTCGAAGCTGAAGGCTCGGTGACGGTGATCGACGACGGCAGGGGAATCCCCGTGGGGAATATGCCCCGCTTCAAGAAGTCTGCGGTCGAGGTTGTGCTCACCATGCTCCATGCCGGGGGCAAGTTCGGAGGGGCGGGCTACAAGGTGGCGGGAGGCCTCCACGGGGTGGGGGTATCCGTCGTAAACGCCCTCTCGGAGTGGCTGGAGGTCGAAGTCGGGAGGGATGGAGCCGTCCACTCGCAGAGGTTCGAGAGGGGAGCCGCCGTCACCAAGCTCGATAGGATCGGCAAGACGGGCAAGACGGGCACCATAATAAAGTTCAAGCCCGATCCAGAGATATTCGAAGAGCTCGAGTTCAAGTACGACACCATCGCGCAGCGTCTGAGGGAGATGGCTTACCTCAACGCCGGTCTGGAGATATCGCTCGAGGATAAAAGAGACGAGCACAACCCCAGGAAAGACACCTTCCGGTACAAGGGTGGCATACAGGACTTCGTCAGGTTCCTGAACAGCACAAAGGAAACGATACAGAAGAAGGTCATATACCTGAAGGGCCAGCGCGAAGACGCCGAGGTGGAGGTCGCGATACAGTACAACAACGGTTTCATCGACAACATCTTCACCTTTACCAACAACATCAATACCCACGAAGGGGGAAGCCACCTCGTGGGGTTCAAGGCGGCCCTCACGCGGACCATCAATGAGTATGCCAAGAGCAGGGGCCTGCTCAAGGACAAGGACGGCAGCCTCTCGGGAGACGACGTGCGTGAAGGCCTCACCGCCGTGGTCAGCGTCAAGATGCGGGAGCCGCAATTCGAGGGTCAGACCAAGACCCGGCTCGGCAACCCCGACATCAAGGGCTTCGTCGAGACGAACGTGAACCCCAGGCTGTCGGAGTTCCTTGAGGAGAACCCGGGAGACGCCAAGAACATCGTCAACAAGGCGTTGACCGCCTCCAGGGCCAGGAGCGCGGCCAAGCAGGCCAGGGAGCTGGTCCGCCGCCAGAGCATACTGGAGTCGAGCTCCCTCCCGGGAAAGCTTGCCGACTGCTCGATAAAGGACCCCTCCCTCTGCGAGATATACCTTGTGGAAGGCGACTCGGCGGGGGGTTCGGCCAAGCAGGCGCGTGACCGGAGCTTTCAGGCGATCCTGCCCCTGAGGGGAAAGATCCTCAATGTGGAGAAGGCGGGGCCGGGCAGGGTGTTCTCGTCACAGGAGATCCAGGCTCTGATAACCGCGCTGGGAACCAACGTTCGTGACGAGTTCGACATCAGCGGCGCCCGCTACCACAAGGCAATAATCATGACGGACGCCGACGTTGACGGCGCCCATATAAGGACGCTCCTCCTGACATTCTTCTACAGGTACATGCCGGGGCTAATCGAGGAGGGATTCATATACGTCGCCCAGCCCCCGCTGTACAGACTCACCATAGGGAAGAAGCATATCTACGCTTACGACGATGCGGAGATGAGCCGCGTGGTCAAGGAAAACGACGGGAAGAAGGCACAGGTGCAGAGGTTCAAAGGACTGGGGGAGATGAACCCGGAGCAGCTCTGGGAGACCACCATGGACCCCGCCCGGCGCAACCTCCTGCAGGTGAACATAGAGGACGCCGTGGCCGCGGACATGATCTTCAATACACTCATGGGTAACGACGTGGAGTCAAGGCGTACGTTCATCCAGGAGCACGCCGCTGACGTAAGGTTCCTGGACATCTGACCGGCCGGTCGGCCGACACCGATTCGGGAAGGAAGGAAACCGCGAGATGATCGATCTTGTCGGCGGGCGAGTGGAGCCCGTTGAGCTGGAAGAAGAGATGCAGCGCTCATTTCTCGAGTATGCGATGAGCGTGATAGTCGAGAGGGCGCTTCCCGACGTGAGAGACGGGCTGAAGCCGGTGCACAGGCGCATCCTCTACAGCATGATGGAGTCGGGGGTCACCCCGCAGAGCGCGCACAGGAAGTGCGCGCGTGTGGTGGGCGACGTGATGGGCCGCTACCACCCGCACGGTGACGCCGCCATCTACGACACCCTGGTAAGGATGGCCCAGGATTTCTCCTACCGCTACGAACTGATCGACGGCCACGGGAACTTCGGCTCGGTCGATGGGGACAACGCCGCGGCGATGAGATACACCGAGGCCAGGCTGGCCCCCGTCGCGACCGAGCTGCTGGAAGACATCCGCAAGGAGACGGTGGACTTCGTGGACAACTACGACGGCTCCATGCAGGAACCGTCGGTGCTCCCGGGCAAACTCCCCAATCTGCTCGTCAACGGCTCCAGCGGGATAGCTGTGGGCATGGCCACCAACGTGCCCCCGCACAACATGGGTGAGGTGGTCGACGCCACATGCGCCCTCATCGATGACCCGGAGGCTACTCTAGAGAGCCTCATGCAGCACATCAAGGGGCCCGACTTCCCCACCGGCGGCATCATCATGGGCCGCGAAGGCATACACCAGGCCTACTCCACCGGGCGTGGGATAATCCAGGTCCGCGCCAGGGCCCATGTCGAGCAGGTGAAGAGCGGCAGGCAGCGCGTAGTGGTGACCGAGCTCCCTTACCAGGTAAACAAGTCCAGGCTCGCTGAGAAGATAGCGGAGCTGGTCAAAGCCAAGACCCTCGTCGGTATCTCCGACCTGCGCGATGAGTCCGACAGGAGCGGCATGCGGCTGGTCGTCGAGCTCAAGAAGGACGTGGACGCGGAGGTCGTGCTCAACCAGCTCTACAAGCACACGCAGATGCAGAACTCCTTCGGTATCATCCTGCTGGCACTCGTGGACGGGGTACCGCGCACGCTGCCGCTCAAAGAGATGCTGAAGAAGCACGTAGAGCACAGGCAGGAGGTCGTAGAGAGGCGCACCAGGTTCGACCTTCGCAAGGCCGAGGAGAGGGCACACATACTCGAGGGCCTTCTGGTGGCGATCGACAATATCGACGAGACCATAGCCATAATCCGGGGCTCGAAGACGGTCGACGAGGCGCGCGCTGGGCTCATCAAGAGGTTCAAGCTGAGCGAGGAGCAGGCCCAGGCTATCCTCGACATGCGGCTGCAGAGGCTTACGGGGCTCGAGAGGCAGAAGGTAAAGGACGAGCTGAAAGAGCTCAAGCAGAAGATCAAGGAGCTCAAAGAGATACTCGCGGATCCGGGAAAGGTGCTTGCGCTCATCAAGGGAGAGCTGCAGGAGATAAGCGCCAAGTACTCGGACGATCGTCGCACAGAGCTCGGCGTGGCGGTCGAGGACCTCTCGATAGAAGACCTCATCGCCGAGGAAGAGATGGTGATAAGCATCACCCACTCCGGCTATGCCAAGAGGGTCCCGGTGGCGACTTTCCGCAAGCAGAAAAGGGGTGGTCGAGGTGTGACAGGGATGGACCTCAAAGAGGGCGACTTCGTAGAACATCTCTTCATAACCACCACCCACCATTTCATCCTCTTCTTCTCCAACAAGGGGAAGGTGTACAGGCTGAAGGTGCACGAGCTGCCGACGGGGAGCAGGATTTCCAAGGGCAAGGCAATGGTCAACCTCCTTCCGCTCGAGGCGGGCGAGAAGATCGTTGAGGTCATCGCCACCAGGGATTTCGACGGCGACGATTACCTCGTTACAGCGACGATGAACGGGATTGTGAAGAAGACACCCTTCAAGCAGTACGACTCCGCGCGCAAGGACGGGATAATAGCACTCAAGCTCTTCCCCGGAGACGAGATGATAAGGGCCCGACTCACTGACGGAGACCAGGAACTCCTCCTGGTGTCCGAGAAGGGAAGGGCTATCAAGTTCCATGAAAGGGACTGCAGGCCTATGGGGAGGGTATCCGCCGGGGTGAAAGGCATGGCGCTTGACGAGGACGACCGGGTGCTCGCGTTCGAGGTGGGGGGCGACGGTACGGACGTCTTCGTGATGACCTCCAACGGCTATGGAAAGAGGACCTCGACGGGCCTGTACCCGCTGCACAAGCGCGGAGGGAAGGGCGTGCGCACCATTAAGCTGACCGAGGTCAAGGGCACTCTTGCCGGTGCGAGGGTGGTCAGGGACAACCAGGAGCTGGTGGTCACTTCTCAGGAAGGGATAGTCATCAGGGTGCCGGTCAACGGCATCCCGAGGACCGGCAGGGCGACCCAGGGAGTAAGGGTCATGAGGGTACAGGAGAACGACCGCGTAAGCGCGATGGCCCTGGTCGTGGCGGGCGAGGAGAAGGGGTCCGAGGAGGAGGAAGAGTCCGAAGAAGAAGTGCTGGGCTGAGCAAAAGCTCGCTCGGCCCTGTCACGGCACCGTGAAAGAAGAGGATGTTGCGGGGCAAAAAGGGCGATTCAGAAGACCCCTCGATTCAGCTGGGTACCATCCGTGAGTTCCTCGACGCGGCGGACGCTGCCATTGTGCTCATCGATCCCGAGCACGAGATCGGGTACCTCAACGAGAAGGCTGAGGTGATGTGGGGCCAGGCGGTGGGGCGGAAGTGTTTCGACGTTCTTGCCGGGAGTGGCGAACCCTGCTCCGACTGCCCGCTACACGAAGTGCTCTCCCAGAAGGCTCCGATCAACCGCCAGATGCGGGTTCGCTCGGGGGAGGGGTGGCAGGAGCGCGAGAACCTATACATGTACGTTACCGGGCCTATAAGCAACAAGCCTTACATGGCTTTGGTGAGCTCCGATTATCCCCGCGTTGAGACGCTCAAGCTGGAGATCGAACGCGAACGCGGGCTTTCGCGAGCGCTCCTCGAATCCGTCAACGCGATCGTGGTCGGATTCAGCAAAGATGGGGAAGTCACCTTCGTCAACCGCGCCGCGGAGAGGATTACCGGCTATAGCGAAGCCGACATACTGGCCGGCAGCGGCATGGAACTCCTGGTCCCCGAAGAGTACAGAGAGCTCGCAGCGGAGTTCTTTGACTCTTCCCCGGAGGAACCCCGCTCGGGCGAGGCGGTTCTTATCCCACTTACCAACAGGGACGGCCTGACGAGGATGATCTCATGGACGTACTCTCCGCTGAGGCTGGAGGACGGGACCCTGGAGGGCGCCATCGCGCTGGGCCAGGACGTCTCAGAGCGCTTTGCCAGGCGGCGCAGGGCTGAGAAGCTGGCCGAAGAACTGCTGGTGGTCAACACCATACTGGCCAGGGCGCAGACCGCGACCGGCCTTGACGAGATGTTGAAGGTCTCGCTAAACGCGATGCTGACACTACCCGGTTACGTGTGCGGCGCGGCCTACAGGGTCGAGGGACAGCCACGGGAGGCCGTACTGGTCGAGAGCAGGGGTTTCGAGAAGGCCCGCCCCCCCGCTTCCGTCGTCAGCAGGAAGGGGGACTTCCCGACAAGCGCACTGTATCGACGCCAGATCGAGATGCGCCCCGCTTCAGAGCCGATGCACCCCGAGGTGGAAAAGGCCGTCGAGGGAGAAGAGCTCCGAGGGGTGGTCTCGGTGCCCGTCATAGTCGCAGACGAACCCATAGGGGCCATCCTCCTCGGCCACAGAATGGAGCCGGGCCGGGCGGCTGAGGGGTTGAAGATGCTGAGCGCAGCTGCCGACGCGGCAGAGCTCGGGGCGGAGAACGCTTTCCTGAAGATAAGGTCCGCGGAGCGTGCAAGGGAAGCGACCTCGCTTCTGCGGGCGGCCCAGAGCCTCACCGGGACCCTGGACCTGACGGCGGCGCTGTTGAAGGTAGCTGCCGAGGCTGTAGAGCTGCTGCAGGCGGACCGCTGCAACATCTGGCTGCTAGATGACGGGACGGACATGGTCTTCCCCCGCGCCGGGCATGACTGGACGCCGGCGGACAGGGAGCCGAAGGGGGTGCCGGTGAGCAGCGTAGGCACCGCAGCTGAGGCGAGAGAGACCCTTAAGCCGGTTATCGTGTACAACGCCGAGCGCGACTCCAGAGTTCCGGCGTCGGAGGTCCGCGAACACGGGGTCAAGTCGTCGCTGGTGGTCCCCCTGGTGACAGAGGACCGGTACACCGGTCACATCACCGTTGATATGACATCCCGCCGAAGGGAGTTCACCCAGAGGGAAGCGGACCTGATGGAGAGCCTCGCCAGGCAGGCGGCCACGGCGGTACGGAACGCCCAACTCATCAGGGAGCTGCGGGAGTCGGAGGAGCGCTATCGCGCCCTGGCCGAAAGCGACATCATAGGCATCATCGTCAGTGACGGCGAGAAACTTCTCTACGCCAACGACAGGGCGTTAGAGATGCTTGCGCGCGGCGGGAAGAAACCGCAGAGCCTGCCGGACGTGATGCAGGCGGTGGTGCCTGAGGAGCGAAGGAAGATATCCAGGTACGTAGAGGACTACATGGCCGGCAGGGAAGCCCCGGAGATGTTCGACGTACACCTCGAGGGTAGAGACGGGGCGGTACTTACGGCTCAGGCGCACAACCGCTTCATCACGCTGGGCGGCCACCGGGTGGTCATGACGGCGATTGTGGACATCACCGAGAGGGTGGCGGCCGAGGAAGCCCTCAGGAGCTCGGAGGAGAGATACCGCACCCTGGTAGAGTCGTCGCGGGACTCGATAATAATCGCCGATTCTCAGGGGGACATCCTCTTCGCTAACTCCGCCAGCGTCAACCTCACCGGCCACCGACCGGAGGAACTGATCGGCAAGAACGTCTACAGTTTCGTGCACCCCGACGAGAGAGAGCGGGTCAAGAGACTGTTCTCCCGGGAGTTCGAGCTCGGCAGAGCGGTCGAGAAGTACCCCATAAGGGTAGTCGTGAATGATGAGGAAAAGTACTTCGAAGCCAATACCGCCGTCCTTGGTGAGCCCGGGCCTTCGGCGAACATAATGACTATCGTGAGTGACGTCACGGAGCGGGAGCGCGCGCAGCGGATGATAGCCGAGTCGGAGGAGCGCTACCGCACTATTGTGGAGTCCAGTCGCGACCTCATAGTCGTGGTCAACCGGGCGGGCGAGATACTCTACGCCAATCAGGCCACGATGGAGATCTTCGGTTACGACCAGAAAGACACCCTCAGGAGGTTCGTCTTCGAGTTCATCCACCCGGACGACAGGGAAAGGGCCGCCAGGGACTTCATGAACGACTGGAAGACGGGCTCCACGATCCCCAATTATCCACTGAGGGCGTTTGACAGGGAGGGCAGGATCCACCACCTGGAGACAACCTCCGGTCTGGTCGGGTGGCCGGAGCCCGACGCGGTTCAAATATTCGTTGTGCGTGACGTAACGGAGCGCAGGCAGCGCGATGAGGAGAGGGAATTGCAATTGAGTGTTGACGAGGCCATGGCGGCGATAGCCGCCAGGTTCGTCGAGCCGGAGGACGTTGTCCGAGCGATAAATGAAGCCCTCGAAGGAGCCGGGGAGCTGCTGAAACTCAGTCGCTGTTTCTACATGGGGCTCGACGTTGGCCCCGTGGTCTCTGAGCTGGTGGAGTGGGCCGCGGAAGGGATCGATCACCTGGGAGGAGCCCGAGGGGTGCCTTCGGTGGAGGGCCTGCAGTGGTGGGTCGAACAGTTGAGGGAGGACGGCGAAGCGGTATTCCTGAGCAGGGAGGAAGTGACCGAACAGGCCTCCGCGATGGCGGACCTTCTCGGGCCGGGGGCCCTTGCCGTAGTAGGGCTGCAATCACGGGGCGAGGTGTCCGGGTTGATAGGCTTCAGCGCTCTCGCGGAACGCAGGTGGTCTCACCACGAGCTGAATCTTCTCAGGGAGATGGGGCGTACCATCTCGCGTGCGCTTGAGCGCGCCGAGTGGATAGAACAACTGGGACGCTCCGAGCGATTCAGGACCAGGATCACCGAGAGCATCGGAGAGGGCCTTCTCGTCCTCACCAACAGGGTCATAACCTGGGCCAACAGCCAGGCTTGCGCCATATGCGGGTACGAGCAGTTTGAGATGATAGGCATGAGCATGGGGTTCCTCATGCCCCACGCAGGCGACTCTATAACCTCCAGGATGCTCGATGGCCTCGGTTCCGAGGGCATATTCGTCTCCGAGGAGAACGTTCTGCGCAAGGACAGCGCGCAGATAGACGTCGTGCTGACCGTCACCTCGCTCGGAGTCACCGAGGACGGCATGGGCGAGGTGCTGGTCGCGATGAGGGATATTACCGAGGCGAAGCGGATGCGGCAGGAGGTGGAGGCCGCCGCCGAGGCGTACTCCACCATATTCGCTTCCTCGGGCGATGCCCTGATAGTCCACAAGCTCGATGGGGAGATAATCGACGTCAATGAGCGTACATGCGTCTATACAGGGTACACGCATGAAGACCTCATAGGTTTGCACATCGCGGAACTGGTCGCCGAGAACCTGAGAAGCCTTTATGGATCGAGGCGCGAAGAGGTGCTCGAGACAGGGTCGACCATCTTCGAGGTGGACCTCCTGCAAAAGGATGGCGGGACTATACCCGTGGAGGCTACCTCCAGGCTCACCAGGATAGCTGGCGAGCAGGTCGTGCTCGCATCACTGCGTGACATGACAGAGCGGCGGAAGGCCGAAGAAGAAACAAAGCGGAGGACCAGGCAGCTAGCTTCACTCAACGAGATAGTGGTGGCGGCCACGAGCTCTCTGGACCTGGAGACTGTAGCCAGGGCTATCTTGAGCGTCGCAATAGACGTCACCGGTTCCAACACGGGCCTGCTGCTGCTGGAGTCGCAGCCCGGGAAAGGCGTGTTCAGGTCGGTGGCGACCATAGGTGACGTGTCAGGTATGGGAGACCTCGCGAACCCGCAAGCACGCAGGGAGGCGCTGTCCGAGATGGTGGAGAGCATACGCGCCTCCGAGATAGTAAACCCCGGAGGCGCAGCAGGCGAGGCCCCCACGCGGGTCCTTCTGATACCGTTGAGAGGCGGCGACAGGACGCTAGGCCTGATGGCACTCGGGTCTGACGAACAGGGGGTCTTCGACGAGGGGGACAAGAACTTCTACGATGCGGCCGGCGCTGAGATCGGGGTTTCTCTGGAGAATGCACTCGTGTACAGGGAAGTGAGGGCCGAGCACGAGAGGCTGTCGCTTCTCTACCGTACGTCGCAGGGCATATCGGGCGAGCTCGACCTGGAGTCCCTTCTGGAGAGGACCGCGTTCGAAGCCGCCGGATCGGTCACTTCGGGCCAGGCCGTCGTGGCCTTGCTGGACCCCAGCTCCCAGCGTTTCAAGTGGAGGGCCTCCCATGGTATCGACCTCGAGCTCCTGAAGGGCGCGGATCTGGGGACCGAGTGGGGTATCGGAAAGCTGGTTATGCAGAGAAAGAGGGCCTTGGTCGGCAGCGGAGAGAACAGCGCCGAAAGCGCCGTGCTGGGAGATGACCCGGTCGCATACTTCCTCGACTCCCGTTTCGGGGCCGCCGTGCCGCTGATATCGAGGGACAAGGTCGTCGGGATACTGATGCTCTATATCGGCGGCGGGGGAGGCAGCCTCTCCGACGAAGACGTGCTGGTGCTGGAGGCCATAGGAAGACAGGCCGGAATTGCGATTGAGAACGCCAGGCTCTACGAGGAGACCCGCCTGCACCTGGAAGCACTGGAGAGCGCTCACCGGGAGCTGATGGTGCTGGATCGCATGAAGTCCGACTTCGTCTCCACGGTCTCTCACGAGCTCCGGTCACCGCTGGCGGTCATCGAAGGCTTCGCGAAGACCATCGTCGAGCATTTCGACCAGATAGACAGGGAGACCGAGAGGGAGTCCATCGAGATCATCCTCAAGAAATCGATGGCGCTGGAGGGACTCATCGAGAACATCCTCGATATGGCCCGCATCGAGGAGGGGCGGCTGGATATCTTCAGAGAGCAGTTTGAGCTGACCGAACTGTGCACAACCGTTATCTCCGACCTGGTCACCTCGGTCGAGGAACACGAGGTGGAGCTGGATTCTCCGCCGGAACCGGTGATGGTATATGCGGACAGGGACAAGACCGAGGTCGCGCTCGGCAACCTTGTGAGAAACGCCCTGAAGTTCTCGCCAATGGGAGGGACAGTGAACATCTCGGTGCGACGCTCCGATTCGATGGCCGAGGTAAGTGTGGCGGACGAGGGGATCGGCATCTCAGAGGTAGAGCTGGAGAAGATCTTCGATAGGTTCTACCAGGTCGAGAGCGGTGAGACTCGCTCGTACCCGGGCTCGGGCCTGGGGCTCTACATCACGAAGGAGCTCGTGCAGGCGATGGACGGCGAGATAAGGGTCGAGAGCGAACGGGGACGCGGCTCAGTCTTCTCGTTCACCCTCCCCCTGGCTGAGTAGTCGGGTGGTTCGGCGTGGAGATTCGAACGGTCGAACACACGGCCGACATCGGCATAGAGGTACAGGCTGATTCCGCCACGGAGCTGTTCGAAGCGGCCGCGCGAGGAATGTTCTCCATCATCACCGATCTCGACCTCGTCTCGAGCGATGTGACGCGGGAGGTGCGGCTCGAGTCAGGGGACCTCGAGGAACTCATGTTCAAGTGGCTGAACGAGCTCCTGTACCTGCTTGGGGCCGAGTTGCTTTTGTTCTCGAAGTTCGAGGTCCACACGGTACATGAAGGACGGCTGGAGGCCACCGTCGGGGGGGAGACCCTCGACCTCGCGAAGCATGAGATGACTACCGAAATAAAGGCGGCGACCTACCACCAACTCGCGGTCAGGGAAGACGAGGGCTCGTGGTTCGCCAGGGTGATATTCGATGTCTGAGTGCTCAATAGAAGGCGTGAAGAAGTTAACGGATTACAAGTGGGAGATCCCGCGGGAGTTCAAGCCAGGTATGAGGGTCCCCGGGGTGGTGTTCGCCGACTGCGACCTGGTGAACCAGGCCGGGCGCGACAGAGCCCTCGAGCAGGTCGCAAACGTCGCCTTCCTCCCCGGGATAGTCGAGAGATCGCTCGCCATGCCTGACATCCACTGGGGGTACGGCTTCCCCATCGGCGGGGTGGCGGCGTTCTCGACAGACGGGGTGGTATCGCCCGGCGGCGTGGGCTTCGA
Source organism: Actinomycetota bacterium (assembly GCA_020062425.1). Classification (GTDB taxonomy): domain Bacteria; phylum Actinomycetota; class Geothermincolia; order Fen-727; family Anoxymicrobiaceae; genus JAGUWJ01. Next base: position 20,404 of record JAGUWJ010000067.1, read on the forward strand.
TATCTCCTGCGGCGTACGCCTTGTCAAGACGGACCTGTCGGAGGATGACGTAAAGCCGGGCTTGAGGGCATTGCTGGGGGTGATGGCTTCAAACGTTCCGAGGGGGCTCGGCACGCGCGGGAGGATCCATTCAGCGGAGGACGTGCTGCGCAAGGTCTTCACGGGCGGCGCGGAAGCCGTGGTGGCCATGGGATACGGCAGGGAGGGTGACGCCGAGCTCACAGAGAATAACGGCAGGTTTCCCGGGGCGGATCCTTCGGCGGTGAGCGGGCGCGCTTACGAGAGGGGCAGGGACCAACTGGGCACTCTCGGGTCGGGGAACCACTTTTGTGAGGTCCAGGTCGTAGACGAGGTGTTCGAGCCCGACGTCGCGGCGCGGTTCGGCCTCTACGAGGGCCAGGTCAACGTCATGATACATTCCGGCTCGAGAGGAGTCGGGCACCAGATATGCACGGATTACATCCAGGTCATGGACGGAGCGGTCAGACGCATGGGGCTCGAACTGCCGGACCGCCAGCTCGCGTGTGCCACGCTTAACTCAGGGGAAGCGCGCGACTACATGTCGGCCATGGCCTGCGCCTGCAACTACGCCATTGCGAACAGGCAGGCGCTCATGCACTGGGTGAGGCACTCTTTCGAGGCCCACTTCGGTTCTTCCGAGGGGAAGTTGGGCATGGACCTGCTCTTCGATGTGTCCCATAACGTTGCCAGGATGGAAAGTCACGTTGTCGGGGGCGTGGAGAGAGAACTCTGCGTCCACCGCAAGGGAGCCACGGCATCGTTCCCGGCGGGGCACCCGTCCGTTCCCTCCGAGTACTCCGACGTGGGCCAACCGGTGATAATCCCAGGTGACATGGGAACCGGCTCATACGTCCTGGTCGGGTCAACGGAAGCCATGACGGAGAGCTACGGTTCGACGTGCCACGGGGCAGGGCGCACCATGAGCCGCTCGAAGGCGAGAAAGACCATCCTCGGTTCGGAGCTCAGGAAGCGGCTGGAGTCGCAGGGGATACTGGTGATGGCCGGAAAAGATTCGCTGCTCGCGGAGGAGGCGCCCGAGGCATACAAGGACGTGGCGCGCGTGGTGGAAATATGTCAGGCCGCCGGTCTCTCGCGAAAGGTAGCCCGCCTGCGCCCGATGGGCGTGCTTAAGGGGTGACCACGCCGATCTAGCGGAGGATGCACTCGGTGCACTTCTCACCGGTCCTGCCGCAGATCCCATCGTCGTAGAAACGGCAATCCACGACCTTCACGTCGCTCGCGGGCGCCGAATTCTGTGGCTGTGTGGACTGAGCGGGAGATGACGACGCCGGCACCCGGGCGGTTTCGTTCTGGGATGCTGGCTGATTATCTCGGCTCAGGGTGCTGCCACCGCAGCCGGCGAGCCAACCGAGAGATCCCGCGGCGAGCGCGACACCCGCGAACCTGCTCGTTCTCTTGAGGAACTCGAGGCGGTCCATTCCAGGGGAACCGGGGCACTCGTCACTGTCGGACAGGTCTTCCTTGACTCTATCGATCAAAATCCGCATAGATTCCATCCTTCCAGTCGCCTGGTGAGCACTTTCTTCAACATATATCCGGGCGAACCTGAGAATGAGCTGAAAGATTCCGCCCACGGCGCACCGATGGAGAGCGCCTTGCCCGCCGGGGCCGATAATGGTAACTTACAAGTTCCGTCGGGCCTGTAGCTCAGTTGGTTAGAGCGCACCCCTGATAAGGGTGAGGTCGGTGGTTCGAATCCACTCAGGCCCACCATCCAATTCAATCCGCGAACACCATGTGTGGGCATGAGTGGATGAAGAAGCACCGGGTGGGGGTCACCGCGGGAGCGAGCTGAAGCGAGA
>JAGUWJ010000203.1 GCA_020062425.1 Actinomycetota bacterium
CTCACCTGGGGAAACGGTTTTACGCGGTCGGCTTTCGGGCACTTTTTGTTTTTGAGGCAACGTATCCGTTTCGGGTACTTTTATTGTGAGGCAACTCGCTTTCTTGACCCGCGAACGAAACCTCCGTACAATAGCCGCATGAAGATGATATCAGGACAGCGCGGATATTTCTTTTTTGGAGGCTCTCTCTAGAGGGTCCCGCCCGCGCGCCTGAGTGAATAGCGTCGAGGTCGACCGTGACCCTCTAAGAGTAGGGTCGCGGTTTTTTTGTTCCCGGATTTCGAACACGAAGGAGGTGGGAGTCATGTGGATCAAGATCTGCGGCATTACCAGGCTCGAAGACGCGGTGTCGGCGGCGACGTTCGGCGCGGATGGGGTGGGTTTCGTCTTTTCCGGCGGTCCCCGGGGCGTGACGGTCGAGCAGGCGAGGAAGATATCGCGCGGGACGCCGGCGCGGCTCGCGCGGGTGGGCGTGTTCACTGGGACACCCGCCTCGGAGATAGCGCGGATAGTCGAGTACTGCGGGTTGGACCTGGTGCAGCTGGAAGCCGGCGATGGTATGGAGCACATGCTGATAAGGTCGGTGAGGGTACGGACGCAGGACGACCTGATGAAGGCCCGTGTACGAGGCGGCTCGTGCCGGGCGGTACTGCTCGACGGATACGGAGATGGGGATGAGACTCTGGACTGGAGGACGGTGCGGCTACTGAAGGGAGGACGTCCTGTATTGATCGGGGGCGGCCTGAACCCGGCGAACGTCAGCCGGGCGATAAAAGAGGCCATGCCGCGTGGGGTGGATGTATGCGAAGGGGTCGAATCGTCTCCGGGGGTGAAGGACCCAGTGCTTATGTACAAGTTCATCGAGCGGGCCCGGAAAGCGGATTACGAGATGAACGAGTACCCGTTCGAGAGAGCGTGCACCCGGATCTAGAATTTCCGTTGGGGTCAGGCACCAACGGAAGTAATAGCGGAATATTCATTGTGCCTTCCGTTGGTGCCTGACCCCAACGGAAGTCCGCGGTCAAGGGTCCGTCCCCAGTGTGAAATTGTCCCCTGAGCGGGTGACCTTGCCCTCGTCCTGGAGTTTCGTGAGGTGGCTGGCGGTCATCTGTATGCCTGGGAACAGGCGTATGGCCTCGGGGAACATCCTGTCGGTAATCTCCAGCAGAGTCATCCCCCCGCCCGCCAGCATGTCGAGGATGCGCCGATCGCGTGAGTCCAGGCATTCCCGCGTCTTCGCTACGGCCTCCGCGAAGTCGGTTATGTCCTCGCCGTGGGACGGGTGCACCATCCGGGGCTCGAGCGCCTCGATCTTGTCCAGGCTCGAAAGGAGCCCCAGCGCGCCGCCGCCCGACGGGCTGTACCAGGGCACAACCGCGCCCAGCACGTCGCCCGAGAGGAGCGTGGCGCTGTCGCGGTCGAAGAGAGATATGTGCCCCGGCGCGTGCCCCGGGGTGTGGACCACCTCGAAGCTGCGGCCGGCCAGTTCCAGCACATCGCCCTCCTCCACGGTCTCGGTCACCTCCGCCTCGCCCATGGGGCAGAGCGTCTTGAAGTAATCTATGATGTCCACCGGGGCGGGCGGCTCTCCACCGTATTGCTCCTGGTAATATTCGGTGATGTAGTTGATGTCGAAGGTCCCGTTCAAGAGGCTGTTGTCCCGCGCGAGCGGCTTCTCCAGCGTGTGCGCTATCACCCGCGGCGAGCACCCCTCTTCCGCGAGCAGAAACGGAACCGCCCCTATGTGGTCGGGGTGCGCGTGAGAGAGCACCAAGGTGTGGATGTCGCTCGGCTCGAGCCCGAGCGCGGAGAGGAAATCCTTTATCTTCTCGTAGCACTTGCGGAATCCGCATCCGGCGTCTATGAGCACCCCGCCGCGTGAGTCGATAAGGACGAAGCTGTTGGCCGGGGCGGGCCACATGTGGCTCTCCGGCCTGTAAACGTATATCTCGGAGGGCGCCGCGAGCGGTTTGCCGTTGTCGCCCGCGCTCATGTAATCCCCATCATACGCGAGATGATCTCGCGCATTATCTCGTCGGTGCCGCCGCCAATGGGGAGCAGGCGCATGTCGCGATAGGCACGGGCGACGTCGTACTCCTCCATGAACCCGTAGCCGCCGTAGATCTGCAGGCAGGTGTCGACCACCTCGCACGCCATCCGCCCGCAGAAGAGCTTGGCCATGGAGACCTCCCTGATGGGATCCTCGCCCGCCATATACTTCTCCAGCGCGTGGTATGTGAGCTGACGTCCCGCCTCGATCTTGGTGGCCATGTCGGCGAAGTAATGCGCGATGACCTGGAAGTTGGCGATGGGCTTGCCGAACGCATGGCGCTGCTTGGCGTAGTTTAGTGTTTCGTCCAGGCAGCCCTGCGCGCCCGAGACAGCGCCAACGGACAGAGTTAGCCTTTCCCAGGCGAACATCCCCATTATCTGGTAGAAGCCCCGGTTTTCCTCGCCCAGCAGGGCGTTGCCCGGCACCACCATGTCGGTGAACGCAAGCTCGCCGGTGCTGGAGGCGCGCCAGCCCAGCTTGTCCAACTTGCGAGTGACCTCGAAGCCGGGATTGTCGGTGTCGACCACGAACATGGAGATGCCGCTGTATTTCTTCTCGGGGTTCGTCTTGGCCGCCAGCACCATGAAGTCGCACCGCGCGCCGTTCGTTATGAACGTCTTGGAGCCGTTGATGACCCAGTTGTCGCCGTCGCGCTCGGCCCGCGTCTTGATGCTCGCCACATCGCTCCCGGTGTCGGGCTCTGTTATGGCGAGACAGGAGATCCATTTCCCCTGGAGCCCCGGGATGAGGTACTTCTTCTTCTGCTCTTCGGTGCCGTAGTGGAGGATGTGCGGCATGGCTATGGCGATGTGGGCCCCGATATCGGCCCCGACGCCCGCGGAACGGCACCTCACTATCTCCTCGTGCAGCACCATCTCTGCCAGGGGGTCGTCGCCCCCACCGTACTCCTCGGGGTAGCGCATGCCGAGGTACCCCAGCGCGCCCATGCGCTCGAATATCTCCCGGGGGACCTCTCCGGCCTCCTCCCACTCATCGGCGTGCGGGGCGAGCTCGTTCTCGACGAACTCACGGATGGTCTGGCGGAAGATGTCGTGCTCGGGCTGGAAAAGGTCTCTACTCATCGGCCCCCCTTGAAGGCGCTGGGCCGGCAAGGGCGCGATGCTGGTGATGCGCTCGGCCGGCGTTCGATCTATTTAGTGGAGCCGTCCCCGTCTTCTTCGCCTTCGTCTATGGCCTTGTTGGTCATGTCCTTAAGTGTGGTAACGGTCTCGCCCAGTCGCTTGGCTATCTTGGGAAGAAGGGCGGGAAGGAAGAGGACCACGATGACCGATATGATGATGACGACCTCGAGCGGGCCGAGCCCGAATATGGCCGCTAATGGCTGCAACTTGCCTCCCTTGAGGTCGCCTGACTCCTCCAGAGTTGTAACACAAGAGAGTGCGGCCCGCAACTCCACGGCGAACTGGGAAACGGCTACGGGATGTTTATCACCCTGACCGGTGAGTGAAGGTGCTCGACCAGCTCGTCGGCGACGAGCGAGCGGTGGCAGGTGCGGGCGTCTGCCTCGTAGCACATAAGGCAGAGGTTCGATGCGCGCGCGGATTCGACGAGCTCTTCGATTAAGGGGCGGCGCTTGTCGCGCCCGGTGCGGTAGTTGAGCGCGAAGTACTCCCAGTCGCCGTCCCTGACGAACTTGTGGCGGAGCTCGGAGGGGCTCCCCAGCTCGCGGATGTGGCGGTAGGCGATGCCGTGCCGGGTGAGCTGCTCGGAGAGCGCCTTCTTGGAGAAACCTTTCTTGCGGCTGGCGGGGAGGTCGCGCACGTCGATGAGGAGTTTCACGCCGTTACGGGTGAGCTTGTCCAGGAACTGCTCGGGCTCGTAGCCCTGGTATCCGATTGTGTAAATGGTTATCACTCTCGACGTCCTTCCTGATTTACATGTGGGGACAGACACCGTAAGGTAAATCGGTTTGCCTTTACCCTGGTCGTGTCTTGCGATTTACCTTACGGTGTCTGTCCCCACAGGTAAGCGCTTACTCAAGATTCGACGGGCGGGAATAATCGACCTCGCGCAGAATAGTAATTCAGGCTTCGGAATAGAAGGGTGAAAGCAATGGACCTGAGCCCGGTGTTCAGCCCCCACAGGGTGGCGGTGGTGGGCGTATCGCTCTCGAATCCGTTTCACCCGGCCAACATCATCTACAACAAGAACTACTACGCGGACGGATGCGAGGTCTTCGCGGTGAACCCAAAGGGAGGCGAGCTGGAGAGGCGCCCGGTGTACCGTTCCATACGCGACGTCCCGGCGAAGGTCGACATGGCGGTGATCGCGGTCAAGGCGATGTACGTCGGCGAGGTCGCGCGCGAGTGTGCCGCGGCGGGGGTGCGCTCGATGGTGGTAATCTCGGGCGGGTTCGCAGAGATGGGCGCGGAAGGGCAGGCGCTGCAGGACGAGCTGGTGCGTGTTTGCGAGGTGAACGACATCGCCCTCATCGGGCCCAACTGCTTCGGGGTCTTCGCGCCGCCGGTGGTGGACACTTTCTTCCTCCCGCCGGAGAGGACGGTGGTGCCTAAAAAGGGTGACATTGCGGTCGCCAGCCAGAGCGGCGCCTTCCTGGTGGACCAGATAATGACCAACTTCCACGAAGCCGGGATAGGCATCAGCGTCGGGGTGAGCATGGGCAACAAGGCCATGGTGGACGAGGATGCGCTGATGCGCCACTTCGCCTCCCGCGAAGACACAAAGAGCATGTGCTTTTACATCGAGGGCCTTGACCAGGGCGTGCGCAGGTTCATCGAGTCTGCGCGCGACGTGACCAGGTACAAGCCGGTGGTGGTGTACGTGGGCGGGAAGAGCGAGCGGGGCAAGGCGGCGGCGCAGTCGCACACGGCGGCGCTGGCGGGGAACCAAGAAATGATGGAGGGGGCGCTCCGGCAGAGCGGGATTCTGGAGGCGAAGACCGAGTCGGAGGTGACTTCGTTCTGCAAGATACTCTCGTTCTACCACCACCGGCCGCTCAGCAAGTGCACCATCGCCGTCATCTCTTCGAGCGGCGGGCACGGGGTGCTGGCGTCCGACCTGGCGGAGGAGGCGGAACTGATCGTGCCGGGGTTCTCGGTGGAGCGGCAGGATGAGCTGAGGGAGTTGATCGACCCCGGCATCCGGGACATCGCGGCGCTGGGGAACCCGGTGGACCTGACGGGGAGCTCGGCGGACAAGGACTTCGAGAGGGTGCTCGACTACCTGCTGGGTCACGACGACATCGAGGCGGCGCTCATGCTGACGCTGCCTTATACGCCCATGATGACGTCGTTCGTGGGCACCAGGCTGGGCAAGGTGGTTAAGAAGCACGACAAGCCGGTGGTGGCGTACGTGCCGGACCTGGCGAAGTACGGCATGGTGCTGGAGGGGTTCGAGCTTAACGGGATACCGGTGGTGCACTCAATCGAGACCGGCGTGCAGATGCTGAAGGCGCTCAGGATGCTGGGCCTGTACGCGGACAGCGGCAAACGCTGCCCCCGCTGATTTCCTGATGGGGACGGACCCTTAACCGGAAATCAAACGGGGTCTATCCACTCAGGGACCTCACCTGAAGAGACTTCCTTTGGTGCCTTCCTTTGGTGCCTGACACCAACGGAAGGTTTCAGGTATTATTTGGCTGTGGGATGTGTGGCAGATAGCGAGGGGAGGCGGTCATGTTCTGCTCGAGCTGCGGTAAAGAACTTCCGGATGACGCCAAGTTCTGTACAACTTGCGGAACTCCGGTCTCGCAAACGGCGGAGGCTCCACCCCCTCAAGAGCCCATCCTTCCGACCCCACCTCCGCCGGGAGCGCCCGACTTCACCCAGGCGCCCAAGAAGCGCATCAGCACTGTCTGGCTGGTGCTGATAATCGTCGGAGGGTTGTTCATGGTGCTCGTCATCGGTACAGCCATAGCGGTCCCGGTCTTCATGTCCGCGCGCGAGGACGCGCAGAAGCGCACTTGCCAGTCGAATTTGAGGACAGTCGACTCGGCGATAATGATGTACGTGGCGGAGTCGCCGGAAGAGCTGTACCCGGAGAGCTTAGAGGACCTGGTCGATGCCGAAGTGATGATGAGCATACCCACCTGCCCCGCCGGAGACAAGCCGTACGAATGGGTGGAACCGGGGATCGGTCAGACGCCTTACATCTCCTGTCCCAACAAGGCCGACCACACTATCTGAGGAAGCGCGGGCTAGACAGGCGATTCGTCATCCTGCCCCGGGTACACAGCGCCCTCTTCAGCCTGTTCCGCGTCCGCGGCCGGCTCTTCCTCGAAGTGCTTCAAGCCTTCCTGGTAGAGCGCCTGTTCTTCTTCAGTGAACTCACGCTCCGGCGTGAAGACGGGCTTGTAAGTTTCATCTAAGGTCTTGAGCGCTTCCTCGGTCTTGTCACGCGAGTGCCAGGCACGCCAGAAGTGGTACGCGAGGCCCGCCGCCCAGAGCGCCATGGGGATGAAGATGTAAGGCATGGTCTCGGGGACGAAGACACCGAGAAGGGCGAGGTAGGCGCAGCCGGTGAGGAACGCGGTGACGTGGAGGAACACGTTGAACTTGCCCAGGGCATCGCGGACGATCCGCTGGCGCTCCTCTTCGTCTATCTCCTCCAGCTCTGCGGCTCTTTCTTCTTCTTCCATAGCTTAACACCTGGGGACGGACCCCTTAAGTTAAGTCAGTATATTACTACTGTGTAATGGATTTGAGACTTAACTTAAGGGGTCCGTCCCCAGGTGTTAAGCGGAGAGGGCGGCGCACTCTTTCTTGATCTTCTGCTTGATCCTGCAGAGCGCGTTGTCGACGACCTTGGTTTCGCAGTCGATCTCGACCGCGATCTCCTGGTAGCTCTTGCCGTCGAGGTACTCCACGAAGACGCTCCACTCCAGGTCGGAGAGCTTGTCCCGGAGGATACATATGACGCTGTCCAGCTCCTCCTCGAAGATGAACAAATCCAGCGGGTCCTCGGACTTGTCGCCGCCGGGGCTGTTGGAAGCGAGGCTGTCCAGCAGGTTCTCGTCGGGGACCTGCGTGTCGAGCGACTGGTAAGAGGAGAGCGGGTTGTGCTTCTTGCGCGCGTGCGTCTTCACCGCGGTTATGATCTGCCGCGTGATGCACAGGATCGCGAACGAGCGGAACGAGCAGAGCTCGTCTTCCTTGTAGTCCCTGATCGCCTTGAAGAGGCCTATCATGCCTTCCTGGACCGTGTCCTCGTGGTCTGCCCCAGTGAGGAAGTAGGAGCGCGCCTTCACGTGCGCAAGGTACTGGTACCTGCTGATGAGGACGCTTTCTGCGAGGGGGTCGCCGGCACGGGAGCTTCTTATAAGCTCCTTGTCGGACATCTCACGGTACTTCTTCACGGAAGGATTAACGGGCTTGCGTCTCGCCATTCCACTCCTTCATCCGAGCACATCTTGTACCGCTTTGGTGGAAGTATACATACATGTTGCATTGTTGTCAAATGAGTTATTTAGGGTAACTTTCTGTTGTATTCTGTGAGATTTGTTTTGTTTTGTAAACCCCAGTCATATTTTGCGACCTTCGAGACGTTTCGCGGGCTCCACCTGGGAATCCCACAAAACGGAAAGGCGGGACAAGCCCGCCTTACGTTTGATATCGGTTATCGAGCAGTTATTCCATGATGACGGCTTCGACCGGGCACTCCTCCACGCAGTCGCCGCAGCCCGTGCATGCTTCCGGCTTGACGGTCTTCGCCACGTCGTCGACGAGGTCGATGCATTCCTGCTCACAGACGTCGACACACAGGCCGCAGCCGGTGCACTCATCGACGTCGATCTTTGGCCTCTTGTCGCTGGGCTCTCCCACGTTTCACCTCCTGAAGAAGATGTACAACTGAGCAATAATCTCAGCGCGGTTCGCGCGAAGTCAAGCAGAA
>JAGUWJ010000059.1 GCA_020062425.1 Actinomycetota bacterium
ATCCGCGCGCTCGCCTCTGAGTACCTCGAGGCAAGCGTCCACCACGGCCCGGTGCGATTCGACGTCATCAGCGTTCTGATGGACGGCGACGGCGAGCTGATCGAGCTCCGCCACATCCCCGACGCTTTCTAAAATTCACCTTTTTGGGGTCAAGACCCCAAAAGGTTAATTTTCAACTCCGGGGTCAGACCCCGCAGGTGAATTGGCGACCGCTTGCATAACTACCTGTATAATCTCCTCCATAATGCGTAGATTAGCCGGAATGCTCAAGAAAAGAGGCCCAGGGATGGCCATCATACTGGTCTTTCTGGCGCTCTCCATGATCATCACCAGGCCGCTCATCACCAAGGCTGCAGACTCGGCCTACGAGGAGCCGTACGACCCCACCTTCCAGGCCTGGACGTTGGCCTGGGACGCTCGCGCCCTGACAAGCAACCCCTTCGGCCTTTTCCACGCGAACATCTTCTATCCTAACCCGAACACGCTCGCGTACTCCGACCACCAGATCGTCACAGCCATCATAGCCATGCCTGTTCTCGCAATCACCGGGAACCCCATGCAGACTGCCAACTACATGCTCATCTTCAACCTGTTCCTGTGCGCCGTGGGCGCCTATCTGCTGGTGGTCTACCTTACCGACAGCCGCATGGCGGGCATGGTGGCGGGCGTCGCCTTCGCCTTCGCCACGCCCCGGCTCGCTCACATGGGGCACCTCCAGCTCTCGGCTGCCGCCTTCATCCCCCTGACGCTCCTGTTCCTGCACCGCTACTCCGAGGAGGGGCACACAGGCGATGCCGTGTTGTTCGGGTTCTTCGCGGTCCTGCAGACGCTATCCACCTGGTACTACGGGATGATCCTCGGGGTCTCCATAATCGTGTTCCTGATCGTGCGTCTGATCATGAGGCCGAGGGCGTTCACCCTGAAGTGGACCGCGACCCTGCTGGTCGTGCTGGCGGTGGCCTTCGCCCTGGTGGTCCCGTTCGTCATCCCTTACATACGCGTGCACGAGGCCGAGCCGCGCTTCGAGAGGAAGGCAGACGAGGTCGACCTCTTCTCCGCCGACGTGCGCGACTTCGGCGCGGCCTCGGAGTACAGCCTGGTCTGGGGTGACCTCACACGCGACGTCAGGAAAGAGACCAACAAGCGCGGGGGTGAGACCGAGCGCTCGCTCTTCCCGGGGCTGGTGCCGCTTCTGCTGGGCATCGCCGGGGCCGCCTACCTGTTCGTGAAGGGGAGGGGTGCCGCGCGTTTCGACGTGCGATACTACGTGAGTCTCGCAGTCATTTCGTTCCTGATGTGCCTGGGGACGTCACTGTACTTCTTCGGGAGCAAAGTGGACCTGCCCATGCCCTACGAGCTCTTCTACTACGGCTTTCCCGGGTTCAGGGCCATGCGCGTTCCGGGGCGGTTCATAATCCTGATATCGCTCTCGCTGGCGGTGTTGTCGGGCTTCGCGGTAAAGGGAATGCTCTCCTGGCTCAGGCGCAGGAGCAAGGTCGTCCTGCCCGCGCTCGTCTCCATCGTTATCCTGGGGCTGCTGATAGTGGACGTCATGTCGGTGAACCTCCCCATGACGCGCGTGCCGACCAAGGACGAGTTCCCGCAGGTCTATGAGTGGCTCGCTGAGAGGGAGAAAGACGCGACCGCGGTCGAGCTGCCGCTGGCCGACTACAACCCCAGGACGTTCGTTGCCGGCCTCCAGTACGAGCCCACGTGGGCGGCGCGGGAGGCGTGGAGGACCTACTACTCGATACTGCACTGGAAGAAGATCTTCAACGGCTACAGCGGTTACATTCCCGACAACTACTACGAAGGCGTCAAGGCCACCAGGGACTTCCCCTCGAAAGAGGCGGTGAATTTCCTGAAGAAGCAGGGCGTTGAATACGTAATAGTACACGGCAAGCTGCTGGAGCCGGAGAGGCTGCAGAGCGTGTACGACTGGGACATCGCACACGACGACTTCAACCCGGTGGCGCAGTTCAAGCTCGACTGCGTCTACCGCCTCGAAGACTAGTCTCTATGGTGACTTACGTCTGGGGACAGACACCGTAAGGTAAGTTTTCAGTCGCTACTTGACTATCTGGTAATAACTTACCTTACGGTGTCTGTCCCCAGACGTAAGTCTGTCCCCACTGTTAAGTTGACCTCAGTGCTTGGACTGCTTATAATCCATACTGACTGGCTTGTACTGCTGATGCACGCTGAGGGGGTCCCGATTGATTTCGAAGATGCGCGGCTCGACGCTGGTCGGGATGGAGGCACACTCGATTGAGGTCGAGGCCGACGTCACGAACGGGCTTCCCGCATTCGAGATAGTTGGCCTGCCTGACGCGGCGCTCCGGGAATCGCGCGTAAGGGTGAAGTCCGCCATCCGCAACTCGGAATTCGAGTTTCCCCGGACGCGCATCCACGTCAACCTGGCCCCCGCGGACATCAGGAAGGAAGGACCGTCGTTTGACCTGCCCATCGCGCTCGCCCTGCTCGAGGCCACGGGGCAGTTCCGCAAGGCACGCGAGGGTGAGTTCCAGGCCGCCGGAGAGCTCGCTCTCGACGGTGCCGTCCGCGAGATACCGGGGACGCTGGCCATAGCCACGGGCGCCAAGGAGAGCGGCGCCGCGTTCCTGCTGGTGCCGGTCGGCAACACCCGCGAGGC
>JAGUWJ010000186.1 GCA_020062425.1 Actinomycetota bacterium
CTGGGACATAGCCTTCAGCGCCGGGTCTGGGCCCGCCGCGGAGCCCGCGGTGCTGGCCGCGGCGCTGCAGGAAGGCATCGCCCAGGGTTCGCGCAACGCCAACTTCGTGGGAGGGAATCCCGACCCTAACCTGCACGTCATCCTGGAGACGATGAGGAAGCTGGGTCACCCGGGTCGTTTCCTGCCCATGGTCTGGAACTCGAACATGTACACGTCGCCGGAGGCGATGGAGATCTTGAACGGCGTGATAGACGTGTACCTGGGCGATTTCAGGTACGGCAACGACGACTGCGCGAGAGAGCTCTCGGACGTCGAGGGGTACTTCGATGTGGTCAGCCGCAACTTCAGCCACGCCTGGGACACCGCCGAGGTGATGGTGCGCCACCTGGTTCTTCCCGGGCACCTCGAGTGCTGCACCAGGCCGATAATGGAATGGACGAGGGAGAACATGCCGGGCGCCTACTTCAACCTGATGTTTCAGTATCGACCCGAATACAGGGCAGGCCTTTTCCCCCAGATAGACAGGCGGCTTACCGACCGGGAGAAGTGGGCGGCCATCGCCATGGCTGAGGAGTACGAGCTCTCTAAAAGGTAGACCCGGCAGTCACTCGCCGGGAATCCTGGTAAGGTCCGGGTTTATCTCCGCTTTCGCCCGCTTAGCGCCCATCTCCTTGAGTATCTCTACCATATCGTCTTCCTTGGTGAGCGGGTTGACCTCCCGTTTCTTGAGCTCGCTCTTTGGTATCCTGACGCCCACGTAGACGTAGTCGGCGTTCTCCACGGCGTTCTCCAGCCGGTGGCTCATCCGATGTCCCGGCAGGAACTGCACCAGCATGACTATAAATATGACAAGCCCTACCACCAGCAGGCTGATGATGTAGACTCCGAAGCTGACCCTGATCGGGCCCTGGCGGTCATACGGCCCCCTGGAGGTGTTCCCGTTCCCGCTTTCCGCGGGGGTTTCCCTTCTGCTCATAGTATGACCCCTTTCACGGGTTTCTACGTCTATAGTACGAGCCGGCCGCGTCGAAGAGGGCAAGAATCGGTGTGCTAGAATCAATAGGCGGCTCCATATCCGGGAGTATATGAGAATGCGCATCGGCAGACAAGGAGGCGAAAATACATGAACGGGAATCAGGGCGGCCCGACCCCGACGGGTACCCCACCCGGGGACCAGGGCGCTCCCGGACCTGCCGAGCAGGGTTTCCAGGCTCCCCTCGCGCCCGGGGGCCAGGGAGTTCCACCGGGGGCAGGCCTTCCGTCGATGCCCCCACGCAATGACGTGAGCAGAGGCGGCAGAGGGAGAGCCTCGGTGTGGTTGACCGCGCTGTTATCTGGAGTGCTGGGCGCGCTGCTGGTCCTCGCGCTGATGCCGTGGGGCTTCGGGGTGAACCCGATAGACCTGGTCAGGGGCAAGCTCCGCACGGTGGAGGTCACCACCAAGAGCCCAGAACGCGATGTGAACATAGAGGTCATCAGCCCCTCGGAGGGCGGCACCAGCATCACGGAGATAGCAAGAGCGGTGTCACCTTCCATCGTCAACATAGATATCCGCACCGCGCCTCAGTCGTCGCCGTTGTTCGACATAGGTGCGCAGGAGGGGACGGGCTCCGGTGTCATCTACACCAATGATGGTTACATAATCACCAACAACCATGTAGTTGAAGGCGCGCAGGACATCACCGTGACGCTCGCCAGTGGTGAGGAGCTCAATGGCAAGAACATCGGTGCGGACCCCGAGAACGACATCGCTGTGGTAAAGATCGACAAGTCGGACCTGCCGGTGCTGACCCTCGGCGACTCCGACAAGCTGGTGGTGGGGCAACTGTGCGCCGCTTTCGGGAGCCCGTTCGGGTTCGAGCAGACCGTGACCTCCGGCATAGTCAGCGCGCTCAACAGGAGCATCTCCGCCGGCTCGCAGAGCGGTGGTCAGACCACCGTGCTGACAAATCTCATCCAGACCGACGCCGCTATCAACCCCGGCAATTCCGGGGGGGCGCTCACCGATGGACGCGGCAGGCTCATCGGCATCAACGCCGTCATCGCCACGGCCTCCGGGGGCTCGGAAGGGGTGGGCTTCGCCATCCCCATCAACACCGCCAGCAAGGTGGCCGAGGACATTATCAGCGGCAAGCCGATATCACACCCTTATATCGGGGTGCTGGGCCAGACCGTGAGCGAGAGCATAGCTGAGCAGTACAACCTTCCCGTTAACAAGGGCGCTTACGTGACGCGGGTCGTTCCCCAGGGACCGGCCGACAAGGCGGGCATAAAGGTGGGCCATATCATCGTAGCTATCGACGGGAAGCCCGTGAAATCCATGGACGAGGTCGTGGCTGAGGTCAGGAGCCGCAGCGTAGGCGACACCATTGAGCTCACCTACTACTCCGGCAGCGACCGGAAGAAGGCCGAGGTCAAGCTGGAGGAGAGGCCCAAGAACCTCTGAAGCGGCATGGCGGTTTCTCTCGAGGTGCGACCGTCCGAAGTCTCGGGCGGTGCAGGGTCCCGGGCTGCCGAATGCCCGGCCACGAGTATTGTGATAGATTCACGTTTCAGGATCTGACCGGCGTGAGTTCACTATGTCTAGAGAGCAGATAACCGCAATAATCGAGCGCGCTGTACGGAAAGCCGTCGACGAGGGAGCCATCCCTCCCGTGGAGCCGGGGCGCATCGAGCTGGAGCGCCCCAAGAGGAAAGAGCACGGCGACTGGGCCAGCAACGTAGCCCTCTCTGTCGCCAGCAGGCTCGAGATGAATCCCCGGGAGGTCGCCGAGACCATAGCCGGTTCCATCGAACCTGCCCCGGAGGTCATATCGAAGGTCGAGGTCGCGGGGCCCGGCTTCATCAACTTCCACATGAGCCCCGCCTTCATAAGGAACGTGCTCTTCGAGGTGTCCGAGAAGGGCGCGCTCTTCGGGGGTTCCAGTATCGGCGCGGGGCGCAAGGTTCAGGTCGAGTTCGTGAGCGCCAACCCGGTGGGGCCGCTCCACGTCGGTCACGGCCGCTGGGCAGCGCTGGGCGATTCTCTCGCAAATGTGATGAGCCACGCCGCCTACGACGTCGAGCGCGAGTTCTATGTGAACGACTACGGCACCCAGATGCAGAAGTTCGGCCATTCCATCTCGGCCAGGTATCTCGAACTGCTGGGAAAGGTCAATGAGATGCCCGAGGACGGCTACGCCGGCAGGTATATCATCGAGCTCGCGGAGCGCATAGTGGCCGAGCACGGTGACGAGTACCTCGAGCTCTCCGAGGAGGAGCGCACCGAGACGTTCATAGAAATGGAATACCCCGTCATGCTCGACCATATACGCTCCACGCTGGAGAGGATGGACGTGCTCTTCGATGTCTGGTTCAGCGAGCGCGAGCTCTACCGGAAAGGTGAGGTCGAGAAGACGACCGGCCTGCTGGAAGCGGAGGGTAAAGCCTACCGGGACGAAGGAGCCCTCTGGCTGAGGACGTCCGAGTTCGGAGACGAAAAGGACCGCGTACTGGTGAGGTCCAGCGGCGAACCTACGTACTTCGCCAGCGACATCGCGTACCACCGCGACAAGATGACCCGCGGCTTCGACCTGGTGATAGACATCTGGGGGGCGGATCACCACGGTTACGTTCCGCGCATGAAAGCCGCCATGGATGCCATGGGCTACGGGGCTGACCGACTGGAGGTCATCCTCGGCCAGCTGGTCAAGCTTTTCAGGGGGGGTGAGCCTGTGAGGATGTCCAAACGCACCGGTGAGGTTATCACGCTGGATGAGCTCCTCGACGAGGTGACCCCCGACGCAGCGCGCTACTTTTTCCTCCAACGCTCGCAGGACTCCCAGCTGGAGTTCGATATCGAACTTGCAAAGCGGGAGTCGCCCGAGAACCCCGTTTATTACGTCCAGTACGCCCATGCCCGCATCTGCAGCATACTGAGGTATGCCGGCGAGTCGGGCGTGGACACATCGGACCCCAGCCACGAGGAACTCGCGCTCCTGGAGACCGAGTCTGAGATGGACCTCCTGCGGAAACTGGCCGAACTGGAGGAGCTTGTGGAGTTCTGCGCGGAACGGAGGGTCCCGCACCGGCTCACCGGCTACGCGGAGGAACTGGCATCGCTCTTCCACGGCTTCTACCGCGACTGCAGGGTTGTTACCGAGGACGAACGCCTGACCAGGGCCAGGCTATTCATGGTCAGGGCTGTGAGGCAGGTATTGGAGATTGTCCTTGGCCTCATAGGAGTCGGCGCCCCGGAAAAGATGTAGCCGGAAAGGGATGCTTCTTGAGATTCGGCTGCCATGTGAGCGTATCCGGAAGCCCGGTCTCGGCCATAGTGGCCGGCGTCGACGCCGGCTGCGAGACCATCCAGATGTTCCCGGGGAGTCCGCAGCAGTGGGGGACGGTGGAGGTGTCCGACGAGCAGGCGCTCGAGTTCGCCCAGGCCAGGGAGGCCTCCCGCATAGATCCCGTGGTGATCCACTCCATCTACCTGGTGAACCTGGCCTCCCCTTCCGATTCCATCTTCAAGCGCTCGACCGCCTCGATATCGAGCTCGCTGGCCAAGGCGGACCGGCTGGGAGCGAGCGCGGTGATAACCCATATCGGGAACCACAAAGGCGAGGGCGTGGAGTTCGGCCTTGAAAGGATAGCCTCGGCGGTCACCGCCTGCCTCGAGAACTCCCCGGGGGAAGCGATGCTTCTTCTGGAGACTACCGCCGGAGCGGGTACATCCATCGGCAACTCCTTCGAGCAGTTCGGCAGGGTCTTCGACATGGCCGGCCGGCCGGAGCGCCTGGGGTTCTGCCTCGACACGTGCCACGTCTTCGCCGCCGGTTACGACATCAGCACGGCGGATGGTGTGGACCGCACCCTGGAGGAGCTGGACCGCTTCATCGGGCTCGACAGGCTGAAAGTCCTGCACATGAACGATTCCGTCGGAGAGTGTGGTTCACACCTCGACCGGCACGAGCACATCGGGATGGGAAAGATAGGGCTGGAGGCGTTCCGCTACATGGTCAACCACAACTCCCTGGCGGGTCTACCTGCCATAATTGAGCTGCCACGGGGCGGCACGGACGACCCGGACGACCTCGGCCTCCTGCGCTCGCTGGTAGCGTAGTCGTGTGCATGGCGCTGCGCGTGGAGGAATACGAGGCCGCATATGTATATAATTAGAATCCGGTAGCGCGAGTTTGACCTGTGTCCATCCCGGAGCCGAAATGAACGATTTTCTTTACAAGAACGGGGATCTTTACTGCGAAGAGCTTCGCGTGGCCGACATCGCGGAGAAGGTCGGGACGCCTTTCTACCTCTACAGCGAAAACACCTTCGCAAGCCACCTCAAGGCCGTGGACGAGGCGTTCGGGGACATCGAGCACCTCATCTGCTTCTCGGTCAAGGCGAATAGCAACCTCGCCGTCCTGCGCATGTTGGCCTCGCGGGGGGCGGGCGCAGACGTCGTGTCGGGGGGCGAGCTGTACCGCGCGCTCAAGGCGGGGGTCGAACCCGGGAAGATAGTGTACGCGGGCCTGGGCAAGACCTCCTCAGAGATCGAGTACGCCCTTAACGAGGGAATACTGATGTTCAACGTCGAGTCTAGCGAAGAGCTGATGCTCATCAACGAGGTCGCGGTCAGGCTCGGCGTGGAAGCCCCCATTGCCCTGAGGGTCAACCCGGACATCGACCCCGGCACGCACCCCTACATAGCAACGGGCTTGAAGCAGAGCAAGTTCGGCATACCGCTGACCGAGGCGATGGCCGAGTACGAGGTAGCCCACAACCTCCCTGGATTGAAGCCCATCGGTATCCACCAGCACATCGGTTCCCAGATACTCGACTCGGGTCCCTTCGAGAACAGCGTGAAGAAGGTGGCCAACCTGGCGGGCAGCCTGCGAGAGCTGGGGATGGAGATCGCGTACCTGAACATCGGCGGCGGGTTCGGAATACAGTACACGGACGAGGAGGCACCCGCGCCCGAGGAGTTCGCGCGCGCTGTGGTCCCGCTGCTCTCAGAGACCGGCTGTACCCTGCTGATGGAAGTGGGCAGGATGATCGCCGGCAACGCGGGTATATTGGTCACCTCGGTCCTCTATAACAAGCAGGGCGAAGAGAAGAGGTTCGTGGTGGTGGACGCGGCCATGAACGACCTCATCCGCCCCAGCCTCTATCAGGCCATCCACACCATAGCCCCCGCTGTCAAGAGAGACGAGGCCGAACCGGTGAAGGTGGACGTCGTGGGCCCGATATGCGAGTCGGGCGACTTCCTCGGCCAGGACGTGGAACTTCCCGAGGTTGAGCAGGGTGACCTTCTGGCGGTGTTCACCGCCGGAGCTTACGGGTTCACCATGTCTTCCAACTACAACTCGCGCACTAGGGTCCCGGAGATACTGGTGTCCGGGAGCAAGGCCTATGTGATAAGACGGCGGGAGACCTACGAAGACCTTATCCGGGGCGAAGCCATACCAGAGGATTTCTAGAGCCTCTCTTGGATGCGATCGAGTTTCAGGGCGAAAGAAGCTGCAACACCGTTGCAGCCATGGCGGACGAAGGAGGGCCAGTTGACCACCAATCCTGAACGGGACAAACGCGCCAGGGTATCGCTGATAGACGTCAAGCGTGACCTCACCGGCGCCGTCCGCCGTGCCATGGACGAGAGCGGCGTGGCCGACATCATCAGGGCTAAGCCCGAAGAGGTGTACGTGAAGGTGAACGCCATCGACTTCAAGCCTTACGTGTACACCAGCCTGGAGGTCACCGGGGCGGTGCTGGACTACTGCTGGGACTCGGGCGCGCGGCGCGTCTTCCTGATGGAGAACGCCACCCAGAGCAACTTCACCCGCCTGGTCTTCCATGTCGCGGGGTTCAAGCGCCTGGCGAAGGAGAAGGGGGCGACACCCCTCTACCTGGACGAGGGGAAGCAGGTGCCCGTCGATCTTCCCCACATGGGGTACCAGGTCAGGGTCTCAAAGCACGTCAAGCGCATCATCGACGAGCGCGACAGCGTGACGTACATCAACGTGCCCAGATTGAAGACCCACTCCATGACCGTGCTGACCGGTGGCATCAAGAACCAGTACGGTTTCGTGATGCACGACGACCGGCCGGTAGACCACAACTGGCGCCTGCACGAGAAGCTGGCGGATATATACAGCGTCATCCAGCCGGACTTCACGCTGGTCGATGGAACGGTGGCGACAGTTTACGGGCACTATCCCCCCGAGGCGCTTCACGAACAAAGCCTGGTGCCGTTCAACATCATCATAGCGGGAACCGACACGCTGGCTGTCGACACGGTTGCCGCGCGGGTCTTCGGCTACACCGTAGACGAGGTGCCGCATCTCGCGGAAGCGCGAAAGCTCGGCCTGGGGTGCGCGGAGCTATCGGACATCGAGGTGCTCGGCGAGCCGCTGGAGCGTTTCAAAAAGAAGTACCCCTTCACGCTCTATGACGCGTTCCCGCACGACCTCGAGGTGGTCAGGGGGAGCGAACGCAACTGCAGGGAGGGGTGCGACGCCAACACGATGGCCCTGGCGCAGTTCCTGTACCTCGATTACCAGGGGAAGGGCGGATTCACCATCCTGATGGGGAAGGGATTCGACAGGGAGCGGCTGGAGCGGGTAACCGGGAAGGCTTTTATAGCGGGTTCGTGCGCCTACGACGAGACCTACGAATTCTTGAAGAGCAGGCTGGGGAAGAGAAACATCAGGTACACCCGAGAGTGCAACGACCTCGCCGGGGCCCTGGGCGGGCTGAACAAGCTGATGGGGGTCAACCCGCTGAAGATAGTGCCGGTGAACCCTCTGCGGTCCCTGGAGCTGCTCGTGAAGGCGAAGATAAACAGGACCACCGCACGGATACCTCCGCTGATCCCCAGGTAGCACAGGTAGAGGGGGGAGTCCACTTATCTGTGGGGACAGATACCTGAAGGTAAGTCGTAAAATTCACCTTTTGGGGTTAGACCCCAAAAGGTGAATTAAGGTGTCTGCTCTCTAGATTGTCAAGCGTCAGACCATGGACAGGAAAGAGAAAGCAAGAGAAATCGATAAAAGGCTGGTCAAGGCCTTCGGGCAGACACTTCCGGCTTCTGAGCGCGACGTCACCCACGAGCTTATCCACGCGGTACTCTCACAGAACACCCACCGCCGGAACTACAACCTTGCCTACAGCCGCCTCATGGAGGCATACCCCGACCTCGAAACACTTACGCATGCCCCGCTCGCGGGCATAGAGGCCGCCCTAAAACCCGGCGGCCTGGCGAAGCAGAAGTCCCGCGCAATCAAGGAGATACTCACCTGGCTCGAGGAAGAGCGGGTAGACTGTTCGCTCGAGTTCGTGCGGGAGATGTCCGTCCCCGAGGCGCGCAGGTTCCTCACCTCTCTTCCCGGCGTCGGCCCCAAGACAGCCTCGGTGGTGCTCATGTTCGCCAACGGCAGGAAGGTTCTCCCCGTGGACACCCATGTCCTGCGCACAGCGGCCAGGCTGGGGCTCATCGATGAAGGCACCAGCGCAGAGCAGGCCGAGGTCGAGCTGGAAGCTCTTGTCCCGCCGGGAGCAAGGCCGCGCATGCACCTGAACCTGGTCCACCTGGGGCGCGAGGTATGCCACGCGCGTGGCCCCAGGCACGAGATCTGCCCCCTTAACCCGGTCTGCGATTTCGGGCAACCGCGGGACTGACACCGGGCCGTTCTTCCGATTGGCATATCCAGCACCAGCGTGCGTCCACTCCTTCCTCTGCTCTCACAGATGTTACAATTGAACAGGCAAGTTCAGTATGGAAAGCCGTCAGTTTCAGGGGAAGAATATGCAGTGGATCGCCGAGGCTCTGAACGCCCGCTCCAGCGAGATACTCAAGAGGGTCGCAGCCATCGTATCGGAGCGAACTGTTGCGGCCGTCCCCGAGGACGAGTTGGTGAAGCAGGCCGAGCTCACCCTGGAGCTTCTCATCGAAGC
Source organism: Actinomycetota bacterium (assembly GCA_020062425.1). GTDB lineage: Bacteria > Actinomycetota > Geothermincolia > Fen-727 > Anoxymicrobiaceae > JAGUWJ01. The sequence continues at coordinate 8,932 of JAGUWJ010000186.1, forward strand.
CATCTCCTGCAGGCAGAGCACCGCGCTGTTCGAGAGTTGGGAGACTATAGGCAGGACCTGCTCCGAGCGCGACCTCGCCATGTCCGACATCCCCCGCACCACTGATGTCCTGAAGAGGGCCGTGTGGGACGTGATGGAGAGCATGATCGACGCCGGCGAGGTGAAGCTGGGAGACGTCGTCGACGGCATGATGGTAGTGGAGTCGGTGCTGGAGGACTGCTGGTTCGCTATGGTCCAGAGCTACCTGGGCTCGAGGGACATCAGGGTGGCCTCGCGCACCGAACGCATGGATGCTCTCTACCGGCTGACCGAGGTCCTCTCCAGCGAGAGCGACGTCTTCGAGATGTACAGGGCCATAGTGGATAAGACATCGAGGATCACCGAGCACCCGCGCTGCAGCCTGCTCCTGTTCGATGACGAGGGTCTGCTCCAGCCCATGGCCTCGAACCAGGCCGACCTACTGGAGAAGCTTCTGGCGGCTCGCGCCGATGACCTCGCTTCTCTCAAGGCGGTGTTCTCGCTCGGCGGACCGGTCGTACTCAAGAGCGGTGACAACCCGACCGAGATAGAGAGCTTCATGGCAGGCTACGGGACCTCCGCCCTGCTGCTGGTACCGCTGCACTCGGCGGAAAACGACATAGGCGTTATGCTGCTCGACGGTAAGGACAGCGAGGACCTCACCCGCGAGCAGATGGACCTCGCCGTGGCCTGCGCCAACCAGGCCGTGATAGCCATAGAGAAGAGCACTCTCATGGCCGAGATGGAGACCAGGCTCAAGCACATGGCGGCCATCGGCGTAGTGGCCCGCTCGCTGACCTCCTACCTCGACCCGTCTGAGCAGACCCAGGGCCTGCTGGAGATGGCGTGCGCGCTGGTCCGCGCCTCGAGCGGGCTGATACTTACCAGGGACGATTCCTCGGGTGACCTGGAGCTGGAGGCCGCGACCGGCGACATCTCCTGGGCGCGCGGTAAGCGGTTCATGAGGGTGGCGGTCTGGACCACCGAGAACAGCGAACCTCTCCTGTGGGAGAAGGGCGCCAGGGACGCGCGCTTCATGGACCTGGACCTCGACATAGAGGCCGCCATCGTCGCCCCCATGCTGGTGAGAGATAAGGCTGTCGGAGTGCTGGCGGTCGGCACGCGCCGGCCCGGCGAGAGCTACAGCAGGGACGAGGTGGAGATGTTCAAGAACTTCGCGGCTCAGGCCGCGGTGTCCATCGAGAACGTACGGCTCTACCAGCGCCTCCAGGAGACCTACCTCGGTACAATCGGCTCCCTCGCCGCCGCTATCGAAGCCCGTGACCCCTACACCGTCGGCCATTCCGCACGGGTCACGCAGTACGCGGTGGCCATCGCCGAGTCCATGATGCTCGACACCGAACGGGTCGAGGAGATACGGCTTGCCGGCCTGCTCCATGATCTCGGCAAGATCGGCGTACCGGACCACATACTCAACAAGACCGGGCGTCTCAACGAGGAGGAGTACACGGCCATAAAGATGCACCCCGCCCTGAGCATGCGCATAATCGAGCCCTTGCCTCACCTGGAGAACCTCAAGCCCATCATCTACCACCACCACGAGCGGTTCGACGGGCAGGGATATATCGAAGGGAAGTCCGGTGAGGACATACCCCTGGGAGCGCGGATCATCGCGGTAGCGGACGCCTACGAGGCTATGACCTCGGACAGGCCTTACCGGACCGCTCTCTCCCCGGAGGAAGCGCGCCTGGAACTGCGACGGAACTCGGGTTCACAGTTCGACCCGACAGTGGTGGAGCACTTCCTCACCCTGCTGGAAAAACAGGCTTCGTAGCAGGCTGTTATCTCACGAGCGCGAAATCAGATATCATGTGTCATCGTCAGCTGTGTACGCGATTGAACCGAACCCGCGTCGCGTGCCGCGAACTCGGATTTTCGGGGGTGTGAAGATGAAGATAGCCATCAGCGGAAAGGGAGGGGTCGGCAAGAGCACCATCGCCGGCGGCCTCGCCAGGAGCTTCGCGCGAGAGGGCCGCAAGGTGCTGGCCATCGACGCGGACCCGGATGCCAACCTGGCCGTATCCATCGGCATCGCGCCCGAGGCGGCCATGGACCTCATCCCTCTCGCCGAGATGAAGGACGTGGTGGAAGAGCGAACCGGCGCCAAGCTGGGCACTTACGGCCAGATGTTCAAGATGAACCCCAAGGTCGACGATCTGCCGGACCAGATCTGCCTGACCCACGAGGGAGTGAAACTGCTCGCCATGGGGACGGTCAAGGAGGGCGGCGGCGGCTGTGTCTGCCCCGAGTCCGTGCTCCTGAAGGCGCTCATGCGCCACATACTCCTCGAGCGTGACGACGTGGTCGTTATGGACATGGAGGCCGGCATCGAGCACCTGGGGCGCGGCACATCCGAGAGCGTGGACGCAATCGTGATAATCGCGGAGCCCGGCCTGAGGAGCGTGCAGACCGCCCGCACCACCGCGCGCCTCGCGCGACAGATCGGGGTCTCCCGACTGTTCGTGGTCTTTAACAAGGTGGTCAACGACGCCGAGGTCGAGTCGCTCAGGGAAGACCTGGGCGACGTTGATTTCATGGGAATAATCCATTTCAGCGAGAAGGTGCGCAAGGCCGACCTGGAGGGGAAGGCGGCGTTCGACGTGGACGAGAAGTTTGTGAATGAGATAGACGCTGTCAAGAAGAGGCTGGAGGAGGAACTGGAGGAGGAGCCGGTTGGGGCGTGACAGGTTCGAGATACTGGAAAAGGAACAGTACGCGCCGGACGTTTTCAGCATCAAGGTACACGCACCCCGCGTACCGCCGGGGGCTCACGCCGGGCAGTTCGTCATCGTGAGAACCGATGAGAAGGGCGAGCGTGTCCCGCTCACCCTGATGGACTTCTCCCGTGAGGAGGGGACAGTCGAGATAGTGTTCCAGGTGGTGGGCACCACCACCGACAAGCTGTCGCTGCTTGAGCCCGGCGAATGCCTGCAGGACGTGGTAGGCCCGCTGGGGCAGCCCACCGAGGTGGAGAAGGTCGGCCGCGTTGCGTGCGTGGGCGGCGGTGTGGGCATCGCCGCGCTCTACCCCATTGCGCGTGCCTTCGTGGAGGCCGGCAACGAGGTGAAGATATTGCTCGGCTCGCGGGACCGGGAGCACCTCATACTGGTCGACAGGATGGAAGCCCTGGCGGCTCAACTGGAGATCGCAACCGACGATGGTTCGGTGGGAGAGAGGGGATTCGTTACCGCGCTGCTGCTCCGGGCCATAAAGGAGTGGGAGCCCGAGAAGGTCGTGGCGGTCGGGCCGGTGCCCATGATGAGGGCGGTATCGATGCTGACCAAGGAATACGGAGTGCCCACCGTGGTCAGCTTGAACGCCATAATGCTGGACGGCACCGGGATGTGCGGCACCTGCCGATGCGAGGTGGGGGGCGAGACCAGGTTCTCCTGTGTGGACGGGCCGGAGTTCGACGGGCACCAGGTCGATTTCGACCTGCTCACAATGCGCCTCAACGCTTACCGGGACGAGGAAGAGATAAGCAGGGAGCGCTTCGCCGAGGCCGCCGACTCGTACCACCACCCCTGCGGGGAGGAGAGATGACACCGCCTGATTCAAATTCCGACCCGCTGAGGGTGAGGTTCGCGCCGAGCCCGACCGGCAAGCTTCATCTCGGCTCCGCCCGCACCGCGCTCTTCAACTGGCTGTTCGCCAGGGGCGCGGGCGGCACTCTGATACTAAGGCTCGAGGACACCGACAAAGAGCGCTCCTCAGAGGAGTTCGAGCAGGATATCGTCGAGTCAATGCACTGGCTGGGGATAGACTGGGACGAAGGCCCCGACGTCGGCGGCGCTCACGGCCCTTACCGGCAGAGCGAGCGCATGGACGTCTACACCGAGTATGCGGAGGACCTGCTCCAAGAGGGGAAGGCGTACCGCTGCTACTGCACCCCGGAGGAACTCGAGTCGCGAAAAAAGGCGACCATCTCGGCGGGCGGCGCTTGGCGCTACGACCGCAGGTGCCTGGCGCTGGACAAAGACGAGGCCGCGAAGCTCGCTGGCTCCGGAACGCCGTTCACGGTGAGGTTCCGCGTGCCGGAAGGCACGGTGACAGTTGACGACATGCTCCGCGGGGGCGTGATAGTGGACGCATCCGAGATAGACGACTTCATAATAGTACGCTCCGACGGGAGCGCGGGTTTTCACCTCGCGGTGGTGGTGGACGACATGACCATGGAGGTCACCCACGTGATAAGGGGGGACGACCACCTCACCAACGCGGTCAGGCACGTGCTCCTGTTCCAGGCCATGGGTGTCGAGGCTCCCAGGTTCCTGCACCACTCGCTGCTGATGGGCCCGGACGGCTCCAAGCTCTCGAAAAGGCACGGGGCGACGGCGGTCTCGGACTACCGGGCGGGCGGCTACCTGCCCCAGGCGCTCACCAACTACCTGGCTCTCCTCTCATGGTCCCCCGGGGACGACCGGGAGATATTCACCGCGGACGAGCTCACTCGGGAGTTCAGCATAGAGGGGGTCTCGGCCAGCAAGGCCGTATTCGACTTCGACAAGCTCAACTGGCTTAACCGCCAGCACATGAAGAGGCTCTCCAGCGGTGAACTGACCGACCTGGTGATCCCGTTCCTCGAGAGGGAAGGCCGCGACAGCCTGCTGGAGCTTCCACGCGAGAAGCTGGAGATAGCGGTGGATTCGGTGAGGAACGGCATGGAGACGCTGGCCGACGCGGTGGGCCCCACCGACGTCTACGTACGACCCGGAGGGGTGCTTGACGAAAAGGCGGCCTTCGAGCTCGCGAAGTCAGGAGAGGTAAGAGAGGCTCTCCAGTTCTGTACGGCAACGCTCCGCGAGGAGAGTTCGTCAGACATGGAGGCGGCCGAGCGCCTGGTAGCCCGCATGCGCGAAGGGGCTAAAACGCGGGGCTGGAAAGCCAAGACCGTGCTGTGGCCGTTCAGGCTGGCCGTGACAGGGCTTACTGTGGGCCCGGACCTCACCCACCTTATAATGTTCTGGGGGCCGGACGGATGCGCCGAGCGCATCGAGGCGACCATGAAGACCCTGGAGGCTTCCGATGGCTAGCTTGATGAGCCGGGTCAGCGATTTCGCGGGGAGAGCTTTCGAGGTGCTGCGGGAGGACGTCGAGGCCGTCCGCGACCGCGACCCCGCGGCGACCGGCACGCTCGAGATAATGCTCACTTACCCGGGGCTGCACGCCATCTGGCTGCACCGCGTTGCCAACTACCTCCACAGGCGGGGCGTCCCCGGCCTTCCGCGCACGATATCGATGATCGGCCGCCTCATAACGGGCATAGAGATACACCAGGGAGCTACCATAGGACACGGCTTCTTCATAGACCACGGCATGGGTGTCGTCATCGGCGAGACCACCGAGATTGGGGACAACGTGACCCTGTACCAGGGCGTTACCCTGGGCGGCACCGGCAAGGAAAAGGGCAAGCGCCACCCGACGCTGGAGGATAATGTGGTAGTTGCCGCCGGCGCGAGCGTGCTGGGGGCCATAACGGTGGGGAGGAACGCCAGGGTGGGCGCCGGCGCAGTTGTCATACAGGATGTTCCCGAGAACTGCACCGTGGTGGGGGTTCCAGGGAGGGTCACGGTCTGCTCCGGTGAGCGACTGAGCCCCATCGACCTCCACCACGAGAACCTGCCGGACCCGGTGCTGGACATGTTCAACGCAATTGAGCGCAGGCTGGACAGGCTTGAGCAGGCGGTGAACGAGCTCAGGAAGTCGGGCGGCAAGCAGGAGGGAGAGGCGCCGGAAAAGGGCGCGACGGGCGGCGATCGACGAGCGGAGCCCTGATGGCCATAAGGGTCTACAACACCATGAGCCGGTCGAAGGAGGAGCTTGAGACCATCGAGCCGGGCACGGTGAAGATGTACGTGTGCGGCCCCACCGTCTACAACTACATCCACTTAGGGAACGCGCGAACCTTCCTGAACTTCGACATGATACGGCGCTACCTCGAGTACTCGGGGGTGGATGTGACCTTCGTCCAGAACATAACCGACGTGGACGACAAGATAATCAACCGCGCCAACGTGGAAGGTGTTCCGGCGGACGAGATAGCCGAGAAGTACCGCCTGGCGTTCGAGGAGGACATGGAAGCCCTGGGCGTGAAGCCCCCCGACATCGCCCCCAGGGCGACCGAACACATCGCCGAGATGGTCGAGGTCATCGCGGTGCTGGTCGAAAAAGGGCACGCCTACGTCGCGGACGGCGACGTCTACTTCGACGTCTCGAGCTTTGCGGGCTACGGAAGGCTCTCGGGGCGCGACCTCTCGGAACAGCAGGTCACCGTGCAGTTCAGCCCCGAGATGGAGCGGAAGCGCGACCCCTGGGATTTTGCGCTCTGGAAGGCCGCGAAGCCGGGAGAGCCCTCGTGGGAGAGCCCCTGGGGCCCGGGGCGCCCAGGCTGGCACATCGAGTGCTCCACTATGTCCGTGCAGTACCTGGGGGGTGGGTTCGACATACATGGGGGCGGGCTCGACCTGGTGTTCCCCCACCACGAGAACGAGATGGCGCAGGCGGAGGCGTACTCGGGAGACCGGTTCGCCAGGTACTGGATTCACTCCGGCATGCTCAACATCGACCAGGAGAAGATGTCCAAGTCGCTGGGCAACATCAAGATGCTCCGCGAGGTGCTGGAGGAGTTCGACCCGGACACCGTGAGGATGCTCATGCTGGGTACCCACTATCGCAGCCCCTTGAGTTTCTCCGAGATGAGTCTGACCGAGGCCAGGGCTTCGATAGAAAGGATATGGAACTGCCTGGAAAGGATAGAGAGCGCGGGTGACAATGGCGGCGGGGGATCCGGTGCTGGCGGGAATGAGCTGACGTCAACGCTGGAGCGGCTGGACGCCTCCTTCAGGGAGCACATGGACGACGACTTCAACTCGGCCGCCGCGCTTGGCGAGATATTCGAGGCTGTCCGTGAGGTGAACACGTTCCTGGACGGCGCCGAGGCGCCCCCGGCTGCGGCTCTCCAGAGGGCAAAGCAGTTCATCATGGAACACTGCGGAGCGTTGGGGCTCGAGCTGGAGGCGAGCTCGCGCATCGTTGCCTCCTCCACATCCCGGGCGAAGATATCCTCCGCCGGCTCGGACAGGGGGCGGCTCCTGTCGTTCGCGGCTGAAGCCGGTATCGAAGCTGAAACGGGAGAGATGCCCGATGAGGAGCTGGTCCAGCTCCTTCTGGAGGCCAGGCAGGTTGCCCGCGAGTCGAAGGACTTCACCCGCGCCGACATGATACGTGACGGCCTCAATGGTCTCGGGATCCAGGTGGAGGACATCAAGAGACTCCGCCCCGAGTGAGGGGTCTTGACCGATGCCTGACGGCGTAACACCCGAATGCGAGCAGGTCGAAGGCCGCAACCCCGTGCTGGAAGCCTTGCGCGGCCCCAGGCGGGTGTTCGAGGTTTTACTTGCCGGGGGCGCCGAGAGAAAGGGGACCCTGGGACGTATCATCGCCGAGTGCGAGCGCTCTAAGATCCCCGTGCGGCCGGTCGGAACGGCAGAGTTGGAGGGCCTCTCCCAGACTCCAGCCCCACAGGGTGTGATAGCGAGAGTGGAGCCGTACAGGTTCACCGGATGGCGCGAGCTCATCCGGGCGGACGGCGACCGAAACCCTCTTCTA